>CAZRSX010000004.1:0-117892 GCA_964602865.1 uncultured Candidatus Saccharibacteria bacterium
AGCATGCAATTTCCGCAAAAGATCTTGAGTATCTAACGGTAGAATTGTCATGGAAATCGTCTGCACTTGAAGGCAATACGTACACGCTGCTCGACACACAACTTTTGCTAACAGAGGGCATCAAAGCCAAGGGTAGAACAGAGTTCGAAACACAGATGATTCTCAACCACAAAGATGCGATAGCCTTTATTGTCGAGCACCCTGATTTATTTAGGGGCAAGCTACACTTCGCCACTATTGAGGAGCTTCACAGAATTATCGGGCGTAATCTTGGCATAGCATCTGGCGTCAGAAAAAAACTTGTCAAAATTAGCGCCAGTAACTACACTCCGCTCGCAAGCCCCCGGCAACTCCGCGAGAGTGCCAGCCGAATACTCGAAGTTATGAGCCGGTTCACTGATCCATTCGTAAGGAGTTTGCTTGCTCTGAGCCTTGTGCCCTATCTGCAGACTTTCGAAGATGGCAATAAGCGAACCGGACGCATGCTTGCTAATGCCATATTGATCAGTACTATAGGCAAGGGTTTTAGCTTACGTAACGTGAGCGCCCGGGAACTTGCCCTGGCTTACCTTGCATTTTACGAATTTAACAGTATCGAAGCCCTGTCCAAAATTCTGACCGCTGAACTATCCACATAATTCCAGGGTGTCTTCCTGGAATAAAATTGACAAGCCACTTCAAAAACAGTAGGGTATATTCAATTATGAGATTCGAGCAAGTTGATTCTGGCGAAACAAGTGTTACTTTTGAAGTAAGGACTGACGTTGAGTTTCGTGAACAGATTGTTGCTCGTGACGCACTCGGATCGTTTGTTCATAGCGTGCGCGGAGATACAGAAGCGCGAACAAAGCCGGCCTTCCTGGCTGTTGCTATCAACCAACTAAATGGTTTTGGCGAAGAGGAAGAAGATGGTAAGAAAAAACCAAAAGAAACAGCGCTTGATTTATCGAACGAAGAAATCTCTTTGCTCTATGGATCGTTGAGACACTTTGTTAACGACACCCCCGAAGCTATAAACAGCACCCTTTTCTCTGCCGCGGGTGCAGTCGGTTGTGCAGTACGTGCAGTTGAAGCTGATATGGCGGGTGAAATGATCGCTGAGCTTGAAAAAGAGTTTCCGGAACTTGCTGTTGAGGTCACCCCACAGGCTGTCGGCTACGCTAAATAATAATCCCGCTGCATTCCAGGGTGTCTCTGTTAGCTTAGGGGTATGCCGTAGTAATTGCCAAGGCCGCTCAGGAGTTGGGCGTAGTCGGGGTGGGTGGTTACGTCACCGGCGTAGATGGCGTAGAAGGTGATGGGGCCAACCCACTGACTGGCCCCGGTCGATCTCGCCCCCAGAGAGAGGGATGTGAGTGAGGAGGCCGATCCAGAAACCACGATTTCCCCATCCACAAGCAGAACCCCCGTGTTACCTACTAATGTAAGCGTATGAATATGGTCCGCTGTATCGGCATCGACTCCACTAGAGAAGTATTCGCTCGAATAGTATCCCCATACAGGTCCGTTCATCATTCCTATACCAGAACCACCACTACCACGGCCGATCGAGAATCGAGCCGTACCAGTCAAAACATTCAACCGACTAACGCACATCATTGAAAGGGGTCTGGCGACACCAATAGAACTGGTCAGGAAGTTGTTGCCGTTGAACACGACACCTGGCCGCCCGTTGATGGTGGACTCTTGCCAGGTCGGTTGGTTGGCCTCGGTGGCTTGGGCGGGGTTGCCGCCGACGCTGCCGCGGTTCGGCCATGCCGAGACCGGGGTACCATCAGCGATATCCCAGTCAGGGTCGGACGCCCAGCCAGCATGAAGCGGATTGCAAAGAGTAAGAGGGTCAAATGGAACTGTGTGCGTTGCACCAGCCTTGATTGCGGCGAGGAGGCTCATGCCAGTACTGTTGCTCCTACCAAATCCCATTCATCGGTGCCAACTTTTATCAAGGCCGTGTCACCGTTGAGTACCAGCGTGCCATCTTTCGGCGGATTTACCGTCACTGCTGCATCTTCCACCACCGTGTATGTTCCGCCGCCGACTGAACGCAAGTAAATCTGTGTGCCGACCGCAAACGCTGCGTCTTCGTTATCTGGTACGGTGATGTCGCAAGACGTGTCGTTGGTGAGCCGAATATAATCCCAGGCGTCGGTCAGGGATAGAACTCTCGAGGTGCCGGTCTCGGTGAGTATTGCGGCTTTCGGGGTTTTGATTATCCAGTGCCGCCTGCGTGGCAGTCGAAATTGGCTTATTGGCGTCAGAGGTGTTATCCACATTGGCAAGGTCTACATCAGCCTTTGTGAGGCCAAGGTCTAGTTTGAGCTGGGCTGGTGTGCGGTTGGTCCATTCACCGCTCTTTCGCTGAAGGATATCATCATTTGATGGGTCTAAGACGGAGATGTCGGTGAGGTCACCATCGGCTGGCTGTTTGGCGTTCAGCTGGTTTTGGATTGAACTGGTGACACCGTCTACATAGTTAAGCTCTGTAGCCGAAGCCGTCACATCAGAGATGGTTGAAAGCGGTTGCGTCCCGGTATGATTAGCACGGTTCAGCAGAGTGGCGTCTGAGCTGTTGGCAGTAGCGTTGGTTTGGATACCATCGAGTTTGGTTTTGTCTGTGGCAGACATGGTGCCAGCAGATGAAGTGGTCGCGGTGGTGAGGCCAGAGGCATCAATGGTTCCGTCTGAATTATGGGCAACCTGAAGAAAGTCATTGAGGATATCACCCCAATCCCCATCATCACTGCCTGGTATTGGTAGACGTGCCATGCTGTCGTTGCCTTATGCGGATTCCTTGTTTACTACTTATGGTAATTATACGTCAATAACGGTGGAGTTCAAGCGAGCAAGGCTAAAAAACAATACCGCCCCCAAGACACTCTGAACCGGAATACAAAACGGCGGATTGGCCGGGAGTGGCGGCGCGGATTTCTTCCAGAAGCTTAACACGTAAAGTATTTTTGGTTTTTTCGATTATTTCGCAGTGAATCAGCGGCGCACGGTGTCTGGTACGAATGCTTAACGTGTTAAGTTTTTTCCCATCCTGATTAGGGTGCGCCCTGTAGTCAGCCGAAGGTTGTACTTCGGGGTTTATCCAATGCACATCTGTCAGTGTCAGCTCACTCGCCCACAGCCGCTTATCGCTCAGGTCGGTCGTGACATACACTTCGTTCTTCTTCATATCCTTACCCGTTACGTAGTACGGCAAGCCCCCACCCACGCCCAGACCCTGGCGCTGACCGATGGTGTAAAAAATTGCCCCATCGTGCTCACCAACGGTGACGCCATTTTGGTCAACAATCTTGCCTGGTGTTGTTTTAACGTATTGCTGCAAAAACTCCTTGATACCGACTTTACCAACAAAACAAATACCCATGCTTTCTTTTTTGCTGGCGGTAATCAGCCCGAACTTTTTGGCCAGTTCGCGAACTTCCGGTTTGGTGTAATCGCCCAACGGAAACAACGTCTTACTTAGTGCCTCTTCTGTCACTCTGTACAAAAAATACGTCTGATCTTTGTTGCCATCTTTCGCCATACCCAACCCCACCCCCGCGTGAAAGGACGGACCTTTCACACTTGTGTTTTGTGGGTTTTGGGTTTTGGTAACTCTGGCGTAGTGGCCAGTTGCAATGAAGTCAGCGCCGTCCTCCAAGCATGTCTCTAGAAACAACTTAAACTTCACCTCTTGGTTGCACATGATGTCGGGGTTGGGCGTACGGCCAGCCTTATACTCGGCGATCATGTAGTCGACCACTTTGTGCTTGTACTCTTTTTCAAAGTCAAAGACCTTAAAATCTATGCCCAGCTGCACGGCGACGCGTTTGGCATCCTGAAAATCTTCTTTCCAGGGGCAGGCAAAGCCAGGCAGTGATTTCGTCCAGTTTTTCATATACACGCCCACGACGGTATAGCCCTCTTGTTTTAAGAGAGCAGCCGTAACGGAGCTATCAACTCCGCCACTCATACCGACATGCACAGTTTTTGCCATAACCTAACTATTTTAACAAATCTACCTCTGTTTTTCCAGAGTCTGCTATACTATCTTCGATGCGGTGACCGAGAATAGGTGGTAGCTTGCAAAGCTACATACGGTAGGTTCATGTCTGCCCCGCATCTCCAATTTATTATGACAGCACAAGAATATATCCAATCGAAACTTGATGAACTGAAGCAACCTGCTGACTTAGAAAAGCCCACCGGCACAGAACAGCTGGTTGAGACCATTTATAAAATCATCATGTCCAAGAAGTTTCGAAAATATTCTGCAAATGAGGCTCTGCAAAAATATATAAAGAATGCCATTCACCTTAATGTAGAGAAAAATGAGCCTATAAATATCACGTTCTTGCACGGAGCATATAAGCTATGGCGCCTTGAAGAATCACCCGAGGTTGACTGGGCTGAGCTATTTTCCCTCATGTATTACACAAAATGGGTAAAGCCTGTCTGCGAAATTTACGAGCCAGGCGTTTGGTTCGACTTCTTTGTCGACGACTACATCATCAACAGATTAGACAATATCGACATGAGGGATGTTCAAGCTTACATAAAAACATATCGAGGTCTTATAGATTTCTTGAGGTCACACCAACCGAAGAATTTAAAGATGACTATTACTACTGTTGGTAGTCAGTTCGATTCAGAAGAAGCTTTTGACGAATCACTACAGAAAAACCTTAAGAAAATAACAGTAGAAACACCCGGTGGCTTACCTGAGCTTACAGACGAACAGTTGGCAATGGTTGAGCTAAACGCTAAACCGACTGAGGAGCAACTGAAAGACCCGAAATGGCGAGAGAGAGTTTTTCACCTACACAACGCATACATGCACACAAAAGCCGAGCCTCAGTATCATAAAGGTCGCCCGGAAAAGATCATGGCATTCACTCAGCCATTGCCCTCTGGCACGACTATTTCTGTTGGCACAACGAAGGACTCTGTTATGAAGTTCTGGGTTGGAGCTGGGGTCTTGAAAATTAGAGACAAAAGTTTCCGTCAAATCATTCTTTCGCCTAGCCAACTTAAGAAAGTAATGTTTGAGTGGCAAGATGTTGATATTCAAGGGCTAAGCGGCAAAAATTTTAAGAGAATTCGCGTCTTAAACTAGACATCTAAAAACACAGTGATTTTGTCTTCGCGGACGTGCATGATGCCACGAGTAATGCGAATGCGTTGTTCTTTGTCTTTGAGCCGCACTACGATATCGCACGGGTTGAGGAGCGTCATAAACCGGTGGTGTTTAGGTAGCACATCAAATGGGCCGGTGTCGTTTTCGGCAGATATACTATCGGCCTCGTCGTCAAAATAAACCTTGAACGGTGAATAGATTTTGACATGGATTTTGAGATCTTTTTTCTTGTCGGGCGCAACCGCCGGCTGTTCGCTCGATTCAACCAACTGCCCAGTGCTAGCGTCCTGCCGCATCACCATGGCTGAAGCTCCGTTTCAACACAATATAGAAAACAGAATCCAAAAAACAGAGTATCAGAATTTATCTTTCTTTCTTTTTTCCAGTTTCTAGTTTCTAGTTTCAAATTAAGATCTCCTCGACGCCTTTGAGCATGTCTTCACGCGTCACGTACTCGCCTGGTTTGCCGCTGATGTCTTCGGTCACGTGCGTCTCCTGTGAGAAAAAGGTGATAAGTTTCTTGGCTTTGGCGTAGTCGCCACGATCTGCCGGTGACAATTCGTTTTCGCCGATAATCGCGATGATGCCCTTGAGCGATTCGTACTTGCGCAGCAACGCTTGCACTTGCACGCTGAGCATATAATGACGATCGCCGACAATGTCGGGCGAAAGAAGTGAAGAGCGAGTCCTGATAAGATCCACCGCCGGACGAATGCCTTGCTCGGCAACCTTTCGACTCAGTACAATCACCGAGTCTAGTTCGTGCTGAATCATCTGCACCGCCGGGTCGTTAACATCGTCGGCGGGTACATAGATGGTCTGAACAGAGGTAATCGAGCCGTTTTCGTTGGAGCTCAAGCGGTCTTGCAGGGTTTTGATGTCCGAGAAAATTGTCGGCTCGTAGCCGCCTTCGGTCGGAATCTGGCCCAGAATTGTTGATAGTTCATTGCGAGCCTGGACGTAGCGGTACATGTTATCGGCAAAGAACAAAATGTCTTTCTTCTTTTGGTCGCGGAAGTACTCTGCCGACGCCGTGGCAGCGATGCCAACCAGCGTTCTGAGTACCGGGTTTTCGTTCATCTGGCCGAAGTACATGCAGGTGTTTTTGAGCAAGTCACGCTCTTTGAGCGTTTCGTAGAGTTCGTGCCCTTCACGAATGCGCTCGCCGATACCGGTAAAGAAACTCAGTCCGGAACCGCTTTTGGCGATATTGTGGATCAGCTCCATAGTGAGCACCGTCTTACCAACGCCAGCACCACCGATAATGCCGACCTTGCGACCTTTGACAAAAGGGGCAAAAAAATCAATCACCTTGATGCCGGTTTCCAGTATTTCTGGTTTCTGGGTGGCAAACTGTGTTTGGCGCGCTGGCAACGCAAAAATGTTGCGCGTCTGATCCGACGCTGCCGGCGGCTGACCATCGAGTGGATTGCCCAGTGCATCAAAAATACGCCCAATGGCCGGGTCGCCCACCGGAATTTCGATGCTTTTTTGGGTACGTGTCACACCCATTTTCTTTTGGATCGTCATGTCAGAATGAACGTTCAGACACACGGCAACATTGCCGTCGCGCAGGCTGTCGACCAGCAACACGCTTTTGGCAGGGTTATCGACGACCAACAGTTCGCCACTTATAGGCATGTCTTGGTCAAAAGTAACTTCGATGACCAGGTCTTTGACTGTCCTTACTTCGCCGCTCATAACCTTAGAAATCTCCTGTTGCAATTAATATACTGTGTTGTTTTTTCAGCATCTTCTCGTCTTTCATATGATTTCTAACGGGACTCATACCGGTTGTGCCTCGCGAAGTCCGTTCATGATTTCTTTAAGCCGCTCGTCTTTACTGGCACGTTTGGCTCGGTTCAGGCGAAGGCGAATATCTTGCAGCGAAGCCTTGGCCTTATCGTGCGCGGTCGTCATAGCTCGAAAGCGGCTGGCATACTGGGCGAGTTTTGACTCTAAAATAACCTGTTCCAGAGCAATATACAGCATGGAGCGTTCCAGATGATCGACAACCGCGTAGGCGCTGGGTTCAAAAATATAGGTCTTATCGCTAATCTCCTCATCACCCTCTTCGATTGCCTTGCCTTGCTCTTGGACGACGGCCGACAGCGCAATACGCTTGACGTCCTGCACCATCAATGACACATACGTCTGGTAGTACACCGTGGTCGAGCGATATTTCTGGACGGCCGCGACCAGCGGACCGACATTGATATCGCGGTCTTTGCTCGGCAGTTTGTAGTAATGCTGAAAATGGATATTGGCCTGGACAAGCTGCAAGGCACCATGATGGCCAACCACAATAATGTCATGCCGCTTTTCGTCGTAGTCCTGCAGCATCAAGCTTATCAGCTTTTGGTCGATGTCACCGCTAAAGCCGCCCTCGGCCGTGATGATAATAATCAAGTCTTTATCAATCGACTCCTCGCCGCCGCGACCAAAGTGGAATTCACTGCTTACACGTATCTGTTTATAGATATGCCACAGCTCGCTAAAGAACTCTTTGGACTGGACCACCTGATTTTTAACTTCGGCAATGCGCATGCTGGCAATACCCTCAAACACGTTAGTCAGGCCCACGAGTGTGTGCATAGCCTGTTCTTGTGCGCTAATATCTTGTGTTTTATTCATCGCCTACCTCTTGAGCTCCAATAAGCTTTTTTGGCTGAGCAAATCGCGAGCTTTCTGGTAATCATCATCTTTTTTAACCGTGGCTGCGAATTCATCGGCACTGGCCCGCAAAATATGCGCATCGACATTCTGGCCTTCACTCAAGCCCAGCACGATGTCGAGCATCAACTGTTGAGCAACGACACTATGGGTCTGATTGGGCGCCTGCGTAAAAATATCCAGAATGCGCTTGCCCAGCTCCATGTCATGCTTGGTCGCCAGGGCCAGCTCAGAGCCAAAATGAGCAAATTCCTGGGCTTGAGCGTAGGCGCCCAGTGCCTTAAAAAGTTGCGCGGCGATTTGCTTTTGGCGCTTGTTGTGACCGCGGCCGCCAACACGGGTGACGCTCAGGCCCGTGCTGACCGCCGGTCGCACGCCTTCATGAAATACGTTCATATCAAGTATCCACTGACCGTCGGTAATGGACATGATGTTAGTCGACAAGTAAGACGTGATATCGCCGCCTGGCGTCAGGACAATCGGCAGACAGGTAAGGGACTTGTCGTTTTTTTTGAGCTTGCCTGCTCGTTCGAGTAGCGACGAATGAGCGTGGAACATATCGCCCGGGTAGGAATCGCGGCCTGGGCTCGTGCCCGATAACAGCGAAATTTCTCGGTGCACAAAGGCGTGCGCCGTCAGGTCATCATAAATCAGCAAGACTTCCTGGTCGCATTGTTGCCACAGATATTCGGCAACCGCGCATGCCACGTACGGCGCAATATAACTCAGCACCGGCGACTCAAACATGGTCGATACGATAACCACCGAGTTTTTGAGTGCGTCGGCCTCGTGCAGGCGTGATATCAGCGCGTCGACCTCGCTGGGCCGCTTGCCAATCATGGCATAGACGACCACCACATCGGTGTTTTTCTGGTGGATTGCCAGCTGGGACGCGAGGGTACTTTTGCCCGATTTGCTATCACCCATCACGGCAATACGCTGACCCCGCACCAGCGGAAACAGCGAGTCAACCACCGTCACGCCAGTTTCAAGCTGGGTATTCAGCATGGCGCGCTCGTGGAGTTTTGGTGCTTTGTTAAACACCGGCCAGGCTGCGTCCGAGGCAATGGCCCCTTTAGCGTCAAGCGGATCGCCGGTCACCGACATGACCCGTCCAACCAGATCTTTGCCCACTTTGCAGACCAGTTCTTGGTGTTGCACGACTGCAACCGTGCCGATAGCAAGCGGTTTTGTACCAAGATGCAATACCAGGACGTGCTCGTCTAATATTCGGTGCACCAGTCCTTTGCTGCCGTCTTCGAACAGAATTAGCGCCCGCAGATTAACCGGATGCAAGCCTTTGACCGTGACCAAGAACCTATTGACGCTTTTTACCTCGCCGACCGGGTTACCAGCAGCAACCAGTGTATCGAAGTGTTTGTTTTCGCTCATTGCGAACTACCCCGTAGTTTTTCCAGTAGCATCGGCTGTTTGCTCGCCAAGCTTTGCCGAAGTGATAAGTCAAAGTATTTACTGGTGGTGCGCAGCGTGCAGCCAGCGGCAATACTTGGCTGCAAGCCCACCTCGACCAATGTGGTGGCATCTATCTCTTGGCGAAACCAGGTCGTCAGACGCTCCAGGAACTTTTGGCTTGGGGCATCGGCAAAGCTAATATGTACCACCGGCGCCTTCTTGAGCAGCGAATCCAGCCCTTGTTTTAGCACCAGTCTATCAGCGGTCTGCAAGAGATTGCCGTTGTTGGCCTGGGCCAGCGCTTCAAGCGCTTGAGTCACTGTGGGTAGCTGAACCGTCTGGCCTGTTTTTCGCAAACTGGCCTGTTGCAGCGCGGTATCAAGCGCCTCAAGCTCACGCTGCAGCCGAATAACGGCTGGCTTGCTCGTCACTGTAACTGGTAGGAGAATTTGGTCTGCCATCTCATGCCCCATTTTTGACATCGTCTAAGATTTCTTTTTTATTGGCTTCAAGATCAGCCAAAATGTATTCCAACTGGTCATCCAGACTAATCTGATCCCCGATAGCGGCCAGCACGTAGTGATTGATAATCTCAGCCATATTTTTCTCAAACCGGGCCATGTAGCGAACTTTTTCTTCTGCGAGCTCCTTTTTGAGCTCGGCGCTCAACAGTTCACGCTGCTGCTCAATCGCTGCTCGGGTTTTGTCAATCGATTCGATGGCCAGCTGCTTGGCATCGGTAATTGATTGTTCGTATTTTTTGAATTCTTCTTGCAGGGTCTTGGCAATTTCCTGCTTCATGAATTCATTGATTTGCGACGTCGTCAGCCGCAAATCTTGCTGCAGGAACATGGCGTTTTCGTTGATGATTTTCTCGAAATGTAGTCGGCCGCGGTTTCGTAACTCTTCTCGGAACTCGTTAGTAAAGATACGCTCTATGTCCTGTTCGGCCTGCAACCCAAGCTCTTCTTGCAATGGTTTCCCTTTTTTATGATGCAATGCCGAGACATGCAGCGCCATCCAGATAAATCCGGCTGCGGCGCTCACCAGAGAACCAGTGATAAGAATTAGTTGCCAGAGTTCCACGATATTGTCTGTAGGCTCCCACCTTTTTGCTTATGGCTATACTGGCTCTAACTATAGCCTAAAAACAGCGGTCTGTGAATATAGAGTCGCTGTAAAACTTTTTGTGTTTCAGGGTGTGCCTTACGATGAGCTTGGCACAATGTCTTGCAGGCTACTCACGGTGTAGCGGATATCGGCTTCGGTCGTAGCCCGCCCAAGCGTAAATCGCAAGCTGGAGCGAGCAGCATCGTCGCTCAGGCCAATACTCTTGAGGACATGCGACGGCTCGTCATTGCTGGCGCTGCAGGCTGAGCCAGTTGCACACATAATGCCGCGTTCGTCCAACTCCATCAACAGCCGTTCGTTATCCTGTCCCGGAATCGTTATGTGCACATTATTTGGCACCCGGCGTTTGATCGGACCGTTCACCACAGCTTGCGGCAGAGCGGTACTAAGCAGCTGTATAAATAACTCTTGGAGTGCGCCAAGACGCGTGGTTTCGGCGGGGCGCTGTTTTTGGGCTTCTTGGAGTGCCAAGGTAAAACCAACACAGGCACCGGTATTTTCGGTGCCGCTTCTGAGTCCCTGCTCTTGCCCGCCACCGTGTATGAGCGGCCGTAGTGTGATACCAGCTCGCACGTATAGCAGGCCAGCCTGTTTTGGCCCGTAGATCTTGCCGGCATTGAGGGTCATCAGGTCAACACCGAGGCGGTGAACGTGCAGGTCAAGAAAGTTTGCTGCCTGGCAAGCATCGGTATGCAGATAAATCGGTAGCGCGTTGCCCGTTTGCTGCCGACGAAGGCGCTCCCGCTGTATGATACTGGCGATTTCTTTGATTGGTTCAATGGTGCCGATTTCGTTGTTCACCAGCATGATGCTCACCAGCACCGTTGTATCACTGAGCTGTTTTTTGAGCTGCTCCAACTGCACAACGCCGGTTTTATCGACAGCAATTTCCTGTGCACCGTAAGTGCGAGCGACTTCCCTCACCGATTCATGTTCGACAGCGCTGATGAGCAAGTCTGCCCCTGGGTGCTGATTCATAATGCCAGCTATCGCGAGGTTATTCGCTTCTGTCCCGCCGGCGGTAAAGGTAATCTCGCCTGGACGAGCGCCGAGTACTTGCGCGACGCGCTGGCGAGCTAACTCGAGCGCCTGCTTGACATCCTTTGCCGCCAGATACAGTGCCGATGGATTATAAAATTGCTCCTGCAAAAACGGCAACATAACATCTTTCACTGCCGCATCCACAGGGGTTGCAGCTGCATAATCTAGATATACATTGCGTTGTTTCATACTCGTAGCCTAGGCGATCTAGCCGGTCTTGCCAAGTTTAGGACCTAAACGAAGTTGTAGACTTCTTGACGAACTCTTTGGGCATACAGGTCGGCTGCAGATACTAATCGTTCCGCTTCTTGTTTTGATACGCGCTGGTAGTGGCTGCCATTTTGTGACTTCAAAATCCCATCAGGTCGCACATCGTAGCGGGTCATCATGATCTGTTGTTTGCCGTTTGTGTCCAGCCATTCTTCGTGCCAAACCCAAGTGTGTTCATCAAGGCAAAAGAATTCGCGGCGGCGATTCTGTGGCACATCGCCAAACAGTGTACCGCCAATGCGGGCTTCGTGGCGCATCAGATTTCGGAACAGCTTGGCGCGTTGCTCTTCTTGGCGCTGCGACATCATCGAACCGAGCGCACGCTTAATTAAAGGCTTCATCGACACTCCTCTGTGATTCCGCAATATTGAGCTCAACGCTTGCCTTAACGGCCGATTGAGCTACCGGTGTTTCTGGAGTTGGGGCTTGAGGTACATAAGGGACGGTGTCTGGAATAGAAGTTTCCCCAGGAATGGCATTGGCAGCAGCGCGAGTATTACCGACGAGGGCCAGAATGGCTTGAACCCGTTCAGTTATACCTTGGTTAACTTCGCTTAGATTGCGCTCTTGTTCGGGACTTTGCGTTTGTGTACTCACCGTTGTTATATTACCTCACGTTATTGTAAATAATTCCTGCGCATTGCGTGTCGTGGCTTGCGAGAACTCTTGAAGCGTTTCCCCTCGTAAGTTACTCAAAAACTCGGCTGTGACACGCACATGCTTCGGCTGGCAGATTGTACCACGAAAGGGTACAGGAGTCAAGAATGGAGCGTCTGTCTCAATCAGTAATTTTTGCAACGGTACTGCTGTGGCGACTTCCAGTTGTTTTTTATCTTTAGTGAAGGTCATAATGCCGTTTAAGCCTATATAAAGCCCTCTGGCGAGCAATTTGTCAAGAGTTAGTCTATCTGCCGAAAAACTGTGGACCACGCCCTGAACCCCCTCAAAATCATCGAGGATGGCCAAAAAATCATGGAAAGCCGACTTTGCATCGGCTGAAGCCGAGTGCGGGGCCTCTCTCACATGAAAAATCAGTGGCAAATTGTGCTCTTGAGCAAGTGTTAACTGATAACGAAACAGTTCTTTCTGGTCTTCTTTCGAAGAATGCTCGTAGTAGTAATCCAAACCGCATTCCCCAATCGCCACAACCTTGGGTGCAGCAGCCAGATTGCGGAACCGCTGCAGCAGCTCCTCGTTCTTGACGTAATGCTTAGCTTCGTGGGGGTGCAAGCCGATACTGGCCCAGATATTGTCGTGTTGTGCGGCCATTGCAATACCGAGCTCGCTATCTGTCAGCGTACAACCAACGCATAGAAGTCTGGTCACACCGTCGTGCTGGGCAGCGGCAATGACTTCATCGGGGTCAAGCTCATAATCCGGAAAGTGAATGTGACAATGGGTATCAACCAGCTGCGCTGGTTTGGTCGCCTGGTTACCCGGTTTCCTAGTCATCTGGTCAGCCTATCTTCTTAATAAAAATTGCGAACATCGACTGGACTTCAGCGCATGAACCTTTGGCAATATAAAGAAACTGCTTCAACTCTTTATCGCTTCTTCTGTCAAAACCCTCTGCAATATTGTTCATGATTGAGATAGAAGCTCGTTGTATTTGGTCGCGATAGGACAAATCTCTGCAAGCACGAAGCTCCTTATAGATAGCCAGGGTTAAGGCCTGCGCATATTGCCAAGCAATAATATCTTCGAAGTTACTAATTTTGGCCATGTGACTAGGTGACTTTTTGACTTGGTGACTGTGCTGTTTCGGCTTTAGGAAACAAGGTGCCTTCACTGGGGCGCAATACGCCTTCGGCGAAGATGTGCTGGATTTTTACCGCTGTAGCAGGCATAAACGGCTCCAGCATATCGGCAATCTGCAGCAAACAGCTCACCTGGTACGCCAATACGTCGCGCAGATGTGCTGCATCATTGCCCTTGGCGATTTCCCAGGGTTTTTGCTCCTCGATGTACTGATTCAGTCCCCGAACTTGCTCCCAGGTTTCATCGAGCGCGCGGTCAAACTTGCAATCTTCCATTGCCTGGTCGTACGGTGCCAGATCGTGGCCAGCCGGCGGAATATCGCCAATCAGCCCGTTTTGATACCGCTGTATCATGGCCGCGGTTCGCTGGACAGCATTACCGAGTTCGTTCGCCAGCTCGTTGTTGTAGGCCTCTTCCAGCTTGGCAAACGAGAAGTTACCATCATCATAGCTTGGAATATGTCGTAGCAGATAGTAGCGGAACACGTCGGCATTATATTTTGCCAAGACTTCCTGAGGCGTCACAACATTACCAATGGATTTACTCATTTTTTGGCCTTTTTCATCCAGGATAAAGGCATGAACATACAGGGTCTTTGGCAACGGCACGCCGAGCGCCATCAACATGCCCGGCCAAATCGCCGCATGAAACCTCAATATGTCTTTGCCGATGACGTGCACGTTCGCCGGCCAGAACTCCTTAAAATCTTTGTGTTCTGGGTAGCCGAGCACGGTGATATAGTTCATCAGCGCCTCAAACCAGACGTACATGACCTGCGATGCGTCGCCAGGCACAGGGATACCCCACGATATTTTGTCTTTGGGCCGTGAGATACTGATGTCCGTCAGTCCGTCGTTGATGATATTTAAGATTTCGTGTTTGCGGCTGGCCGGTATGACGCGGTAGGCACCGGATTCGATAACTTCTTTGATTTTGGGCGCATAGGCGCTGAGTTTAAAGAAATAGTTCTCTTCTTTGAGCTTTTCGTATTTGCGGTTGTGGTCCGGACAGACGCCGTTGTTGGCTTTGACGACCGCTTCAGTGACAAATGTTTCGCAGCCGGTACAGTACCAGCCTTCGTAGCTACTTTTGTAGATGTCTTTGGCCAGTGCCTTCCAGATAATCTGAGCGCGCTGCTCGTGCCCGGCATCGGTGGTACGAATAAACCGATCGTTGCTGATGTTGAGTTCTTTTTGTAAGTCGCGGAACTTTTGGCTGACTTGATCGGTGAAGGCCTTGGGCTCCAGCTTGAGTTCTTTGGCCTTTTCGGCAATTTTGCCGCCGTGCTCATCGGTGCCGGTACTAAAAATGGTCGGGGTTTTTTGCTTGCGTGCATAGCGGGCCAGGGCGTCAGCCATGACAAACTCCAGCGCATGCCCCAGATGCGGCTCGCCGTTCACATAGGGAATAGAGGTCGTTACGTAATAATTCACAGAGGTAGTTTACCAGTTCTCGCTAGAGTTATCTAGACTTACAATAAACCGTCGTCTCGTAAGCCCTGATGGTACTGCGCCACCCAATCAACTTCTTGATTGCCAATTCGCCCAGCCTCCAATAGGGTGGCTGCCGCGCCATTGAGCGTCATAACAGCTCCCACTTCATAGCCAGCCGCTCTGACATTCTCTATGCCACCCTCTCCCCTGTCCATGCCTATTACCTGGCCAGCGACCACAAAACCGGATGCTTCCAGTTTCTTCGCTGTTTCAATTTTCGAAGCGCCATCTGTAACAACGTCATCGACTGTAACAATCCGTTCGCCATCACGGGCATGACCTTCGAACTGAGCATGTGCCCCATAGTCTTTCTTACCAATACGCTCCCAGACATAGGAGTCACCTCTTTGTGCAGCAACTAAACCGCCTAGCACTGTTGCCGCTTGGGCAATTCCATGTAAGTGTTCGTAGTCGCCGCCTAGTTCATCAACGGCTTCTGAGTATGCACTCACCAGCTCATCCCTGATTTCTATTTGTCGTGCAGGACTGACGCTACTTTGATAATCTACTGAGGTGGCAGGACGAATATTAAAGTAAAATGGGGACTTCCGTCCTGATTTTAACGTCCACTCAAAGTCACTAAACCTTATAACACCTGTGTCATAAAGCCCGACTACTAGCTTTTCCCTTGCTTCAGACATTATTCATTTCCACCTTTTTGGGCCGCTCCTATCTCATCAGCAATTGCCTGAGCAGCCTCTGATTTTGTGAGACCGTAGTCTTTAGCTTTTGTAATTCCCCGCCCGATAACAAGCAAGTCAGCCCCTCGATTTATCGCATCTGTTGGTGTCCCGGTGGCTTTTTGGTCGCCAGCCTTCTTAGCAAACGGTGGGGTAATTCCTGGTACAACCGTTAACAAACTATCAAAATTGCTGTTTGCGCGGATTGCATCTACTTCCACTGCCGAGCAAACAACACCATCAAAACCGGCTTCAAGTGCCATATTGGCAAATTGAACCACTTTCTTTTTCTTAGCTTCAGGGTCATTTTCCTCAATTCCGTATATTGAAACACAATCATCGGTATCAAGAGAGGTGAGTACGGTAATCCCTAGGACGCCGCCTACTTTTTCTATCGCGCTACGCATAAATGGATTCCGAATTAAATCACGCCCTTCTTCTCGACCAGCCACTGCAGCATTCAGCATTTCTTGACCACCACTAGCGTGAACTGTAATTAATGAAGATCCGGATTGTGTGGCTTCGCGAACATGAGCTTTAACAGTTTCGGGTATGTCATGGTACTTGGAGTCAAGCATCGTTAGCAAACCGTGATCGGCAAGAGTACGTACGGCGTGATCTGAGCCTAGTCGTTGGTGCAAGGCGTTCGTTTTAGCCAAGCCAACAACTTCACCTATTTCTTCTGCCTGTGCCTCGGCTTGAGTCCAATCCATACCGTCAAGAGCAGTAATGATTCGATCACCAGGCCTTGCAAGCTGGGCTCGGTAAATATTTTCTACTGACATAATAACCCTCCGGAGATTTTGTTAATGAGCTAATAATACACGTTCGCTTTTCAATAACCAAAAGCGGTTTGGCTAATCGTATTTGGTGGCCAGATGCCACAGATTGCAGTGTTTGCATTGGTAACTTTTTAATTTGATTGCTCTTTGAAGCTCTGCGGTCAGGGCGGCTGCGTTGGCTTGCTTTTGGCTATCAAACGCCAGCTTTTCGGCGCACTGCTTCGGTAGGGTCTGGGTCATTGGTCTATATACTCTCTGCACAATCTTTCAAAGATGGCGTTGGTCCAGCCAAAGCCGGTTTGGCTTGGGTAGACACCTTTGGCGGGTGGTTTCTCGGGGTTGACGACGTTGTACTTCTCTAAAAATACGCCGTTTTTGTTAAACCAGTCCAGGTTTGTTGCCAGCCACTTCATAGCAATCCGGCGCGCGTCTTCCTCGTACCCGTAGCGCCTGAGCGCCTGAATGGTGATGAAGTGCAGCGGTGCCCAACCGTTCGGATAGGCCCACTGGGTTGGCATAGTGCCAGGCACGATTGAGTTGATCGGTATCGTTTGCGGTTCGGTTGTCGCCAGGCCGCCTATTTGTTCGAACTTTTTCAGGCTGTGCACTAAATCTTTGGCTTTTGATTCGTCAACCATGCCAGCCCACATCGGAAAATATGCCGCCAATGATGATACTGGGCCGCGCTTTTGCTTGGCAAAATTATAGTCGTAGTACAGGTCTTTGAGGTCGCTCCACATCAGTTTGTCCATAGTTTGCTGGCGCTTTTTGGCGGCAGCTTCCCACCGCCTCGCCGTTGATTCATCAGAAAAAATACGAGCTGTTCGAGCAAAATCCATCTCGTACTTGTAGAGCAGCGCGTTGAGATCGACCGGCACATATTCAAGCGCTTTGCGCCCAAAACGCGGCGTCATATCCCAGCCGCTCTCAGCTTCAGCCAAATCATTCAGCATATTGATGTCATAGTAGCGGCTCAATCCCTGGTGAATTTGCCGCCAGTTCGGCTTGGCCTCACCCATCCAGACGGTTTTGTATTCGGCCTCGGCAACGGCTATTCTGTCTGCCAACCATTTTTTACCGGGCTTGTAAGCCTCGTACACGTCCATGATAAAGCTGGTCAAAAGCGGCGGCTGCGAGCGGCCCATCAGATAGGTGCGCGATGCATTGGGAATAATCCCAAAACGCTGTTGCATGCTGATGAGGTTGTCGAGTATGCCCATGACGAGCTCCTTGTGCGCCTCGTCAAGCATGCCTTGGACCATAAAATAGCTGTCCCAGTAGTACATTTCGTTGAAATCAAAGGGATGGCCTTCTTCGTAGGCCGGTACTAGGTACGAGTGCGGCAAGCCGATGAGTGTTTCGTCGTCGTTTGGGTGCCTGCGTTCCAGCTTGTTCCAATAAGCGGCGATGTACTTGCGAGCATGATGGACATCATGAGCGGTCAACTCGCCGCGGGGATGCTTGAGGAGTGTTGCTACCAGCCTTTTTGTTTTATGTATCATCGTATCTTTTAGCCTAGAGGTATCGAGCAAAAGCGTCAAGCCAAATAAAAACAGCCTGTTTCCAGGCTGCTCTTTTATCAACCAAGCGATTTAGTAGCGGTTGCCGCCACCAAAATCGTTGCGAGGTCGCTCCTCACGAGGACGGGCTTCGTTAACCGTCACAGGACGGCCATCAAGCTCTTTGCCATTTAGCTCGTCGATAGCTTTTTTAGCTTCTTCGTCAGAACTCATCTCAACAAAGCCGAAGCCTTTTGAGCGGTTGGTGTCGCGGTCAACAATCACTTTTGCTGAGACCACTTTACCAGCTGCTGCGAAGAAGTCCTCCAGTTGTTTGTCGTCAACACCCCAAGACAGGGAACCTACGAATAGTTTAGTTGCCATTTACTTACTCCTTTTGTCTGTCTGGAGTAATCTGGTCAACCAGAGCTGCTCTCCAAGAACACTGTTTATTATTTATCTAGAACCGTTAACGAACCGTTACCTTAGCAGCTTTTTCTAGTAGCGCCATTGTACCACGTTTGCCCCGCAAAAGATAGAGCGGTTATTTATTCTGGCGTTTGCGCTTATTGGCGTCGAGTTCGCGTTTACGCAAGCGGAGGTTTTTGGGGGTCACCTCAAGGAGTTCATCGTTTTCGATAAAGTCGATGCATTGCTCGAGGCTGAGTATGACCGGCGGTGTCAGCTGCACGACGCCATCACTGCTGGTGCTGCGCATGTTGGTCAAGTGTTTGGCTTTACAGACGTTTATTTCCAGGTCGCTGCCGCGAGCATTGAGGCCGACGATTTGACCGGCGTACACCGTTTCGCCCGGACCGACAAAGCAGGTACCGCGCTCGGCTGCGGTTTGCAATGCATATGGCGTGGTCGTACCGGCTTCAAACGCAATCAGCACGCCGTTACGCAACTGTTGCAGGCTGGCGCCCAGCGGCTCGTAGCCAATGGTCAGGCTGTTCATAATAATCGTGCCCTTGGTATTGGTGATCAAGATGTTCCGTAGTCCGAGCAGTGCGCGAGTTGGCAGCGCATACACCAGCTTGGTGACACCTTTTGGGCTAGCGAATTGCTCTTTCAGTGTGGCCCGGCGTGCCCCGAGTTCCATCTGTACTGCGCCGACGTGTTCGGCTGGTACTTCGATAATCAGTTCCTCGATAGGCTCTTCGATTATGCCGTCTTTTTCGCGCGTCACTACCTGGGGACGGCCGACTTCAAACTCGAAGCCTTCGCGGCGCATGGTTTCTATCAAAACACTCAGGTGAAGCTCGCCGCGGCCAGACACCAAAAAGCCGATGCCGGCTTCGCCAACGCGTAGGCCGACGTTCGTTTCCAGCTCTTTTTGCAAGCGCTCGCCAATTTGCCGGCTGGTCGTAAATTCGCCCTCGCGGCCTTTGAGCGGCGAGGTGTTTGGCCCAAGATAAATCTGCAATGTCGGCGCTTCAACCTCAAGCACCGGTAATGCCTCTGGCGCGTTCGCATCAGCGATGGTCTCACCAATTTGGGCGTCTGCCACACCGGTCACCTGGACGATATCCCCCGCGATGCCGCCCGGAACTTCAAATTTCGCCACACCGTGACTCATATACACCGTGTCGACTTTGGCTTTTGTTTGGGCGCCGTCTTTTTTACACAGTACAACCTGGTCGCCAGCCTTAATGCTCCCGCGAGTAATTCGCCCAATGGCGTACTTGCCCTTGAACGTGTCCCACGCCAGCGCGGTGACCAGCATCTGGAATGGCTTGTCCTGCTCGATTTGCGGCGGCGGAATGTGCTTAATAATTGCCGCAAAAATCGGCTCGAGATTACCACTAGTAGTACTGGCGTCTGCTGGCGCGCTATCCCATGCTTTGCCTTCACGGCCGATGGCGTAGTACACCGGGTAGTGCAGCTGGTCTTCGTGAACAGCCAATTCCAAGAATAAATCAGCCAACTCGTCTTCGACCTCTTTGATCCGACTGCCGGATTTGTCGATTTTGTTGATAATGACGATTGGCTTGAGCTCAGCCGCCAATGCCTTACTGAGCACAAACTTGGTTTGTGGCATTGGCCCTTCCTGAGCATCAACAATCAAAATACAGCCGTCGGCCATGTTGAGCGTACGTTCGACTTCCCCAGAAAAATCGGCATGCCCCGGTGTGTCGATGATGTTAATCCGGTAATCGCCATGCTGGACAGCCGTCACTTTGGCGGTGATGGTAATGCCCCGCTCTTTTTCTTGGTCGCCGCTGTCCATGATAAGATCCTGGCTCATCTCCGCCTGATTGTCGCGGAATGTCTGAGATTGCTTCAGCAGTCCATCGACCAGCGTTGTTTTGCCGTGGTCAACATGGGCAATGATGGCGATATTTCGGATTTTGGTTGGGTCTTGTAGTGCCATTGTTTCTGGAGAGTTCTTTTAGTTTACAAACGTCAAGGCGTGCCCTACTTTGCCAGCTCGGCCGGTGCGGCCAATGCGGTGCACATAATCGTCATAGGTTTGCGGTGTCGAATAGTTAATGACGTGCGTGATATCAACTACGTCGATACCGCGAGCCGCCACGTCGGTGGCCACCAAGATGTTGACTTCGCTGTTTTTGAAGCGCTTGAGAGCACGTTGGCGCTGTCCCTGCGTCTTGCCGCCATGAATCGCGTCAGTGGCAAAACCGCGAGCACTGAGTTCTTTGTGAAGCTTCTCGACATTACGCTGGGTTTCGTCAAAGACAATAATTTTCTCAACGTGGTCTTTGCTCAAAATATCGTGCAGTTTGTCCATCTTTTCGCCCGCAGAACGGTATTTCACCACGTCTTGATTGACATTTTCGCTGGTGTTACTGGTCTTGACGGTCACGGTCACCGGCTCACTAGAGAATGTCTGTATGAGGTTGTTTACTTTGTTATCAAGCGTTGCCGAGAAGAAAAACGACTGGCGAGGATAAGCAAGCTTGCTCAAGATCGCCGTAACGTCTTGCACAAATCCCATGTCCAGCATGCGGTCGACTTCGTCTAACACAACGGTGTTAAACCTGGCAAGGTCAAGGCTGCCGCGTTCCAGGTGATCTTTGATGCGTCCTGGGGTACCGATGACGATTCGCGGGTTGTGCCGCAAATCGCGCAGTTGTCCGCCCATGTTGGTGCCACCAATCAGCAGCGCACCAGTCAGCCCGCTGCTTTTACCGATAGAACGGCATTCTTGCTCGATCTGCTCAGCAAGTTCGCGAGTCGGGGCAATCATCAGCGCCCGAGAACGCGGATCATTGATGAGCTTGTGAATTGTCGGGATGGCAAAGGCCGCTGTTTTACCGGTACCAGTGTTAGCGACACCAATAACGTCTGCGCCGCTGAGGCCCAGCGGAATCGTCTGGTCCTGAATAGGCGACGGCGTTACGAAGCCCTTCGCGCTCAAGTTTGCCTTGATCTTTTGGTCGATGGCAAAGTCCTGGAACTGATGTGTCGGTTCGTAAACCTCTGCCTCTGTTATTTTGGCGTTGCGGACAAAACGGGCCGGGTCGATGTACTGTGACTTTCGGCGATTACCGCCGCCACTACGGTTGCCCCGAGTATTGCTCGGGTAACGGGCGCGTTTTCGATTGCCACCGAAGGCTGACGGACGACTTGAGTGATAGTTATTATATGACATTAAAAAATGAATCCTTAAAGTTTATTAGGTAGTGTTATCGATTGTCGGTAATGAAATCGAGTAACTTTTTTTAGGTCCTAATAACCCGGATTCATCAAAACAATAGCCTCCAGTTTACCATAACCCCTGTTCCGTGTCAACGGCAGAACCGAATTTTCTGCATCCTATCTAGTAGACAGGATGTCCAGGTACGCAGTATAGCTAAAACGGCGATTCCTCTTGTTGCCAGTCACTTCTTTGAGTATACCCAGATTGACAAAACGCCCAACTAGCATGTTTGATGATTTATCGGATAAGTCCGTAAGTCTGTTGACTGTTTTTATGGTAACTGTGGGGTATGCGAATAACTCGTGCAGTAGAGTTAAGCCTGTATTCATTCCTCTACCTAAATTTTTCATCTTCGCCCTATCCCGCTCTCTTAGCTCAATAATGGACTTGGCTGTCCTCACGGCTTCATCCGCAGTTTCTATAACTCCCCTTAAAAAGAACTTAACCCATGTCTCGTAATCACCTGAGGTTCGTACGGTTTGGAGTAGGTCATAATACTCCTGTTGGTTTTTTTTGAGAAAAAAGGAAAGATACAACAATGGTCGCTTGAGTATATCCTCATGGCAAAGGTAAAAGGTGATTAGTAGTCGCCCCACTCGACCGTTGCCATCAAGGAACGGATGAATAGTTTCAAACTGACTATGTAGTAAAGCCGTCCTAATAAGTGGAGGTAGGTCCTTATACTCTCTTATATAATTCTCAAATTCATACAGAGCAGGTTTCATATCGTGTACGGCAGGTGGTACGTAGATTGCGTTACCTGGCGCGCTTCCGCCTATCCAGTTTTGGGTAGTTCTAAATTCGCCAGGTGTTCTGTTCTGCCCCCTTACCCCCTCTAGTAGTCTTTTGTGAATCTCTTTTACTAGCCTGAGACTTAGCGGTAAACCGTCTCCTGAACCCACCTGGCTTAGCCCGTAGTTCATAGCATTAATATAATTCACAACTTCGTCAACATCTGAACGTTCGTCAACCTCTAGGTTGCCCGCTTCGTAGTCAAGGACGTCAACTAGTGTTGCTTGTGTTCCTTCGATTTGGCTCGAAATAACGGCTTCTTTGCGTACATACATAAAGACAAATAGTTCAGGATCTGGAATGAAATCGCCCAAGCTATCAAGCCGACCAATAGCCAAATCTGCCTGTGAGTTTAATGCCAACATTTCTCTATCGATCTTTAACTCGGGATTTGGTGGTAACTTACTTGGGTTAAAAGCTTTGTAGCCGGACGACTGTCGTAAATACACACCACTTCTCATTTTTTGCCTTTCTTCATAACAGATAGTATACGCTTCTTTAATATACTTTTCAAGCCTAAAGTAAAATAGTGGAATACGTTATTTTACCTTGCTACAATTACAATTTTTATTAATTTCCTGAACAAAAAAGCTCGAACTTTCGTTCAAGCTTTTGTGGTGGAGCTGGTGGGTACTGCCCCCACGTCCGCAAGTTTATCGATGTTAGTCTTCTACAGGTTTAGTTTGTTTGAATACTTGAAGCTATGCGTAAAAACAAACAAAAGTACATAGCTCGCAGTCCTAAAGTCTTAGCGTATCTTATGGATCATAAGACACGAGCAACCCTGGAAATATGGCGTGCACTAACACTACCAAGATATCGCGCTAGGCACGGCTTTGGTGTTTAAACTAAAGCTGTTGCGGGTTCGCGTACACCGAAAGCAGCTTGAAGGCTGTTTACAAATGCAGTTGAAAGACCGCGGCTTTTAGAAGTTGCATCTAAAAATTTTGCCATATAACGCTTAGCAAGCGACCTGCTGATCTAACTGATAAAGTCCAACGTCGAGCTTAAAATTCAGCCCCGTAACAGCGTATTGTACCGCAAATCACTGTTTTTTGCAATAGCGCTCATGCTTGCAATAGAGGTAGTTAGGGTCTATAAGTATGGTAATAATTACTAGCACAGGAGATTGAGATGCCAGCAGAAAGAATAGATGAGAGCTTAGGGGTATACAACCAAGCGAACTTTGGTCGCGTCATTACTGCCATGGTGACGCCGTTCTACGAAGACGGTTCACTCAACTTTGATATGGCTCAAGAACTCGCTGCCAGCAAAAGCGATGATGCGCCATCTCGGACTGGCAGTTGGCAGGGGTCGTTCGCCGATGGTAGTTTCACCCGAAACCGAACACGAGCTTGAGCAACGAGCTGCCGAGGTTTACCAGCAGCTTGAAGCCGCTCGGGCCAATTCTGGAATATAACCGGTCTTGGCTTGATTTTTAATTGTTGCAGCTACCGAGGCGGGTGTCTTGGCAGGCTCGCTGGTGCATGACTTCCAGCATGTCTTGGAGCGCAGCCTGTTGGCTGGGGCTAAGCCGTTCGAACACCGGTGCATGATAATCATTAAGTGCTTTCATGGCTTTATCGACCAGCGCCTCGCCCTTGGCTGACAGCCCTGTGGTTTTTTCACGGCGATCTTTTTGGTTTGCCACGCTAGTGAGATAGCCAATTTCATGGAGCATTTTTATCTGTCGACTGACGCTAGCTTCGGTTTGGCCAAGTTTCTTGGCGATTTGCTTTTGCTGCACACCCTGATGCCACTTGAGCGCCATCAATATCTTGAACTGCGAAAAGCCGATATCCAGGCGTTCTTGCAGCAGCAAATCCGACTGGCGATCAAGCACATTCGACAAGTGATGCAACAGATAGCCGAGATTATTAATTGGTTGTCCATTCATCCCGTTAGAATCCTCCTGTTGAAATTAGTTTTTGGTTATTCATAATCGTTATGCTTGTCACGACGTGAATTCTAACGGGGCTCATCACACAAAATCCCTCAATTACGTATTACTTTACGCGTTAACCATTAGCACGTCAAGTAATCTTGCGGAGTTATCCACAACTATTTATAGCTGTTATACAGAGCGTACCACTGCTCTAGGGACAGTTCTTGGGCACGAGAGTTCGGATCGATGCCTGCTTTTTGGAGTAGTTCCTCGGCCTCTGGCTTCCCCATCTGTAGTCCACCGCTCAAGCTGCTGCGGAGCTTTTTACGCCGCTCGCTAAACCCGGCTTTGACAATACGAAAAAACTGCGTCGTATCAACATCGTTAAACAGGGGTGCGTGGCGGTAGACAAGTTTGATAACCTGCGAATCGACTTTTGGGGGTGGCGTAAACAGATGCGCCGGTACGACTTCACCGAGGCTCACTTCACAATAAAACTGCACGCTGACAGCAAGCAACGACAGCTTGCCCGGAGCAGCCGCAATTCGTTCGGCTACTTCTTTTTGTACCAGTAGCGTCAAGCTACTGGGCGGGTTGGCGGACTCAAGCAGCACCCGGAGTAAATTGCTGGTGAGGTAATACGGAATGTTGGCAACGACTTTGTAGCCCGCAGGCAACTGACTGGTATCAAACTGCAAGATATCGTCAGGCACTACCTTGACGTTGGTACCCCCGTAACGGGCGGCTAGTTTTAGTGCCAACGTTTGGTCGTACTCGACCGCAACCACCTTGCCAGCATGGTTGGCCAGTACTGCGGTCAGCGTGCCCGGACCCGGACCGACTTCGAGCACGGTATCATGCGCGTGCACATCGGCAAACTCGACAATGTGCTCAAGCGTTGGCTGGTCAGTCAGCCAGTGCTGGCCAAGCGTTTTGTTGGTGTGGGGCAGATCTACAGATTTAATAGTTTGAGTCCTGTTTTGGGGTCAATCGATTTCGTTAAGTTATTACCGTACCACCGGTGTAAAAAGATTTCACAGGTACCGCTGACCGTGATTTCGCGGACGTGGCCGCCGATGGTGGATAAATCACCGCGCGAGAACACGCCGTGGATGTGAAAGGCCGGTTCTGCGTCAGTCCAGGTGAGATTGCCTTGTAGGCTCAAAATCTCCAATGGTTCGTCAGCAACCTGCCATTGGTATTCTTGGGTGTTTAGATCATAAAACCCGAGCTCGGCTGCACTGGCGCCACCCAAACCACTGATCCAGCAGCTTGAGAGCTGCTCGTCTCTGGCCAGGCGCACCAGCAACTCAATGACCTTCTCGCCTCGAGAAAGCCGGACAATATGATTGTAACCATCAAAGCGAAACTTCATCCCGTTAGACCTTTAGTGTTTAAAAGTACGTATACATCGTGCATCATGGCTCTAACGGGATTCATAGGTATAGTGTAGCAGAAGTAGATTGGAGGCTAGTACCAGCCTTGGCCTTGGAAGGTGTTCCAGGCGCCACACGGATTGCCGTAGCGGCCGGCCACATAGCCAAGCCCCCAGGTAATTTGGGTCGACGGATTAAATCGCCAATCGGCGCCAGCCGAGGCCATCTTTGAGCCGGGCAGTGCTTGCGGGATACCGTAGGCGCCGGTCATCGGGTTACCAGCGGTTGTACTCCAGCCGGACTCACGACTCCAAAGCTGGTAGAGGCAGTAGAACTGGTCTTCGCCCCAACCGCGGGCGGCGGCCAGGCGGCGGCCAATTTGAACGTTTTCTGATGGGTCGGTCACTACCACTTTGGTGCCTCGCGCCACGATCCGCGGTACTGGTTGCAGCGCTACGACGGATTGAATTTTCTTGCGTGAGACTTCCTCGCCGTTTTCCAGTTGAATATCATAGGTCACAACGCGGCGGCCAGGTTGGCCTGCTTCGCGCAGCTCTTCAACCCCTTGGAATAAGTTTGGATCGTCAATGTACTCAGTTGGTGCTGGTATTCGCTCCTCTGTTGTGGTGATAGTTTGGCCGGGCCGCGTAATGACGATTTTTGTAGATTTTGTCAGTGCCGTATCAAGCGCTGGCGTCACCGCATCGCCCTCAGACAGCACCACTTCTTTTTCTTTGAGCAAATCTTCCACTGTTTTGGCTTGGGTACGCACGGGCAGTACTTGGCCATACAAAATCAACGTTACCGGTGTGGCGCGATTGATACGGTAGTACTCTGCAAAACCGCTGGCAATCACATCTGTTGGGCTTTCCGGGACGACGTGGTCTTCAGGAAAGACAACAATGCCGGCGTTGCGGGCAATAATGCGTGGCGACCGTGAAGCGGTGTCAACACTAATGCTGCGCTTGCCGTCCTGAATGACAACTTCACGCGTACGGTAGATGTTGACGTTGAAATCGTCTTGGTAAATCGGCGTATCCAGAGCCGGTTCAACCACATCGCCGTCGTTGACCATGATATCGAGTTTGTCCAGCAGTTCAGCAACGGTTTTGGCACGCGTCGGCACGGTACGCTCTTCGTCATCGACAAAGACATGCACCACGCGCGAGTCAGCCGGACCAATCGTCTGTGCGTTAAAGCCAACGATAGCTACGAGCGCAATAATAACCAGTAGCAACAGTGTAATGACCGGCACCACAAAGGGATGTTTTTTGAGTTCAAAAAAACGCTGTTTGTGCCGCTGGATTGTTGTTTCTTGTTCAATGGTTGCCATAGTTCGTGTCACTGGAATGAGGATGCGTGCCCTTCATTTGTATGCGCAAAATCCCCAGAAAGTGCTACCGTTTATTGTACCAAATCAGCCTTCTGCTCGCCACGCTGCGATCGTATCAAGCGTGTGGGCTTGGGCATTTTTTGGAGTGAGCGACTCCAGCGGTAACCACTGTGCCTCGATAATTTCCCAGTGCCGCGGCTTCAATGGTGCTGGCTTATTGAGCATGGCAAAAAACTGATGATAGGTAAATTTCAACCCATGTTGGTTTTGCTGCGCTATTCCGAGCGGTTGAATCTTGTCTGGGGCGAGCTGTATACCGGTTTCTTCATACAGCTCCCGCGCGACGCCCTGCTTTGGATTCTCACGTCGGTGTAAACCACCGCCTGGCAGCGACCAGCTGCCGTCACTCAACCAGCCGCGCAGCACCAAAACCTTACCATCAGCCATCACCAAAATCCGGGTACGAGGTTGGTAGCGCAAATAAACATGGAGGAACGGTACTGTTGCCCAAAAAGCCAGTCGACTTATAAAAAGCCTGGTTTTTTGCATCATAGTTTCTCCAGCGGCGCGATTGATATGTCCAGATGCTTTGTGCCTTTGCCCTTGAAATAAATGGTCGCAACATCGCCGTTTAGCTCAAGCACCGTGCCAAGCCCAAAGAGTTGGTGTTTGACGCCGTCTCCTTCTTCGATATCGGGGACCACCCGAGGCTCACTCGACGCCGAAGCAAACGATGTCGGGGCAGAAAACGCCGACGCCAGTCTATCGCCCGCAAATTCGTTCGACAATTTGCCATCAATTTCACTCAAGAAGCGGCTGGGCGGGTTGTGCTGCACACCACCATACAACAAACGAGCAGAGGCTGCGATGAGATAGAGCTCTTCTCGCGCGCGGGTCATGCCAACGTAGCAGAGACGTCGTTCCTCTTCCATTTCTTGCTGGTCATACAGCGCACGGGAGTGCGGGAAAATGGTTTCTTCCATACCGGCCATAAACACTACCGGAAACTCCAAACCCTTTGCGCCATGCAAGGTCATGAGGGTGACGGCATCGCCGTTAAAATCGGCACTGTCCAGATCACTGAGCAACGACACTTCTTCCAAAAAGCCGTCCAGCCCGACGTCTTGGTATTCTTGAGCCACGCTCAATAGCTCTTTGACGTTTTCTTTTCTGGATTCACCCTGCACCGTGCCATCGTCAATGTATTGCAGGTAATCAATCCGTCTGATCAATGAGTCAATAATTCCCGAAACACTGGCGTCTTCGGCAACTTCTCGGGCGCTCACCAAAATGTCACTGAGTTCCAGTAGGCCGTTCTTGGCCTTGGCCGGCAGTGGACAGTCGTTGACACGAGCGATTGCTTCAGACAGTGTCAGCTGCTCGCTCGCCTGCCACGCATAGAAATGCTGCAATGATTTTGCACCGATACCACGAGTCGGCACATTCACAATCCGTTCAAAGCTTGCCAGGTCGTCAGGTTGATACATGAGTCGCACATAAGCCAGTACGTCTTTAATCTCTTTGCGGTCGTAAAAACGAACACCGCCGACAATGCGGTACGGCACGCCGTAATGTACGAACACTTCTTCAATTGAGCGGCTTTGGGCGTTGGTGCGATAGAGCACAGCAAAGTCGCGAAAGGTGCGATACCCGCCGTCAACGGCGTTTTTGATGCGGCGGACAATGGCCTCGCCCTCAGCGCGCTCGTTACCAACTGCCAATACTTGAACCGGCGAGCCGCCTTCAGTATCGGTCCACAGTTTTTTATCCGAGCGCTGCTGGTTTTTGGTAATAATAGCGTGGGCGGCGTCCAGAATCGGCTTGGTGCTGCGGTAGTTACGCTCCAGTTTTATGGTGGTACAATTTGGATAATCCCGCTCAAAATTCAAAATGTTACGAAAATCTGCCCCGCGCCAACTATAGATTGATTGCCAGTCGTCGCCAACTACGGCAATGTTATTGTTGTCGTTGGTGAGCAGTTTGACCAGCTTGTACTGGGCCGCGTTGGTATCCTGATACTCGTCGATCATGATGTACCGAAACTGCTTGCGCCATTTGTCTCGGATCTCTTGGTTCGTGTCAAGCAGCCGAACTGTTTTGGCGATCAAGTCATCAAAGTCCAGCCCGCCGGCGTCCTTGAGTGCCCGTTCATACAACGGGTAGACTCGTGCCGCTTCGGACTGAGTCGGGCTGTTGGCAATGCTAGCGTAGGCATCGGGCGAGATGAGCTCGTTTTTAGCACTGCTGATGTAGTTTGCGATAGTTCGCGCTGGATGAGTTTTTTCGTCAATCATCAACTCTTTACTAATCTTTTTCACGGTGTTGAGTCGATCTGATTCGTCAAAGATAACGAAGTTTTTCGGCACACCGACGAACTCTCCGTCTTGCCGCAGTAAGCGGACACAAATACTGTGAAACGTACCCATGTACGGCATAAAGCTGCGGTTGTCAGCGTTTTCGCCCAGCAGCACTGCAACGCGTTGGCGCATCTCTTTGGCTGCTTTATTGGTAAAAGTTACAGCCAGTATGTTATATGGCGAGGCCAAGTTATGAGCGATAAGATAGGCGATGCGATGTGTGAGTGTTTTGGTCTTGCCGCTCCCTGCACCCGCCAGAATGAGCAATGGCCCGTCAGTCGTTTTGACTGCACGGGCTTGCTCATCATTCAATCCCTCAAGAAGTTCTTGCACCCGTCTATTGTACCAGCTGTTTAGAGCATATCCGTGAGTGGATTGATGCCGAGGTCTATCAGTTCGACGTCGGCGGCAAAGTTAAGACCGACTGCAATAAGCAAGGCAAGTATTAGCAGGGTCAGGAACACGTTTTTGACACGCCGTTTTGCGACCTGGGTGGTTGGCACATAATAAGTCCGAGCAGCGACCAATTCATCGAGCTTTTCTCGCTCGGCTGCTGCTACCTTGTCTTCTTCTTGCTGTTGTTTCTTGGAAGCAGCCTGCTTGGCAAGTTCGTCAACTAAGCCGCCTTCTGGTGCGGCCGATTCGTCGGTCGAATCCTCTGCTGCTACTGCGTCGTCGTCTGACTCTTCTGATTCGTCCGGTTTTGTTTCGGCCTGCTCATCATCTGGACTTGTCGCTGCCTCTGCGTCGACCGCTGGTTTTTCGGACTCAGTATCACTACTATCGACAGTGTCTTCCCTGCTCGGTTCTACTATCTCTGGTGTTTTCTCCTCGGTCGCCGCTTCGACGGCAGCCTCGGCTTCCTGGACGGTTTCATCCTCGGTGTTGCTGACGTCTTTGGCTTGTACGACATCCTTTTTCTCATTCGCCTCGTCAAGCGGCGCGATGTTCAGACTCTTGCGGAGAGATTTTGGCGGCTCTTTCTTTGGCTCGGTTCCGGCTGGTACTTCTTTGTTGAGCATCGGGTCCTCAACCATGGGTTTGTGCGTCACTATAATAGGTCGCACGCCGGTGTTTGGCCTCTTGCTGGCTGCCGTTACGTCAAGTGCGCCGTCATTCGATGGCTTTTTTGTCGTTTTATTCGTCTTTTTTGGCATCTGGTTCCTCTGGTTCACTTTGTAAGCTATGCGCTACTGCGGCAATGCTCGAAAACTTATGGTAGTTAATGCTTGCACCGCCCACCAGGACGCCATCGCAGTCAGGTAGCTCAAGATAGCCTCGTGCTATATGCTCGTCAACGCTGCCGCCGTACAATACCCGCACGGCTTCGGCCGTTTTCTTGCCGTATAAACCAGCAACTTGCTTGCGAATGAAACGAAAAGCCCGTTCGACTTCGTCTGGCTTGGCCAGGTCGCCCTCAAACGTGCTAATGGCCCAGATTGGCTCATAGGCAATGGCCATAGCGGCAACTTCTTTGGCAGTCAGGCCGTGCAGAGCGGTCGTAATCTGATCATGCAAAACTTGATTGGTTTCGCCCTGGCGGCGCTCAGTCTTTGTTTCGCCAACACAGAGAATCGGCGTAATGTCATTGCGCACCGCGGCCGTAACCTTGTCGCGAATCAAATCAAGCGATTCGTGGAAGTAAATGCGTCGTTCCGAGTGCCCGATAATTGCATAGTGAACTAGGTCGCGGAGCATGGTAAACGACACCTCGCCAGTAAAAGCACCTTCGTCCTTTGGATGAGCATTTTGGGCAGCGAGACGAAACTTACGCCGGTCTATCTGTACACTCAGCGGCTGGAGCACCAGCATGCTTGGTGCCAACACGACTTCAATAGAACGGTAGATCTTGATGCGCTCATGCAGACGGTGCAATAGCAGGCTTGCCTGACTGGCGTTCAGGTGCATTTTCCAATTCCCGACAACGAGTGTGCGCTTATCCATAATAGTTATGCTTATTGTACCACGGCTTTCGCACTTGAGTGCTCAGTGCATTTTCTCAGTGAGGAACGGACCGAGCCGTACATATGGGTACAGTGAAGAGAGTACCGCAGCTGAAAAATGTGCTGAGCGCCAAGAAGACAGCAGCGTCTCTGGCTGCGCCAGAGAGCAGGCTGGCTGGTGCGGAGGGTGTGTACCTCATTTATTTGCTAAAGCCTCCACGCCGGGTAATTTTTTACCGGCGATTAAATCCAAACTCGCACCGCCGCCAGTTGATACGTGGTTAAAAAACTTCACCAGCCCACGCTGCTCAACATACGCAGCGGTATCGCCGCCGCCAATCAAGGTATAGGGCCGATGGCCAAACTCGCCAAGCATGCCCTCAATGATGAGTTCTGTCCCGTGCGCAAACGGGCCAACCGGTCCTTGCACGCCCGGTACCTCAGCCACGCCCATGGTGCCATTCCACACAACCGTGTTGGCAGTTTGCATCGCACCAGCGATGAACGCGCCAGAAAACGGGCCGATATCTAGTATCTTCTCATCGGCTTTCACAAGATCGCTGTCGTGCGGCGGTTTTTTAGGATAATTTTCGATGCTCGCAATCACATGCGCGTCCCAGTCAACGATGCGCGTCTTGGCAGTTTTGCTGATTTCATCAGCCACCACTGCATCTTGCGGCATATAAAACACAAAATGGCGCTTAGCGGCTTCGGTTTTGGCTTTTTTGATAAGTTCTCGTGCTTCGTCAATGTCGCCTTTTTCGGCCATGCTTTCACCGATACGAATGCCGCGGGCCAGCAGAAACGTGTTTGCCATCGCCCCGCCAACCACCAAGATATCGGCTGTTTTGATAAACGTCTCGATGACTTCTATTTTGTCCGATATCTTTGCGCCGCCAACGATGGCCATCAGCGGACGCTTGGGATTCTGCATGGCGTCTTGGATGGTTGTGACTTCTTTTTCGAGCAGTAGTCCGGCAACGCTCGGCAAAAACTTGGTGATTGCATCCATGGACGCATGCTTGCGGTGTGCATTGCCGAAGGCGTCTTGCACAAAATAGTCCACCTGCTCCGCAAGCGCTTTGGCAAAGTCTTTGTCATTGGCATCTTCGCCAGCATGAAAGCGTGTGTTTTCGAGCAACAATATGTCTCTTTTTTTAAGATTCTTTTTTGTGGTGCGGGCTTCTTCGCCAATGCAATCTGAGGCAAATAGTACTGTTCGTTTGAGTAACGTTTCCAGCTCCTTGGCAACAGGCTGCAGGCTATCTTTTTTGACAAACGTACCGCCAGGCCGGTTTCGATGACTCATGAGTATAATTTTGCAGTCTTTCTTTAGCAGATATTTGATGGTGGGTAACGCCGAGTGCATACGGTAGTTATTGGTAACGTTTCCGTCCTCATCACCCGGTACATTAAAATCAACGCTCACCAGCACCCGCTTGCCGTCAAGCTTGACGTCGCGAACAGTCTTTTTGCCAAAACTCATAGCACCCGCACCTTTATGGTATCGGTCGAGCCGACGACTCCAGGATACTGCCCGGAAACCGTCACCACCACGTCGCCTTTATGCAATGCTTTTGCGTCGCTGAGCCAGTTGGTCAGTTTGGTCGCCGCGTATTTATCCACCGGCCGGGTATAGCTTTTGGTGCCGTAGACGATGGCCAGCTGGTGCGAGACACGGTCGTCAGACGTCACCGCAATAATCGGGATTTTTGAGCGATGCGCGGCAATCTCAAGCACGGTTGCACCGGATTTGGTCTCAGCAACGATGGCACGTGCATTGATGGTGTTGGCCAGATTGATGATTGCGTTTGAGATAGCGTTTTGATGGGTATGCTCTTTTGTTTCGGCAAATTGCGCTTTGACGGTTGAGTTTTCCTGTGTGTACTTGATAACTCGTTTCATGACGCGCACTGCCTCTATGGGATACTGGCCGTTGGCAGTTTCATCGCTCAACATCACCGCGTCGGCGCCGACAATCACTGCCGTGGCGACGTCAGAAACTTCGGCCCTGGTTGGTTCTGGGTCTTCGGTCATGCTGGCCAGCATCTGGGTGGCGACAATGGTCGGCTTTTTGTAGCGCAGCCCCAAGCCGATGATGTGGCGCTGCATGACTGGCACTGATTCGGGCATTGTTTCAACTGCCAGGTCACCGCGGGCAATCATGACCGCGTCCGCTTCCAGCATGATAGCTTCGATGTTTTCTGTGGCAGCACGGGTTTCAATCTTGGCGATTATCTTGGACGCGCTACCGAGATTTTTGAGCTGGCGCCGCAACCGTTCGATATCTTTTGCGCTCTGCACAAAACTCAGCGCCACATAGTCGATATCTTGAGTCGAGCCAAAGACAATATCGGTTTTGTCCTTTTCCGTAATGATATCGCCTGCGAAATCAGTATCAGGCAGATTCATGCCTTTGCGCTCAATCAATATGCCGTCATTTTCAGCCCGCGCATGGACCACGCCGTCGGCTACGCTCGTGACAATGGTGCGGATCTTGCCATCATAGATGTATATCCGCTCGCCGCGCTTTACTTTTTTGCTCAGGTCATACTGGGTAGGGATAATGCCGGAGCGTTTGTAGTCTGCCTTGTACTTGAATTGCAGCGGCTGGCCGCGGCGCACGTTGACAATGCCGTCGAAATCGCCTAAGCGAATTTTTGGCCCTTGTAAGTCCTGAATGATGGCAACCGGCTTGCCATACGCGGCAGAGGCTTTGCGAATCCATTTGATTTGCTGCACTCTTTCGTCTTGCGTGCCGTGGCTAAAATTGAGCCGAAAACCGTTGGCACCAGCAGATAACATCTCTTCGATGGCTGCATATGAGTTTGTTGCTGGCCCCACCGTTGCGATGATTTTCGTGCGCTTAAATTGATCAACTGGCACATTTGGTGCCCTGTGCGTCACTTCCATAATACCCTTCTAGTTTACTTGCTTATGGTTACTTCGCACAAGAGGTAAACAAAAAACCCTCTTCTGGGAGAGGGTTTTGTCGTATACAGTGGTGGCCTCAAGGGGAATTAAGCCACCTTCAACGAACTCATCGCTCCCGCCCAGTCTGTCACGCAGTGTATTAACGCCATCTTTTGGCTACTAGGAATCTGTTTCGGAGTGCCCGTGCCAGTATGAGCACGGCGCCGAGGAAGCTGGCCGCTACCGACTTGAGTGCGAGTGTCTGGTTGTCACCCGTGCTGGCCAGACCCTCTGATGTAAGCTGCACGGTAGCATTGTCGCTCGTAACATTGGCTGCGGCCATCATGATGGCCGGGTCAACGTACGCGGCGCCGGCACATTCAGCGGGAACAGCTGAGCCGTCATCTGCGGCAACGACCCGCCAGGTATAGCTGCCTTCTGTAAGATTGGTAAAGGTGTGGGCGGCGGTTGAGCCCGAAGCAACGCCGGGGACTGTGGCGCTCTGTGCTATAGTGGCAAAGTTGTCTTTGGAAAGCTGGAACTCCAGCGTACCGCTACTGCCGGTGCTGCTGGCAAAATGAACACTGGCTGGCAATGAGGTCTGACCCCCAGTCGGTACGGTGACCGAGTGATTAGCTGGCTGGAGGTTGGTGAGCGTCAGGGTCGGGGCATGGAAGATAATGAGATTGGTGATGGCTGTCGTTGTATAGTAGGGCCAACTGCTCGGAGGAGCTGGCGGCAAAACGCCATCTGCATAAGAGGTAAGCTCTATGTTGATCGGTATAAGGAGCGACGAGAGCCCGGGGTCAAAAGCCGGCGCGGTCAGGGTGAAGGGCTGCATAAATGGTGTGGGGGCAAGCACGGTAGTAGCTATGTCTGGGTTGGTCGGCGATATAGATACCAGTGGTGAGGGAACAGCAATGGTATCTTGCGTAATGGTTAACTCAGCGGGGTAATTATCAGAATAATAGCTAACGTTATCACTTGTATATGCCGAGTTATAAACATATGCGGCAAGCTCTACCGAACTGCCTGCGGCCAGACACACGGTTTGCTCGTATATGACATAATCTGGATCCTGGGCTTGCTCCGGCGTGAAGCCGATGTTCATGACAAGACCGTACTCATCAGTCTCAGCAAACGCCGTGGACTGCATACTTTGCTTGACCAATTGCTTGAAATCACCCCGCGGCAAAAAGTCTTGCAGCGGCATGGTTATATAAACGACATGACGGCGTCGCTTTGGTAAGACCTCTCCAGAAAGGCTTCGTAGGCTTCTACGGCCTCTGCCCCAGAGAGCATGAGCGTGACATCCGCCTTGCAGAGCTGCAGCCGCGCAAACCGCTTCACCAGCGCGGTGTTACTGTTTAGAAGCTGCTCGGCCTCGGTGTATTGGTCACGCGCAATGAGAGCGTGCACCATTTTTTCTATGACCAATACTCTCTGTTCATCACTCAGCGCAAGACCAAGGAGACTCTTGGCTGTCTTCCCGGCTACCTGATAGTCATGCGCAAAGAGTTCGCCTTCAAGTTTGGCGAACAGCAGGCTCGGCTCTTTGGGGTACTGCTTGATAGCTTTTTTCAGCATTTGAGCGGTTTGCGTATAGCGGTACTGTTTGTCATCTGATTTACTAGCATGGTTGATATAAATGTCGGGGTAGGCCGCACGTTTTACAACGACGCTTCTTGTACGCGGGACGATTTTGTCGTGTATCGGAAATATGTAGTGAAACTCGGAGCGTTTAAAAATCAGGTCTCTCATGATTGTCGTGCGGCTGGCGCCATTGGTTTCCGGTATCCAGTGCAAGGCTATGAGATTTGCATCCGTAAAGTTGTTCTTTTTGGCGCGCCCTAAGTTGGCAAGGCTGTCGGCATCAATAGAAAAATCGGCATCCCACTTTAAGCAATACTGCTGCGTAGCCTGCTGGGCACAAAAATTATAGGCTGCCGAGAAATCGTCAATCCACTGAAAATCAAAAAAGTTTGTGGTGTACTTTTTGGCTATTTGTTTTGTTTTGTCGGTAGACCCAGTGTCCACGATGACCAACTCATCTGCCACCGGAAGGATCGAGGTGATAGCGTGCTCAAGACAAACCTCCTCGTTTTTAACAATCATACAAACTGATAATGTGGCCATACGAGTAGTATAGCAATAGGGATTTGATGCCACGATGAAATCAATCTAAAAAGCCCAGCGCACGGTGAGCGTTTTAGATTGGTGACCTCATGGGGAATATGGTATATAATCCGCCCGTTTGTCGCTTCGCTCCGGGGGATTATCGAACCGCCTGACGGGGTTCGATTGTTTCACGCATGAAACCACCAGTGAAAATACCCGACACAGAGTCGGGCACTTTCACTGGTGACCTCAAGGGGAATCGAACCCCTATTGCCAGGATGAAAACCTGGTGTCCTAACCGTTAGACGATGAGGCCATAATGGTAATTTATTATAGCGTAATTGTTGATGTACACTCTATTGAGGCCCTTAGGACAGCCTGGTGTCCTAGTCACCCGTCAATTTCCCTGAAATTGCGGTCGACCCCTCCCCTAGCTCGGTTGCATTCGCAATCCGGGTTTCCGGCCTTGCGTACTGCCACTGGCAGTCCTCACATTAGACGATGAGGCCTTGTTATCTGTTATAACCGCAGAATTGTATCATAAATTACCCCATGAGAAAACCCCTGCTAACAGGGGTCTTCTTCATAGTGAGCGGTCAGTCTCTGTTTTGTTACTTAGCGCTTGCGGCGCACAACAACTTGGTAGGCAGTTGTACCGGCTACAGACACTGCTGCAAAGATACCTGCGACACCACCAACACCAGTTTTTGGCAGCTCAGTGACACATTCTGGGCTATCCTTTGGCAAGTGTTCTTTACCGGAGATAGGACAGTTGTCTGGATTTTCCTTACACTCAGGGCTGTCCTTTGGCAGGTGCTCCTTGCCAGGAATCGGACAGTACTCTTGAAGGTCTGTCTTGATGACCACCACACAATCGTTGCTGGTTACCGTTTGCTGTTGACCGTTAACATTAAAGTTAACGCTCACACGAGTCGGGAAGGTACCGCGCTCTGGGAAGGTGTGCTCAACCACTTCCTGGTCAGTTACCAACACCTCGGTACCGTCACCAAAGTCATAGCTGTAGCTCACAAACTCTGCGCCGTTTCGAGCAGTATAGTCGGTCGTGAACTGGTAACGACGATTGCTCAGGCGGGTCGTTTTCAGCGCATCACAGCTGTATTCTGGCTCTGGTTGTGGCGGTTCACAGTTGTCGCGGGTAATGATGACGTCTGCCGTATCGTTTTCTTCAGGGTTCTGATCAGAACGGGCATAGGCCACGTTACGGATACGGATTTGACATTCTTCGAAGTCACCGCCTACTTTAGTCGCAAACATCATGTAGAAACCGCTATTTGCGCCGTAGTTGCCCACGTTGATACCGCCGTCGAATAATGGTTTGTCATTCTGAACAGCATTCTGCTGAGCATCAATCCAGCGAACCGTACCAGGTACCAAAGTCACGTGTGGCGGCAATACATCACGGGTGATGATGTTCCGGTTTACACCGGCACCTTTGGTGTCAACATCAATCAGCCATTCAACTGTATCGCCGGGTTTTGCATCGACTGTTTCTTTCCAGTCTGAAGTACCTTTGACGCGTACTTTTTTGCTGATGTCTAGCTCGGGCTTTGGTGCTTCCTCTTCAACAATAATCTTTACACGGACATGCACGACTGCTTCGTATTCGAAACAACCAGGCAGGTTACCGTCAAGGGCATCGTCACCAATCAGTGTACCGCTGGTTACAACGCTATTTGGTAGTCGCTTACCTTCTTTGAAAGCACTGTTGTTGTATAGAATCGCAGAGCCAGGAATGTATTCGACACGGAATTTCTTGTTACTGACCAGGTCAACGGTATCTTCTACCATTCGCGGTGTTGCGTTGCTGGCGCTAATGTAACTGCGTGCACGCAAGGCTTGAGCAGTACCAGTTGGCAAGGCAACACGAACAGTGGTGTTCTTGGCAACGCCAAGGCCGCTTGCATTTGTAGACTGATTAGCGTTGTTGTGAATGTAGGTTCGCAAAATAACTTCTTTGCTGCCGTCTGTGACGTTGTTCAAAACGTTCTGATAGCTACCGGCTGCCGTTTGGTCGGTTCGGCGAGCGTCCAAGAAAGCTCGTTCATCACCATAGCTTGGCGTGTTGATGAATGAGTTAAATACTGGGCCGGTCAACGAACCACAACGGTCATATTTGTCGCTGTCGTTAGGGTTACATGGCTTGTTGTAGTCAAATGGCTGACGATCTGGGTAGAACTCAGCAACGGCCAATGGAACTGCAACCAGCGCGATCAACGTCGTTGCAACCGCAATAACTGCAACTTTTGGCGAACGGGTTACAAATTTCTTGAGTTTGTTAAATAGTTTCATGCTGAGTCTCCCTTATTTCCTAGTTTTCTTAGCTTTAGCACGAGCTAACGCAAGACCGCCGACCGGCAGTATCGGTACCGCTCCAAAGAGCACAGCAACATTGCCATCAGTTTCAGCTTCCTCACCTGGACGGCCACCTGTAATTCTTATGTCCGCGTCCCGCGGTTCGGTTGGCTGTGGGTTCGTTTGTGGCGTAGATGTGGACACACTTGTTGAAGCAGTTTGTGGCGGATTGGTACTTGGTGGCACCGTACCAGTTGTTGCCGGTGTCGTTGGCGCTGGCGCAGGACGGGCAGTCGTAGTTGTAGTCGCAAGTGGAGGTACAGGGGGTCGTGGTTCATGATCAGTATAGCCATCGTCGTCAGTCGGCTGGCCTGGTTCACCTGGGCCAGGCCTGTCAGGCGTGCCAGGATCTTGATCGGCATCATCACCAGTTTGTTCTGGCAAATCACCATCGTCAAATTTATCTATTGTTGGTGGTTCTGGCTCACCTGGAGGGGTTGGAGGGGTTGGAGTAATAAGTTTCAGCTCGGGGTTGGCACAGTCTGCTCGCAGAGTCGCGTCCCAAACAATGTTGCCGTCTTCGTCTGCATAGATCCAGTATATGTCACCCGCGGCGGCTCTACGGCCACTGTTAACCGCAACAACTTCGCCGTCAACATAGTACGTAGTACCTTCAACGGTAACTGGAACAAGCGCTTGCACGGGGATGTAGCCCTCGCCATTCAATGCCCGTTCGAGGTCTTCTGATTGGCCTTCCATGGCTTCCTCAAGATTTTCACGAGCGGCAATCGCGCGTTCGCTATTACTTGCGTAAAATGCAGCGATTTCTTCTTGTGATTCAAGTACACCTAGCTCTTCGGTAGTAAACGCCTCTGCACCACGCTCAACTGGGTTACTTTCAAAGTCAACAGCTTCACCAGCAACTAGTTCATCTGGTCCAAAACCCTGAAATCGCTCAAGAAGTTGATCCGCGAACTGCTCTGTGAATAATTGAGAAAGTTGAGCCTCACTAAGCTGACTTTCTGTAGTTGTCGTTGTGTCTGATTCTACAACCTCAGTCGTTGGGGCAGTCGTGGTGTCGTTCGCTGTCTCGGCTCCGGCGCCGCCACAAGCAGTCAGCGCAATAGCTGCCAAGCCGCCTGCAGCAATCATGCCACGTGCGCGCTCAATAAGACTTGGTTGTCGCTCGGGCTGTGGCGATACCACAACATCGCCTGCATACGGCAGGTGTGGTCGCGCTTCTTGGGTAGCTTGAACATTTTCAGGTAACATTGACATTATACTTCCACCTCCTCACAAGGTTTATTTACCGTTACAATTTACCATAAGCTAGACTTGTTGTCAAGACTTTTTTACACAAAAATGACTATTTTACAATATTGCTTATGTTTTTACAGAGACAGCGCCGGTTTCAGCATGATCTGACCCCTTATACTGCTCTGGTAGTGCGGTGGATTTTCAAAGATTTTCTAGCGGAATACCGGTCTTTTCTGATACCTTGCGTGCCCATGCTAGCAGCTTCTCAAACTGGTTATCGCGTGCTGCTAGCTCTATTTCCGTATTTATCGATTCTGGCTACAAAGCCATCAATAGTATTGAGAAGCCTATTATGCGACTCTTTAAGCTGCGTTATTTCCGATTCAATCGTATTGAATCGGCCATCTACCTGCTGCATAAATGCATGCAAGATGCCCGTTATCTCATCCGTCTGTTCTTTTAGAACAGTTTGTAGCTCTTTTTTAGTAACCGTGTCACTCATAGTACAGGCATTATACCATGCAGCGTGTGCCAACTTACTGTTGCTTTACGCCTTATTATCTGCGGTCTCGGCCTCATGCGCGGCACCCTTATACTGCTCTAGCGATAGCGGTTTTTTGGCGAAGTTAAAGCCGAAGGCGCTTCCCCTGCCCGTCAGTCATTCGACGAAAAAGGATTAATAACACGCAGACCCTTGAACATGCGGAAGTCTTTCGTATTATCGGTGGCAATAGTTGTTATGCCGGCCGCCATGGCGGTGGCAGCCAGATACGCATCAAATATTTTATCTCCGGCAAGCCCGTTTTTACTGATCAGCTCTAGCGCAATCAAGTGTGTTTTGTAGTCTGGCGCAATGATCTGAAGGGCTTGCACGATCCCATTAATTTCGCGTATGGCGGCCGCTGCAGACATGGGATTCGGGAACTTGCTGTGAGTCAAGACCCGAAGTGTTTCAAATATGTTCTGGTGCGCTACGGCCAGACCCTTTTTCTGGTGTGCCAACAAAAATTTCCGAGCTGCCGCCTGTTTAGGGCTGTCGTTGTTGATGGCGTTAACCAGTATATTTGAATCAACCAACATACTTTTCGGGGTCCGGGTAATAGTCGCTGCGCGTCAGTTTGTCTGTGGGAGCACCCAAGTTATGTCCGTGGAACATGATTTTTACCTCGCGTTTGGCGGCGCGTTTTAGATAATCTTCCAGGGCTTGATTAAAAATAGCCTGTAGTGTGCTACCTTCATCAATGGCCCGCTTTTCGGCTATCTGTTTTAAGTTTTTATCAATCCGTAGTGTTGTGCGAGTTAGGCTCATACGTAGGATATTAGCATACGTATGCTAATATGTCAACTATTATATTCTTTGGAATGGCTGCTTGTGGCGCCGTTGAGGTGTTCGGGTTCCAGCGGTTTTTTGGCGAAGTTAAAGCCGAAGGTGCTTCCCTTGCCCTCTTGCGTCTTGAATACAATGGCGCCGCCTTGCGCGACCACCACTTTTTTGGCCATAAAGAGGCCGAGCCCGGTACCGTCAGGGCGGGCCTTTTTAGCATTGCTGGCACGGTAAAACTTGCCAAACAGATGGTGCTGCTCGCTCTTGGGCACGCCCAAGCCGTCATCGACCACTCGAAATTCGATCGAATCGCCCAGATCTTCCAGCTCTACCTTGATATGCCCCCCTGTTGGCGTGTAGTAAATAGCGTTATCGGCAAAGTTCATGATCACCTGGCGTATCTTGGTCTCATCAAGCATGAGGGCTGGGAAATTCTTTGGCTTCTGATAGGTCAGCTCCAGGCCGCGACCCTTCGCCGTCTCTGTTAATTGGGCGATCTCGCCCTCGACCACATCAGCCAAATTCGTCGGCTTGGCCTCTATGATGAACTTGCCGGTGCGCAAACGCGAGACGTTGAGCAGGTCGGCTATCAGATAGACCATGCGTTGCGAGCTGACAAAGGCCTGGTCAAGCAGCTCCTTTTGCTTGCTGTTGACCTTGCCCGCGTCGCCCTCCAGCACCATGCTGACATAGCCTTTTACAGAGGTCAGCGGCGTGCGTAACTGGTGCGATGCCATGCTGATGAAGTCGTCTTTGGTCTGGTCCATTGCTTTGAGCTTCTCGTTGGCTTTGCGCAAATTCCTGGTCGCTTCATCAACCTTGCCTTCCAATGTTTTCGCAAAGTTCTGAATTTCCTCATATTGCAACGCGTTCTCGATTGCAATTGCCAGTTCGTTGGTGACAATTTCCATGGCGTCGGTGTCCTGCGAGTTGTAAATTGTACCGCTCTTTTTATTACCCAAAACCATATAGCCGACCCCTTCGCTGTTGGTGCTCTTCGTTATGCGGGCAACCACGGCAATATTTTCCTGGACCAGCAAAGCCTTTAGATCCGTCTCTTTGGCTTCCAACAGATCTGTCAGCATGAGTTTTGTTTTGTTGCTCGATATGTAGCTCCGCATTTGGTCAATCACTTTTTCGGTAACCTCTGTATTCTGAGTATGTAAAACGCGTACACCTTGCTCCTCGTCAATCAGGGCAAAGGTGCAAAATTCGGACCGTAGGTATTTCTCTATCACACCAGCTGACTTTGCCAGCAGTTTCTCCAGCTCAATCGTGGAAACAATGGCCTGGTTAAACTCATCCAGAAGGTCTTTGGTATCATAGGCATCTCTGTAAAAAAGTTTGTTGGTAACACGATCAAAGAATCTTTTTGCCGGTAAGTATGTCAATGCGAGCACTACAGTGGTTATCACATAAAAGAGCCTCAAAAAGTCATCATTGGCACCTAGTCGAGATAAATAGCCGGATGCTACCAAGAGAGCAGCAGCAGCAGCAGCAGCCAGAGAGCCAAGAGATAATACGTACCCCAGTGTGCGAGCAACAACTAAGCGAAGGTCAAACAGCCTGTGTCGAGTGATAGCATAGGCCATACCAATTACCCAAAAAGCCAAAGATAACGATCCGATTCCTGCAAGATTATAATTTCCCAGTATCGGCAAAACCGCCGTACACACCAATACAATAGGTATAGTAATTATAAAGGTAACAATTATTGTATCAATCTGCGCCTTAAGTATGCCGTTTAGCTTAAAATGTCCTCGTATAAGTAAGCTGGATATCAAACAGAATTGTACAAACAGCGAAAGAAAATAATACACAGACAATATACCGAAAGTGTTTACGTATACTCCCTGGTTCAACTCTACTGAGCTAACTACTAATGGAGTAAGTGATGCCACCCAAGCAAAGCAAAGTGCTAGTAGTCCTATTATGGACATTTTTTTAGATAATCTGCGTCCAGCTATGCAAATGATGAACACATAAATCGACAACATCGCTAGGCCGCCAGTCACTAACGTTACCCTATTGGATAAAAGTGCGGCATTATTCGATAAACTAGTATCGTTGGCGAAATAATTAGTGGTTAGCCATGTTGACATACTCAATGAAACAGCAAAATAGGCTTGGTTCAGTTTTTGTCGAGGATTTCTCAGCAATACCAATAAGCCGATTACAAGTAGCACCGCCAGAACAATTACTAATAAAACTGTATACAAATCGAGCATTTCCATAGTAATTATGCTCGTGCCTATCTTATCAGTCAATTATAGATTGCTAGCAACCTGAGTACGATACTCTACACGAGCTTGTCTTTGTTTGTCGCTATAGCTAGCTGACGGGTTTAATCCTAAAGTATTACGAGCCAATATGCGCAAGACCCGCATCGTAGATACTAGCCTGGAGCGCTTAGTAACAAAATCTTCACCTTGACTGGGATTAACGCAGTGTACTTCTGGATAAAAATGCGGTTTACCGTAGCGTTTGTCACCTAGGGTCAAAAGTTTCTCGAACTCATCCATTGCTAGATCCGTTGCGTTAAAAACGCTCCGTAAAGCAGTAGGCAGAGAAACGCCTTTCTTTTGAGTAGCCAGCAACGTTTGAAAATCTGTCGTTAGTGGAATATTCGGAATAGTGGGTAGCTGAAAACCTGTAATTTTTTTATTGTATTCTTCGGCTGTTTGGTCTGGTCTGCCACCCGTAGAGTGCTCAAAGGTATGTTCTAAATCATTTGGGTCAAAAGTCGTGACCATACCGCCACGCTCGATATCTGTTGCACAAATCACGAAACGACCAAACCTACGAGCAGTACGGTGATACATTAGCATGAGATGAGGTTCGGTAATTTCTATTTCATCGAATCCAACCGTTAAGCCCCTGTTCTTTGCGTCGTATCCTAAAAACTCATCAACGTTATGCTCTTGCACTCCTTCACTATAAACCCGCACTTCGGCAGTAGGATTGTGTTGAGTTATCAACTCCGCGACAACATCAGCTTTTGGACGCCCTACGTCATCTGGTGTGAATATTGGGATACGACCAACGTTGCTCGGTTCGACCGTTTCAATATCGGCAATACTAAAATCACCTACGCCCTCTTTGGCTAACATTACAGCAAGTGTCGCACCGCCACCACCGCAGCCCGCTATACGAGCGGATGAGTCAATAAACTTCTGGCGCAAATCCTCTGTATAAAACCCCATAGCCCTATCAAAGTATAGTGAGCATGGATCGTCCATCAGTACCTCACCGGCTGGGGGGTCTATCAAGTGGCGGCCCTGCAGAGTATATGAAGCTTTTTCTATAGTATCGATAAATTCAGTCATTTCACTCACCCATTAAGCTATCTGGGAAATATCCCAATCCGGACGTTTCCTCAGCGCTCCTAAAGAACTCCTGCAGATTAACACCGCAAAAATCAGTCACCACTGAGGTAGGAACTTCGTTTAGCGGAGTCATCAGCGGATATAACGTACGGATACCCCCCGGTTCCTCCACTTCTTTTTGTTCAGTAACAGGAATCAACGGTATGCCCATTCCCTCAAGTAAACGCTTTACTGGTGCCTCAATCTCAAAATATGTTGTGGGTATACCACGATTAAGCAAACCATCTACCACAACACGTACCAGGGCAACTGCCGCAATATGTGGAATCTTATTTCTATCGTTAGAAATAAATCTTGAGGTTTCCGACTTGGGCATATTAATTTTTAAATTGAATTCTGCTTCCAACGGTAGTGGAGTAGCATCAGATTCACCAACAATACCACGAATACCTGCTACCACTTGTGCTGTCTTGTGGTTTCCATCCGTAGCACTTTTAACTATCGCGTAGTGCAGTGACTGGTCATCATACTCATCATACTCACGACCTTGTGCATCAAGACATTCCAGAGGTAAGAAACCTCGTTTGTGAACATATTCATTACCACGCAAATGACCAATAGCGCCCCAAAGCTCCTCATCGTGTATCGTACCAAATGCAGCAACTTCACCAATGTAATAAACAGCTTCCGGATGCTCCCCAAAAATACGTTCGTGGGGAACACTAAGTTTTGGCTGGTCTGTTACCGATTTAGTTATTTCTGGTGAGATTGTTGTTATTGCCATGCTGATACCTCTATCCGGTTACTTCAACGGGTGAAGAACTATTAGTTGGTGATTTTTTAGTAAAAATCCTCTTCGGTAAACTTCTTCTTCTCTCCGGTTGAGAAGACTCCGTTATCTGAGTTTTGCTCAATTCATCTTCATTCTGATCTTTTTGACTGATCTTTTTCAATATAGCTCGTCTCTCTTTCCATTTGACAATTCCGAAAATTGATCCAACCACAGCGCCCATAGTCAAAGGGTTACTAATAACATCGGTGATCACTTCTGTAGCATTGTCAACTCCAGCCCATTCAACGCCACGAGCAGCTCCCAGTACTACTGCTGCGCTTACGGTGTAGTTCAATGTAACCCCCCCAGCCGCAATAGCAACGGTTCTTAGATTGTCCCTTGGTGTTCGTTCTCGATTCCTTAGGTTTTCGTAAAGCACGGTTCCGGAAGTCAATACAAGTGACGCAATCGCATATATCCGAGCAATATCACCGGCAGAGCTTTTTCCTCTCGCCTCTCTCTTTGCTTCTTGCTCTTGAATCTTTTGCTTGTTGATGTACCGATTACTTATTACATCCATAGCTGGACGTAGTTTCTCTGCACAGTAAGCAACACCAAGCCCTGATAGAAGCTCTGATGTCGCTGTAACTCCCCCTGAAACTGCAGCAGCCGCAAGAATATTTCCACCGGTAGCCGCCATTGTTGCTCCTGCAGCTACACCCACCAGCATTTCATTAGTGGGCAGTTGCTGAAATCCCGTAATTCCTGTTGTTCCTAAAAGTATTGCCTTATCTTGACTACTTAATTCTCTTGCCGATTCTTTGCCAGCATCTAAAATATCAGCGACATTTTCGGGATGTCTACTCGCAGACCACCATACATTAACAGCATGCAAATAATCACCTGCGATAGGAGCTTGGGATACTAGAATTTCTGCGCTATTCATAAAATATAATCTCCGACTTAAAAATAAAAAGACACCCTCCGCCCTTTTCTGGCTTTGGTGTCTTTTCTTCTAAAGTACTGTGGACATAATACTACAAAAACGTCAACGTGTCAAGCGATTTTGTAAAAATACTTTTGGTTATTTACCTCAAGGGACTGGCGTCGTATTTTAGCATAAGACAAAAACGTCAACTCCAAAATATCTGTCTTTTTGCCTACGTTTTAGTTACTTAGTATTTCAAGTCCAGCCCAGAGTGAAAACCCTTAGGTTTCTCATAATGCTTGCTCAAGAAACGTCGTCTTAGAATCCAGCCCGCGGCACCTACCAAAAGGGCTAGGCTTGCGGCTCCTGTCATTTCGGGAATATTGTTAGCCTCTTGACTGGCAAGCGCTTCATCAGAAGTGGAGACTGGTATTTCAGGGCTTAGTATTTGATCTTCAACAACTTGTCCTATTTGAGCACCAGCAAGTGCTGCAAGTCCAGTTGAAAGTACTACACCTCCAAATGTTCTAACACCGTCTACCATTCTCAAATAATCAGGGTCATTCCAAGGATCATTCCAACCAGTTTTGGGTTCATCACCAAAAAGATCTGGATTGTTTTGGGAGTCTATGTCTATTGTCATAATTTTTATTATGAATAATTTTTAACATTTGTCAAGTAGCATCAGGTCGCCTGCATAAATTTAGGCTTAGGTAATCGCGGTTTGTTTCTTATACTTGGCCTTCCGCGCAGTATCTCCCCACGGTTCAATGGTATATTTTCTGAAGAAGTTATTGGCTCCTATGGCAACCATAAACATTCTGAGGTGTTGTATGTCGTAGTCTGCACCAAGGTTCACATAGCTAAAGCCTTGCTCTGTAAACCATCTGGAAAACACATATGCAATTAGCTCGAAGCCGAACATTGATTGGTGCGTTGCCTTGATGTGTTTTACTACGACGTATCTTTTGTCGCTGGGAACTTTGTACAGACAAAAACCATATAATTCGTTGTCTACATAGAGGCACAGATTATCTATGCCAAGCCGATCAGCATTCTTTATGTAGAATGTCATGCAATCGTCCTCTATGCTACCGAAGTCGTTGATCGGATTTTTTGTACGCCATGCTACCGCAGACAACAATTGATCTTTGCCAGCCTTGGTATTTAAATCCACCTTCGTGGCAACAATGTGCTCGGCACCAAATTCTTTGAACTGTTTTTCTACTTTTTTACGCCAGTGGCCCACCATATTACCCAAAGGATAAAAGTGGGATAATGGCACAATGCATTCATTTAAACGCCTGGTTTCTTCCAGATGAAAAAGTTCGTGATATTTAATCTGTTGAACCGTGAATTCCGGCACATTGACCAGGCGAACGGGTTCACCCTGAGCTTGTAAATAATCAAAAATCTCGCATATGGACTCGTCTATATTTTTTGTGCCGATCAAAGAAAGTCCAGAGTTAATTTCATCACCCGGCAACCAATAAGGTATAACCAGGTTATCATTAAGCTTGCTTATAGTGATGTTGTTTAAAGGGTTCCACCAGGCCATAAGACCAGGAAACGAAATGTCATAAATTGGCGGGAAATCAGCAATCAAGGCTTCGTAAGCCTCTTTATGGCCAAAAGTAAGCTCGGTAAATGTGGGAAAACTACTAAATGTATGTGTCGTTTTCACTTTATTACTCCTGATACGTACCACGATACTCTTGTATTGGTAAATGCGCCAGCTAAAAATCATTGCAAGATGCAACGCTATAGCTGAGGAACCGGATAATGGTCAATCAAGGATTGACAAATGTGGCTGCAAGGCAATCTGATGAGCTCAGCTTGTCGTTTTCACTCATATATTATACCACGATTACTGCTATTATGCTTATAGCTTGGTCCTTCGTGCTGATGGGATAATTACCTTGCTAAAATATTTACGTACATACAAAAATCTGCTATAAACTATTTATGTACGTGCTTGGACAAGGCTTGAGTTTACCAGAGACAGAGCGTCCCCTGCCTTCGTTTGTGGTAACGGGAGCATCGGCTTCTGGCAAAACTACCCTGGTAGAGGAAGCTTTACAGTATGGTTATGCACACCTACCAACAGAGACAACAAGATCTCCAAGGGTCGGCGAGACTCCTGGAGTCCATAGCACATTCATAGAAGAATCTGCTTTTCAGGAAAACTTCGTAGCTGGTAAATACCTGGAGGAGAGTCTCGAGTATGCACGCGTAGGAGTCACCCGTGTTTACTATGGCACTCCTAAGTCATGGCTCAAGGAGTTGCGTACAGACGGACGATGTGCGACACCGATTGCTCCAGACATTGCACGGGTTGTACTTCGTTATGCTAATGTACAGTGGATACACCTTGTCTGTGATGACCTTGACAGGGCCAAGAGACTACGAACACGCGGCATAAGTGAGCGAGAGGTGGTAGCCCGTATGAATGGCGGGCATAGTATTAGAGAGCTGCCTGAAGAGTCAGTGGTCATTAATACCTCCGAGGTACGACCAGCAATCATATTACAACGAATTATGGAGCATAGATCATGAGTGGGCTTTATGAAAATCAAAAAACAGTTCGCAGTCTTAGGGCAATGATTGAGGACGTGCGCCCTCAGGGTAGCGAGACCTATTTTTTTGTGCTCGGACATCCTCGATCAGATATCGGCAAGGGGACACTGGTTGCACAGTTACTAGCCTGCACACCAGGATCAGATGCGATTAAATTTGATGGGCTGCTTAACACGAATGAAAACGGTCGCCACACTGCAGTCGGTCATGATGATTTTGGCGTATACGAGCGGTTTAATTCGGGTCGGAGTTGGGGTCGCGAACATTATCTGTTGGGAGGTGAGCTGTACCGAGACTTCATTAATGAGTTTGGCGAAAACGAAAATCTTCAGATTAATCCTCACCTATCGCTCTATGTGGAATACAGGATTCATAAAATGTGGCAGGACGTTGGCCGACCAAAGCATTTTTTCATTGAGGTTGGGGGGCTACTCGCAGACCCTGAAGTTGATCCCATATTTACCCCCATCATACAACGTCTAGGAGAGGATGGTCTGGGTAAAGTTATTATGCTGACGGAAATGTCTTGGAATGGTGAACATATTAAAACTAAGGCGGCCCAGAGTGCAGTACAAGAACTTGCTTCTCGTCATATTAGGCCATGGTGCGTAGTGGTCAGAGATGCTCCAGATATTACCAACACCACATGGTCAGAACGGCTTGAGTTTGAGCGAGTAATCTCGGCCAAAATTTTCAATAGCTTTAACTTCCGTCTAATGCGTGTTATATCTGTCCCTTATTTTGCGAATTTACAGAAGTACACGGAATACATTATACAAAGATTCAGACCATTCCTATCAAGAAGCGAGTCGAACAACATCGTTATTGCCACAGGCAATGATGCTAAGTTTGCAGATTTTAGACTGTATCTTGACGGCAGACATTATTTACAGCAATCAAGAGAAATGCCTCAACGCGTAGAGGTGCCTGAAGGTATTAGCTCAATCGAAGATAACGCAATCGCCAAAGCAAGGGCATGGGCTGTAACGACTGGCCAGCTTGCCATTGGTGACGACACGGGGTTCTTTATGCGTGAACTCAACGGTGAACCAGGAGTAGCGCTTCGCCGTTGGGGCGGCGAACTTGGCGAGGATGCAACACATGAAGATTTTTGGCATTATCTGCAAGATAAAACCAAGAACCTGCGCAATCTTGGCTGCTACTTTGAGCAGTGTATTGCTATTGTGTCCCCAAACGGGGAAATGCGCATTATACGCAACCGCAATGAAGGCGTGTTAAATAGGGAAAAGTTGCAACTTCCATACAATGGGAGTGGCTATCCTCTCGGTGCCGCATTTGAGTCAAACGCACGCGAACAAGGCAAAACATGGGACAGCATGACCGATCAAGAAAAGCGGGACTTTGATAAGGAGTTAATTGCTAAAATTGCCAACGCGCTTGATTCGCTTTCTCGCACCTAGATTAATTTTAAACTTGCGAGGAGACTACCCCTTCACGCTAATACAGCTCGTGTTCCTCAAGATAAGAGTGCAGGGCTTTGCCGAGTTTAGCCCAACTGATTTCAACCTGTAGCTGCTCAGATGGGCTCAGGTCAAAGAAATTCTTTCCTCCAAACTGAGGAAACTCCCAAATTGAACACAGCCAAATTCCCGGTTTGTATTTGTTCGGATCAAAATGATTTCCCATGAGTCCCTCTATCCCCTTGACGGCGATGCTAAACAACCGCTTGTCATTTTTACACAGTGCTATCGCCTCTTGCCAGAACATTGTCCGCTCAAAACCGGTTTTGCCTCGCATCAGGTGCAACACTTTGTCGATTCTATCTCTGTCGGTCGCATTATTACCTGCAAATCGTCGAGTATAGAGCGGGTTCCATTCTGGTAGCGATGGAATAATCACACCTCCGTCCGTTGCTACAACCAGCCCGTCAAAAGTTTTTGAGTACTCTTGTGCCTTCAGAATTGCATTTTTCTCAAATGAGGCCTCATTTTCCTGAATCTGGAGATCTTCAACGTCATCAAGTGTGTAGAATTTTACATCCCTATTTTTCCGTTGAAACATCTGTTTGATCTTATGAACTTTGTGAGGATTTTTTGTCGCGATGAGAATATTTTGCGGCATTTTTATCTCCCAGATAATTGGTTTTGCTCCATAATAACATCTTGCTCTCTTGATAGGCTTCAAAGATTAAGTGTCATGGGCTTTTGACAGAGCCACGCTTGACAAACGCCGAAGCGGGGCATATAACTATAAGCAGAACATTAGAAGCAAAAAGCAGCGTATCGTCCACGAAGGCGGTGCGCTGTTTTTCATGTAGAAAGGCGCATCATGGCACACAAAATCCTTATCATCGAAGACGACCAAGCTATCTCACAGATGTATCGTATTAAGTTTGAGAGTGAGGGGTATAGTGTTGAGACGGCTGAGAATGGGAAGTTAGGCTTAGCGTTAGCAGAGACTATGAAGCCAGACATTATTCTGTTGGACTTAATGATGCCCGAGATGACTGGTGATGAGATGTTGAAGAAACTGAGAGCTACCACATGGGGTAAGACCATCAAGGTGGTGATATTGACGAATATGGGGGAGGCCGAGATAACCGAAAACGTTTTGGAGCTGGGCGTCGACGGTTTTATCGTCAAGGCGCAGTACACTCCTACTCAGGTGGTCGAGAAGCTCAAACAGATCCTGACCGAGTAAGGCAGTCTAGGCTTAATATCAATGCTGCTGAGGCCAGCATAAACAAAGTAACTCTAGTGCTACGAGACAGGAACCGTGCTAAAGTCTGAGATAACACCGTGTGTGGCATGCTGAGATAAGCGGACAAGCGAAGAATTGTCATAGACGTCTCCACGGACAGTTATAATGTCTCCTACAACGGCACAGCCAATATACTGATACCCTTCGAGAAGCACCGTTACTTTATCTCCTGATCTATTTTCACAGAGCAAAGCCGGTGATGTACAGAAACCTTCTGAATCATCAATAACTTGGAGCTGCCCTTCGTAAGGACAGCTCCGTTCATGGCAAGGTACTGCATCCCAAAGGCTCGGTGAGCCGGGATCCCGTGCAACTTTAAGATCTATCGAAAGTGGGTACGGATCGGGCAACCTTATCTGTGAAGTTGCCCATCGCTTTGCTTTTAAGTGTTGGCGTTTTTCGGGTAGTCGTTGATACGGGTCAATATCTGACCATAAAAATGCTGATTGGAGCTCGTTCATTACGCCCTTAAACTCTTCAAAATTTGATGCCTGAAAAACAATGTCAACATCATCAACCGGTTTTGGCGCTACCCCTACAAGCCCGAACGAAGCTGCTCCGTACAGCGCTAGATCATCGGTCGTTACCCCCGCTTTTTCGAGAGCCGTACAGGCTATTTGTAAGGCAGCCTGAAACGGCTGGGCTAAATCACTTTCAAAACCAAACCACGTATCAAGCTTCTTGTACTTCGAATCAGCCGATGTACAGCTAGATGTATCCAAAAATATTCCGACGGCCTCTGCGGAAGTATAGGCTAAAAGACGTTCAACTATCTCGTTACGTTCTATTGTTTCAAGTCGCTCACGTTCTTCTGGCAATCCTTGGTATACAAATCTTCGGAAATATTCATCTCCCTCAAGGGCTCGTTTTGTAGCCTGTTCTGGTTGTGTTTGATAATACGCTGCAACTGCATCATGCTGATTCAAACCAAGAGAACGACCGAGACAATATATAACGCTAAGCTCGTCTTGCACGTATACCCATTCGTTTTGAATAGATTCAGTGACGGGTGTGTTCATGGCCGGTTTACATTTTCTAACGATTCGGCCTGTGCTGCGTACATCATTGCTTCTGTAACTGTCATCGCACTAATCCCGTCCTTGAGTGTAGCAGACCAACTAAAGTCAAGTGGAATGCCTGCCGCGATTAACAACATCTCGGCCATTTGAAACGCGAAGCAATCGTGCCAACTAAATGGGTGTGCGCCCTGAACAGTTGGAGAGGCCCACATTGTAGAGAACATTTCGTCAGGTCGAACATTTTTCTGAGAAACCGTTCCCGTTATATCTCGTATAAATAAATCATTCAAGAAAGCACGATCAATACGTAACGCGCCCTTTTCACCATCTATTTCAATATACCCAGTTAAAGGATGCCCGGGACTTGTTCTTGATGCGCTCAAGGTACCAAACGCACCATTCTCAAGGTTTATCAATGAACTCACTGCATCGTCATTCGTGGCTGATCTCGTGCCCGGGACACTCCATACTCGGCTCGCAGCCTGTACTGAGGTTATATCTCCAGCCAAAAATTGCAGCAAATCAATATGATGAGAACCTAAATCATCAATAGCACCATGCCCAGCTTGCTTCCTATCAAAGCGCCAGTCATACGAGCCATCGGGTCGACGCATGTTTAATAGATACACCGATCTGACCATTCGTATTTTGCCAAGATGTCCTGCATTAATATACTCTTTAGCCCGTTGCACTGCGGGGACGAAACGATTGACATACGCCACGCGTAGACGTGGATTATCGTTGCCAAGTCTATATATCTCCATGGCTTCTGCATACTCTGCAGCCATGGGCTTTTCTAGAAGCACTGCAATTCCAGCTTTCACTGCCTGCTTTATAATCGGAAGGTGCTCATTATTAGGTAGAGCCACAATGATTAGGTCAAGGTCGTAATCAAACAGTCGTTCCCAATTCTTTTCTGCATGCTCCCAGCCGTACTGCTCGGCAGCAGCATGAGCGCGCTCTACCTCTGTATCTACCGCGACAACCAATTCCGGTTTAACTTGTTTCGAAATAGTTGAACCTTTAACTAGAATCAAAGAACGTGCATGTATATTTCCTGCAAATCCGCAACCTGCGAGTCCAACTCTTACTTTTCTCATAAAACGTTCTCCTAAAGAGATTCCTCTATCATAGCTATCATCTGTTTTGTCATTTCTGCAGTCATTGGAACTTGAGGCCTTTGGTCTCGCCATGGTGCGCGATCCGGATCCGCTTCTTCGCTCGGAAAACGTGGAATGAGATGCATGTGTATATGAGCTACCTTGTTGCCGAGTACTGCAATATTGACTCGCTTGCAATGAGTCGCTTGCTTAATAGCACGTACTACCTTCTGCGAATCTTGTACAAAAGTACTCAGCAATTCTGGTGGCACCATTTCCCAGGAATCATAGTGCTCGCGGAGTGCCAGTATGCACCGTCCGCGAAAACGAGAGTCGTTGTACAAAACGAGATCGCTGACTGGCAAAGATTTTATTCGGTCGCGTAGTTTGAACCCACAGGCTGGGCATGGAGCGTCAAAAAGAGGTTTTGTTAGATCATCAGATTTCATGAGTACACTATACGCTTCTAATAATAACTAGTAAACGTCAATCTTGTTATAATGCTCAGTGATGGGAAATCTTATTTTAATACGACACGGTGAGTCGGAATGGAACGCTTCAGGCAGATTTGCCGGAACGGCTGATATATCACTAACTACTAAGGGACGCCAACAAGCTCGCGACATTGCTCGGCACCTTCCCCGCCTCAAGCTTAACGCTGTTTACGCTTCCGAACTTAAACGTGCGAAGCAAACGTTACATGAAATAGTAACCACTCGTGGCTTATCAGGCGTTTCTATTGTCACCGCCGGTGCGCTCAACGAACGAGATTATGGCAACTTCACCGGGCAACTTAAAACTGAAATCATTAGTAAGATTGGCGAGAATGGATATGCTCAACTGCGCAATAGATGGGACTATAAGCCGCCGGCCGGAGAATCCCTAGAGATGCTGTCTGATAGAGTTGTGAATTTTTTCGAATCAAGAATTATGCCAGATTTAAAAAAAGATTACAACGTACTTGTGGTTTCTCACAACAACACGCTTCGAGTGCTCATTCTGCACTTGAGAAAACTTCCGCCGACTAAAATTCAGACTATCCAATTAGGTAATGGGGAGATTGTCTCATTCTCATTTGAAAAAACTTTATGACCGTCTGTTTTAGGCTTTAGGGTCATAAATGCTTATTGAAAGGTGCACACGTTCTTTCTGAGAGGCGTTGAGTGCAGTGTGGGGTAGTGTAGTACTGAATACGTACAGTCTCCCGTCTACCGCCACGTGACACATTTCTCCATTCCTGCACGCTACGAAACAGTCAGGGTTTGTTCGTATGGCCAACTGTGCATGAGGGGCTGCATCTTGGTGCATTGTAATGATTGTTGTTGGCGGTAATACGCTAAGACGCATAATACTAAAGGCAAACGGCAGACTTTTAACAAGGCTCGAGAGATTTGTGTTTTGATACTCTTTTTTCAGCACCGCTTGTGTGTCACGATCAAAAAAGCCGCCCTTATTAAGCTCGTCATAATGAATAATGCCTGCTTCATCCTTCTCTGGGTCTGGTGCTTCGGTGAGTAGAATAGAATACGGTTTTGTGAAATCAGTTTCAGGCGAAGCATTGTGTTTATACGCTGCTAGTAATTTCTCGCAATCCTCAACGATAAGATCTGTGTTTATGCTTAACTCAATGACATCCTGTAGGAAATCCTTTGATACTTGTACTTTTTTCATTTCATACCTTCTGCTGTTAATCTAACTCTAAATGAAAAGTTTTTGCAAACACTTATAAAAAGCAAACCTGCGCAATAGCCAACTGTGGTTCGCATGCCAGGTGCTGTTTTTGAGCAAATTTTAACGCTAGCTTTGATGCTCACAAGCCTACTTTGCTATACTAAGAACAATTTATGACAACACAAAAAATTACCGTTGTTGAAGACGAGCCCGCTATTTGCAACATGTATAAAATGAAGCTTGCGAGTTCTGGGTTTGATGTCAGCGTTGCGTTTAATGGCAAAGAAGGCCTTGAGGTCGTCGAAAAACACAAGCCCACCCTCATATTGCTGGATATCAAAATGCCGGTCATGAGCGGCGATGAAATGCTTGAGAAGCTCCGCCAAACAGATTGGGGTGCCGATATTCGCGTGATTATTTTGACCAACATCAGCCGCGATGAGGCGCCGCATAACTTACGACTGCTGAATATTGACCGCTACATTGTCAAAGCCCACTACACACCGACACAAGTGATTGATATCGTCAACGAAGTCCTTGGCCTGCCAAATAAGCCGCCGCGCCGATAACATGATAAGATTAAACATATGCCAGCAAAAGTAGCCATCATCGAAGACGACCAAGCTATCTCACAGATGTATCGTATTAAGTTTGAGAGTGAGGGGTATAGTGTTGAGACGGCTGAGAATGGGAAGTTAGGCTTAGCGTTAGCAGAGACTATGAAGCCAGACATTATTCTGTTGGACTTAATGATGCCCGAGATGACTGGTGATGAGATGTTGAAGAAACTGAGAGCTACCACATGGGGTAAGACCATCAAGGTGGTGATATTGACGAATATGGGGGAGCAAGAAATCCCTGACGACGTTAAAAAACTCGGTGTCGTGGCAGTGATTTTGAAGGCCGACATGACCCCGCGCCAAGTCGCGGAACTCGTCAAAACACAACTCAAAACATAGCACCACATGCTTATGTTTTGACAGATATCAAAACATAACTGGTACAATAGCTGTATGAAGATTGCGATTTTAGGTTACGGCGACCAAGGCCGCGCTGCTTTTGAGTACTGGAACAAACCAGGCAACGAGATCACCATCTGCGATCAAAAACAACTTGATGGTCTGCCGGCCGATGCACAGACCAAACTCGGCGGTGACCATCTGATGGACCTTGAAGCATTTGATCTCATCGTGCGGTCTCCCAGTGTACACCCGAGCGACATAGTCGCTGCCAACCCCGACCATCCGGAAGTCATGAGCCGTGTCACGACTGTTACCAACGAGTTTTTTAAGGTCTGTCTCAGCAAAAACATCATCGGGGTGACCGGCACAAAGGGCAAAGGCACGACATCGACACTTATCACCGAGATCTTGAAAGCCGCCGGACACCGCGTGCATCTTGGGGGGAATATCGGCACCCCGCCACTCGACCTGCTGCATGAGGGCATCGTGCCAGTCGATTGGGTCGTGCTGGAGCTAGCCAACTTTCAACTGATTGACCTGCATTATTCGCCAAAAATTGCCGTCTGCCTGATGATTGCCGCCGAGCACCTGAATTGGCACAAAGATATGTACGAATACATTACCGCCAAACAGCAGTTGTTCATCCACCAAAGCCGTGACAACGTGGCAATTTACAATGCGCGTGACTTATATTCCGAAGAAATTGCCGCCGCATCTCATGCAGCAAAAATAACCTACGAGGTGCCGCCACTAGAGGAAGAGGCCCTTGACACCAGCGGTGTGTACGTTGAAGACGATCATATCATCGCCTTCGGTAAAAAGGTTTGTAGCGTCCAAGACGTGGCCTTGCTCGGTCGGCACAACCTGGAAAATGTCTGCGCTGCCATCGCTGCAACCTGGGAAATCATCAAACACGATTCCGGCCTCATCAAGAAAGTTTTGCGCGGCTTCCCCGGCCTGCCCCACCGCCTAGAGATCATTAAACAAATCAAGGGTGTATGGTATGTCAATGACTCATTCGGTACTACACCCGAAACGGCGGTCGTAGCACTGCAGACCTTCAAGCAGCCCAAGGTACTTATCGTCGGAGGTTCGGATAAGGGTTCGGACTATTCACAACTTGCCGCCGCGATTTTACAGGCCGATATCCGTCATATCGTGGCGATCGGGCAAACCGGACCACGGGTTATTGAGCTCATGAAAGCCCAAGCAAACGGCAAAAAGATAAACTATACCGTCCTGGACATGTCTGCCGACATGAATAAAATTGTCCAAACGGCTCAGGCGCAAGCCAGAAAAGGCGACGTTATCTTGCTTTCGACGGGCAGCGCCAGCTTTGGCATGTTTGCAAACTACAAAGATCGCGGCGAACAGTTCAGAGCTACTGTGCAAGCACTTGCCGCAACTGCGAAATAACCGGTTGTTCTGGCTGCAGAACTATCGCCCGACCTGTTGCTTTTTTCGTAATAATATCCTCTATCCAGTGGTAGTGCGTACAGCCAAGCACAATAACATCTGCGCCGGCTTGGCATACATCCTCGGTGACTTTTTCGATTGTGTGCCGGTCGATCTCACTGTTTTCAATCATAGAAGACCAGTCGCTACAGTCAGGCTGTAGCACGCGAACCCCTGCCGCATAGGTTGTTTTGAGCCACTGGTAGCGCGCGCTTGCAAGCGTGGTTGGCGTTGCAAAAATCGCCACCGTCTTTGACGTTGTGTGTTCGGCAGCCGGTTTGACCATCGGCTCCATACCAACCAGCGGCACATCTAATGCCTTGCGAAGCTCTGGTGCTAGCGTCGTCGTCACCGTGTTGCAGGCAACGACGATGACATTGCACTGCTGTTGCATGTCACGCAAAATCGGCAGCACCAGTTTCATAAGTTCGTCTGGCGACTTTGTGCCGTATGGAACATTTTTTGTGTCGTTGACAAACAGTACTTTGTGCTCTGGCATTGCCTTTTCGATAGCGCGAACAACGCTCAAACCACCAACACCAGAGTCAAATACACCGATTACTTTACTCATTCGCAACCGTAGTGCGAGCAGCGCGGATGACATTATCAAAAAGCGCCGAAACCGTCAGCGGGCCAACACCGCCTTTTTCGGGCGTAATCGTTATGCCTGGCAGCTCGCGCACGTCGGCTGCCACGTCGCCAACCAAGCCATTGCTGTCTGTGGCCACGCCAGCATCGACAATAATTGCGTCCGGCTTGACCATGTCGGCGCGAATCAGCCCCGGTACACCGGTCGCCGACACCAGGATATCGGCACGCCTGGTTACTTCGCCTAAGTTCTGGACGTTTTTGTCTGCCACCTCGACATCATAGCCCGAAGCTTGCCACATGTTCGCCAGCGGCCGTCCGACCAGCCGGCCATGGCCGACAATCACAACATGCTTGCCAGTAAAATCAACGTTGTAGCCAGCGAGCAGCCAACTGATGGCCAACGGTGTTGGTGCGTCGTACACCGTCTCTTTTGCCAGGCCGTCAACGTCTTTTTCGGGTGCGACCGCATTCAAGACTTCATCTGTTTTGGAGCGATCCGGCAACGGAATCTGCACGATAATGCCGTGCACGCTGTCGTCACGATTGAGCGTCTGGATTGTTGCTATCGCTTCGGATTGGTCAATCGTTTTAACGTCAACCTCAACCAATATATCCGCCCCATAATTGCTTTTTATCTTCATGTAACTATCAACGATCGCGTCTGGATTTGTGCGGATAATGACCAATTTTGGTGCAATGCCGTGGGCTTGGCGCAACGCTCGCACCTGTTTGGCTTGCCGTTCTTTGATATAGCCGACCAGCTCCGAACCATTCAATAATTTTTTTGCCATATGTTATCGATTATTATACCACAATTAACAGAGGAGGTCCGCTTGAACCCCCTCGTTGTTTTTTGGCTTTTTCGTAAAATTAGGCTTTCTTTGGCGTAGCTGGCTTGGTGTATTTTGCATCACTGAATGCCAAAATTGGGAAACCGACCACCGGCACCAAGATAAGCAGTACAGCGTACACGGTGTCCTTGCCAAAGGCTTTGGCCAGTTCAATCGCAATCAGTACATAGAGTACAAATGCTGCAATTCCAGCAAAAATACCTAGTAGCGGAATGATAGCGCCAAGTCCAACCAACGCCCACCAGCCTGGCTTGCCAGCAATTTCGGCCAATACCCAACCGTTATAAACAGGAATGATGGCTTTCCAGCCTTCAACACCGGCTTTTTCGAAGATTTTCCACATTGAAATGATCATGACTGCAGCAACTGCCAGCCAGATGATCAAAAATACGCCGCTAAAGAGCGCGAGTCCGGCAGCAGTGCCGTTGTTGACCTCTGTTGTTGTATATGTATATGTTGTTTGAGCTAATGCATCGAGCATTGTATCCCCTCCAGATTATTGCTATTACCTGCATTATACTGCTGATAATTGTTTCGTGCAAAGAGTTATGCACAGATTTACAACAGGGGCGATTCCTGATACAATAGCGACCTGCAAAAGCCGCTGGCAGCTTGCTTGGCTTTAGGCTCATGCTAGGAAGACCCTTGTTTGCGAAATTAGGTGTATACAAATACACCTGGTTGAGCAAATCAAGGAGGCTGACAACGCAGGAGCCAAAGAGCATAAACGGAGTTTTTGGCTCCGACAAAAAGCAGGTTTATGCGGCCAAGCAAGCTGGGGGCCATTAGCTCAGCTGGTTAGAGCACCTGCCTCTTAAGCAGGGTGTCCTGGGTTCGAGTCCCAGATGGCCCTCCATCCTCCGTCGCAAATCCTTTTAAGGATTAGCTATGGAGGATTTTGGTTTTATGTGGGGCTTGATCCAAGACACGCCTCAAGGGTGTCTTGGGGGAGAACAGCCAGTGGCTGTTCGGACGGAAACCTTCCGATGGCAACTGGTTTGCCAATCGTGAAGTTTTGGGGTCGCGGAACGTGACCGAGTCCCAGATGGCCCTCCAATTCAAGTAGCCCCAAAAGGGGCTTTTTGTTTAGAAAGTTTGGTGTTCTTCAAAGACGCAAGTTCCGAGCTGACTAGAAGTAAGTCGAGCCTCTCCTGACCTTCCAAACGTAGATTAAATAAGACAGAAGCAATTTACCCTTGTCTTTTGTTACTATAGTTTACATGCAAAGAGTTTCAGTTGTAGGGTGTCCCGGTGCTGGCAAGAGTGTTTTTTCTGCGCATCTTCATTCGCTCACCACATTGCCGCTTATATATCTTGACACTATGTATCACGATTCAAAACATAACTACAAAAATGATGTAAAAGGTTGGCAGAAGGCGGTGGGGAACATAGTAGCTGGACAGAAATGGATTATGGACGGGGACTTCGTTAACACTTTTGATGCAAGGTTTGAAGCATCTGATACAATTATATTCCTTGATTTTCCCACACTTGTCTGCCTACTACACGCTATCAGAAGAAGATTAGATTATCGGCGCCACCCAAGACTGGAAATGCCGAGACATTGGAAGGAAAGGTTGCCTCTAGAGTTTATCGGCTACATTCTCACGTACCGCAAAAATGAGCGTCCAAAAGTAATTAACTCGTTGAGTAAATGGGAAAGAGACAGGCAAATCTTAACCTTTCGTAGTGTAAAGCAGGCCGAAGACTACTTACAGAGCATCAGTTTAAGCTAGTTTTAAAAACATCGACTTGGATCTCCGAGATTACTGCGTCTACCCAAGGTCTTGACAGCATAATCTAACGTATATACAATAGATTATATGAAAACCGCGGTCGTAAACTTCAAAACTGATGATGCCACTAAGGCCAAGGCTCAAGCCGTGGCTAAGCAGATAGGTATTCCTCTCAGCAATCTGCTTAATGCCTATCTCTATGAGTTGGCTTCCACCGGAAGCGTACACTTCACGGCTTCAGAACCAATGACCGAAAAAATGGAACAGCTCATCGCTACTGCGGAAAAAGAAATTGCCGCGGGCAAAGTCAGTGAACCATTTGAGACCTTAGAAGAAATGTTTGAGCACCTGGATAACCTGTGATGGTTATTAAAACCACTAAGTCCTTCGACAAACAATACGCTAAACTAAACGTTAAAATAAAAATTTCATTTAAGGGGCGGGTTGAGATATTCAAAGGCAACCCATTCGATGCAAGGTTGCGAAATCACGCACTCAAGGGTAAGTATCTAGGTTACAGGAGTATAGATATAACCGGAGACGTGCGAGCCTTGTATACGGTTCGGGGCGACACGGTTATCATCTTTGGCTTTATTGGCACGCACAGTCAGCTATACTGAGGGCTTCCGCCGCCACACTTGGAAGGTGTAGGTGATGCTGTTCTCTAGGATGGGGTCGCTTTCGGATTTCAGCTCAAACTTGCCCTGAAACTCCGGGAAAAACTTGGTGCAACCAAACTCGCCTTGGAGCTGCGTGATGTAAAGTTCATCAGCTAAATCCAGCGTGCTGGCGAATAATCCCGCGCCGCCGCCGACCCACACGTCGCCATCGAATTCCTGTAAAAATTTTCGGGCGTCAGCCACAAGCTCAAAACCGGCCCGCAATTGTTCCGGCTTGGTGGTGGCAACCAAATTGCGCCGGTTTGGCAACGGCTGTTGCTGCTCAACATACCAGCCGTAGCCCATCATGACCGCACCGCCCTCTGTTTTGGCGCGAAACTGCGCCACGTCGCCCGGAATTTTGCCCTGCCATGGTATGCCGTGCTCGTTGGCAATACCCCGTTTGCTGTCAATCGCTGCAATAAACCGAATCATACTACGTTTAAGTATACCAATCAGAGCGACGCTCACCTATCTCGATAAGGATAGCGGCAAGAACTATAGTCTGCTCATTAAGAAGTAATCGTGTATCCGTCGTGTGGTTCTACCGCTACTATCGCTGGGCTTGCGTGCTGAGCTTCCGGAGATAGGGCAACTCTGTTTGGATACTTGGTCATAAAACCTAGGAGTTCGTTTGCATACGTATTGAGGCCGATGCTAACGCACGTCTTTGGGTTCAGTTCAAATTGACGCAATCTACCGAACGAGTCGCGTACTGTGATTTGTTCTACTGACTGTCTCTCCCGCAAATATGCCCCGGCCATTGCGAGCCGACCAGCGGTTTCCAGAAGGCCACTTTTTCTTTCGGCCCAAATTTTGTGAGCTGTTTCTTTATCATCTTCAATGCCTTTAGCAGTTTCTATAAAATCATTGACCTTTGTGTCAATCTTGCCCACGACTCTTACAACACCCTTTACTTCCCTCCGATCGGACGCCGGCGGCTGGGTTATATCAACACCAGCCAAAAACTCCCATGCTCGCTCAATGCTACCCCGCAACTCCGGAGGTTGGGCGTCACGCAACAGATCATGCATATCGGTCGTACCGAGATCACCGAGTCTGTACTGCAATAGGGTTGTTGCCGCCTCGAGGACATGCAGAGAAGCTCTCGTACTCATAGAGTACTTATGATACCACATTTATAATAGTTAGTAAATGTCCAGTCTGTCTGAGTCCGGACGACATTCGGTTAGAATATACCATATAAAAAGTCCCATAAATGTGAGGCATTTTATATGGTACACCCGGTAGGATTCGAACCTACGACCCCTTGTTCCGAAGACAAGTGCTCTAATCCGCTGAGCTACGGGTGCATATACTGTGTGGATTGAAACGTACGGACTTGCCGGTTGGCCAGCGGATTAGAGCGTGTGCTCGATTTTATCCTTGTGCCTTCGGCACAATACTTAAGTTACGGGTGTGCAAAAGACCGAATAATTATAACAGATATTACCTCTGTCCGATACAGTCGGTACGAACAATTGGGCAATCCCCGCCCACCGCCGGCGCGACTAGCCCGGAATCAATCAGCCCAAACTCGATAAAAACACGAAATACGTCAGTCTGAAACTACTCAACCTCTGACGCAATTTCAGCACGAATCTCATCTTGCATATCAGACGCAACACCGTCCAGTTTTTCGTTGATACCGACTTCCATCCGGCCGGCAACCTCGTCAACCGCCGGCGCAATTTCTTGGCCAAGCGAAGCTTGTATTTCGGGCGTGCCTTTCCTGACAATACTCTCGGCCGCATCGTCTTTCAGCCGCTGGCCGGCAACATAGACACCTGCGCCCACTGCCGTGCCGATTGCCGTTGCTGCAAATAAGACTTTAGCGACAAAGACACCGCAACGGCGCAAACGCTGCGGCCGCTCAACACGCTCAATACTTTCACCTACCTCTGGCGCCGTTTCAACTAGGGTCATTGTTCGGCTGGTTCGCTGAGCAGTCGCGGCTGGGCAGGTTTTTGTGCCGCCTCAATTGTTGTTATTAGTTTTTCACAAAGCGCCTGGCTCATGCCAATACGCGAAATCGGCATGGCTTGGCCATTGGGGCCAGGCTGCAAGAAGCTCACCACCACGCCGTGTTCGCTGACCGTCACCTCAACATTATCGGCGTACATCACTTGTGTGTTCAGCGGCATGAGCATAAAAATCTGCTTGGCCATTTGCTCGTCAAACGGCTGATCTTGAGCTTCTTCTTTGTAGCCGGCCAGCGCTAGTAGCCGCCTCGCTTCAGACTCATCGACATCAAAATGGCTCATCAGTAGCACCAGAATATCCTCGCTTGGATTCTCAGCCCCCGTTTCAATTCGTTGCAAGGTATCAATATCAATCTCAACGGCGCCGGAAACCTCAGCCAGACTTTCGTTCAGCGTTTCGCGCTTGTGTTTGAGGTATTCACCAATTTTGTTGTGCGATCCTTTGTCTCTCATCCCTACGGTCTATACTACGTCCGTGTCAGCACCGATTCAAGCTCAAGCGTCAATTTTTGCACGTTTTACAACAGTTCTCAATGTGCGTAGAATAAAAGCAATGAATCCCGTTAGAGCCATGATGTGCTATGTATATGTACTTCTGAATACCAAGGGACAATTTTATATTGGTTGTACCTCAGACTTGAAAAGACGTATCGCTGAGCATAACAGTGGCAAAAGTACATATACGAAAACAAGAGGTCCGTATCGGCTTATTTATTACGAAGCTTGCTTAAATAGTCAGGATGCATTTGCAAGAGAACGATACCTTAAGTCAGGTATGAGCAGGCGATACATCAAGAACCGTACAAAACACTTCAGAGAGGCTCTAACGGGATGAACATACAAAAAAACGTCTCGCTGGCTCAGTATTCCACCATGCGCTTGGGCGGCACCGCGCGCTTTTTGTGCGACATAACCAACAAAGACGAACTGCAAAAAGCCTTAGTCTTCGCCAAGGAACAGGACGTTAACACCATCATGATCGGCTCTGGCAGCAACATCATCTGGCGTGGCGACTACGATGGATTGGTTGTGGTAAACAGATTACGTCATTTTCGTAAAAAGGTGGTAGGCAAAAATACCGCCCAATTTACCATCGGCGCGGGCGAAGAGTGGGACGACGTCGTGAAGCGGACAGTCGATGTGGGCTACAGTGGTATCGAGTTTCTGTCGCTCATTCCTGGCACGGCTGGCGCGACGCCGGTGCAAAACGTTGGTGCCTACGGCTGCGAAATCAAAGACACTCTGGTATCTGTCGGTGTCTACGATACCAAGGCCCAAAAGTTCGTCACCATACAGGCAAGCGACTGCCAGTTTGGCTACCGCACCAGTCGATTCAAAACCACCGACAAAGGTCGGTTTTTTATCACCAGCATCACGCTCCGGCTCACCAAAACGCATCCTTCCCCACCGTTTTATGCGTCGCTGCAAGCCTATTTTGACGCCCATAGCATCACCACCTTCACGCCAGCCGTGGTGCGCGAGGCAGTCATTGCGGTGCGCACCAAAAAGCTGCCCGATCCCGATGTGGTCGCCAACAACGGCTCGTTTTTCGCCAACCCGGTTATCAGCAAGAGTGCATTTGCCGCGCTCGAAATCAGACACCCCGCCATTGCCCACTGGCCAGCTGGTGATAGGGTCAAAATTTCAGCGGCCTGGCTCATTGAGCAGGCCGGATTTAAAAACGTTCATGATAGTGAGACTGGCATGGCCACCTGGGACAAGCAGCCACTGGTGCTTATCAACGAACATGCCCGCTCAACCGACGATTTGCTGACTTTTAAAGCCAAGATTGTCAGCGCCGTGCATAGCAAATTCGGCATCACGCTCGAACAAGAACCCGAACTTATCTAATATTTTCTGCGGGGCGGCCAGACCAAGCCGTATTCACTCCAGAACACTTAACTACACCACTCCTATCTGTTATATTACTAGTAAGCTTATGCAGTTTTTTGTGAACACAGTAATGACCAGGAGATATGGCTAGTGGCGCGGTTGCCGGTACCGGGCAACGATGACGGAGCATGGGGTGATATCCTCAATGATTTTTTGAGTGTCGAGCTTAATGCTGACGGTACGTTAAAGAAAGCCTCGGCTATCACTTCGGCCCAAAACGCTGCTAATAACGCGTTGCCGAAATCTGATGTTGACACTGACATAACACTAGCCGCCAACAGCGACGATAAAGTTGCCAGCCAACGTGCCATAAAAACGTACGTTGACAACCAAGTTGCCAGCGGCGCCCCCGACGCGACCAGCACCACCAAAGGTAAACTACGCCTTGCTGGTGATCTCAGCGGCACGGCTGACGTGCCGACCGTACCGGCGCTGGAACACAAGGTCAACCTGGCCGGCGACACCATGACCGGCAAGCTCACCGTACCGAGCCTTCAGGTGTCAGGCGGATCGCCAACCACCGGCTACGTCCTGATGAGCGACAATGTCGGCAATGCCACCTGGAGCCCGGTACCAAGCGCCCCGGTAACCAGCGTGGCCGGTAAAACCGGTGTCGTAACGCTGGTAAAGGCCGATGTCGGCCTGGCAAATGCCGATAACACCTCCGACGCCAATAAGCCAATCTCCTCTGCCACGCAAACCGCGCTCAACGCTAAAGAAAATACCGCCAACAAAGGCCAGCCGAACGGCTACGCCAGCCTCGATGGTAGCGGCACAATCCCGGTTGCCCAGCTGCCCAACCAATCCGGCTCGTATATCCCTATCACCGCCAAGGGTGCCGCCAACGGCGTGGCCGAACTCGATGGCAACACGCGCCTGCCAACTGCCCAGCTGCCAAGCACCATACCATTTGCCAATCTGCCGGTTGGCACCAGCGGCAGCACGGTTACAGCCGGCAATGATTCCCGGGTAGTAAACGCTATTCAAAGCTCCGCGCTCGACACCGATAACACCCTGGACGCCAGCAGCGACTCTCGCATTGCCACCCAAAAAGCCACCAAGGAATACGTCGACAACCAGATTGCCAGCGGCACCGCGCCTGATGCCACCACCACGACCAAAGGTGTCGTGCAGCTCACTGGCGACTTGAGCGGAACGGCAACCGCACCGACAGTCGTAGCTGCGGCTGGTGTTAAAAGCGCCACCACCACCGTGACAACCAGCGGCGCAACGGCGCCAAGCAGCGGGCAATTTTTACGTGCCAGCAATAGCACCACCGCCACCTGGCAGGCTATTCCGCGAACGTTTGGCTGGTATTTCAACGACGAAGTAACAGTCGGCGACGCCCAGGGGCCAATCTACCGTCTGGACGCCAATGCGACAATCCTCGGCTGCGACATCAACGCCAAGGGTCCGCCGGCTCTGACCGCAGAGTTTGATATTAAGATCGCCAACGCAGCAACCGGACCCTTTAACTCCATCTTTTCTGCAACCCCAAAGATTACCGGCGGCGAATACGTGGCAGCCGGCAGCACGCTGTCGACGACAAATGTCAACGCCGGCATTTTTATCCGTTTTGATGTTATTGACCCCGGCGATGACAGCATGGGCGAAAACGCCGCTGCCGGCATCACCGTTCAGCTAAGGTTACAAACACGATGATACAATTAATAGTAATGAAAGGAATATTCTAATGGCTGGCAGTTACCCCGACGTCCCCGGTTATCGGTTTGCGTATGATACAGACGGCACCGTGCTTGTTAGTTGCGCGACAAACCTTGTTGGACCCATCACAACTTACGATAACGCCTTCAAATCAATTCTTAATCAGAATAGTGCTAGTGTTCCGGCAAACCTGCCTACTTTTGGGGCTTATTTAATTTTTATCTTCCCCGAGCCTAGAACAATTACCGGCTACTTCCTTAACATTGCCGGTGCTGGTCCACCAAACGGAATCATACAGACTTCGGACGATACTACCACCGGGCTAGATGGCACCTGGACTACCCAAACAAACTCCTACTCTTTTATAAGTAATAGTTCTACATCACCAACCTATCGTACCAGTATCGAGCCAGTTGACTGGCAAGACATTACCGCGGTTCGCGTAGCCACTCACAACTGGGGCAACCATGCGATCCACTTCTATGGTTACATTGCCGATACCGAAAGCCCGGACAGACTACGAGTCGTCGACACCAGTGACGACGATATTGCCGCCCAGCTTGATTTTGGTAACATCCCGCAAAGAAGCAGCGTGACGAAACAATTTAAAGTGATCAACAACAGCACTACGCAAACTGCCGACAATATCACCGTTTCCGTTGCCGCTACAGCTCATTCAGATGCTTCGCCAACGCTGGTCGGCCAGTACCAGGTTTCTACCGACAACGTCGCCTTTGCCAACTCTGTAAATATCGGCGATCTTGGTCCCGAAGAAAGCTCTGGCACATTATATTTGCGCAACGCTGTTGCCGATACTGCCCAGCTTGGTCTGTGGACGGCCCGCATAACCGCCAGTGCGGCGGAGTGGAGCTAAGACGCAGGCATGGCAAACTCGGGTGACGGCTACGCCTACATCTACGCAAACATTGGCGCGGCACCGCTAAACTCGCAAGTGGGGTATGCGTATACGTACCAAAACGTCGGCGCAGCGCCCGTTAACTCACAGGTTGGGTACGCCTATAGTTATGAAAACGTCGGAGCGGCGCCAGTCAACGCACAAGATGGCTATGCGTACACGTATGAGAATATTTTGCTCTATATTTTAAGCGGCTCTGATCAACTACCACCAACTATTAACTAATTGTTTGGCAAGCCCTAGTCGGGGTTAGAGAGTAGGAGTTCTAGTTTCTATTTTCTAGTTTCCGGTTGATGGTTAGTTGTCGCTGGGGAGGGGGAAAGCTTTGGTAAAGGCGACAACTTCGGCGTGGATTTTATCGAGCGTTGCTTCATCGTTGCGGGCTTTGATGGCACGCAGCATCCAATCGGCAATAATCGCCATATCGGATTCTTTCAAGCCGCGCGTGGTGATAGCCGGTGTACCAAGGCGGAGACCGCTGGGACGGAAGGGCGGATTGGTGTCGTTCGGAATAGCGTTGCAATTGGCGGTCAGACCAACGCGGTCCAGCACGTCTTGCGCCTGCCGGCCGTCAATGCCAAAGCTGGTGGGCATATCAATCATAATCATATGATTGTCAGTGCCGTTGGTCACTAGTTTGAAGCCGCGCTGCATCAGCTCGTCGGCCAAACGCTTGGCATTGGTAACAATCTGTTTGGCGTAGGCTTTGAAGGCGGGCGTATCGGCTTCGCCAAAGGCCACCGCTTTGGCGGCAATCGTATGCATGTGCGGCCCGCCCTGGAAACCCGGGAAGACTTCGCGGTCAATTAGCGTCGGCAAATTCTCGACGGTTTTCTCCGGGCTTTTTAGCGGATTGCCTACCGTGCCTTTGGTGAGGATTAAGCCGCCGCGCGGGCCGCGCAAAGTCTTGTGCGTGGTGGTAGTAATAATATGAAAGCCAAAGTCAAACGGGTTGGGCGAGACGCCGCCGGCGATCAAGCCAGCGATATGCGCCATGTCAGCCATCAGCACTGCATTCACTTCCCGACCGATCTCGGCAAACTTGGCGTAGTCCAGGCTACGCGGATAGCCCGAAAAGCCGGCCAGAATAATCTTGGGTTTTTCTTTGAGCGCGACGTCGCGCATGGCGTCGTAGTCGATCTCCCCCGTTTCGACATCTTTGATGCCGTAGCGCACAAAGTTATACAGCTTGGCGCTGCTGGTGATAGGGTGGCCGTGCGTCAAGTGGCCGCCGTGATCAAGCTTCATGGCCATAATCGTGTCGCCTGGTTCCAACCACGCCTGATAGACCGCGATGTTGGCCGGTGCGCCGCTGTGCGGCTGGACGTTGGCATGATCTGCCTTGAAGAGCTTTTTAGCTCGGTCAATGGCCAGCTGCTCGATCAAATCGGTGTTTTCCTGGCCGCCGTAGTAGCGCTTGCCGGGGTAGCCTTCGGAATATTTGTTGGTCAGAATGCTGCCGTTGGCAGTGAGCACATCGCGAGACACGTAATTTTCTGATGGGATCAGCTCCAAGCCTTCGCGTTGGCGTTTTTCTTCGGCTTTGATGATTTTTTCGATTTTCTTGTCGTTCATAATAAAAATACCTCTGTTAGATTGCGGTCGCGAGTTGGTCGTACATTCCCCTAGGTCATGGTCTTATTGTACTGCATACGACCAGCTTTGACGATATGTGCACCCGAAATCCACCTGCCCAAAATACTTAAATAAAATTAACGGCCGCTAATTTTATTTTATATATGTCATAATTTCTTTCTGTCGTTCGCACAAATTGTAAAATAGATTTGGCGGCCGTATAATTTATTCATGGCTCGTGATAAAGAAACTAGTGCGATGATCGATGCCCTTTTGAAGTTTGCAGTAGCAGGGGGTACTATCGGAGTTGCCGTACTTGCACCGAACGCCGTGAAGGAGCTAGACAAGCCGCTCAAGCGTTTTTTTGACACAATGGATGAACGGCAAAAACAGCGGGAACTGCGAAGGCTCACCACCTATATGCGCACACGAGGACTTGTACGCGGCAGCTATGACCATGGTCTCGTTGTCACCAAAGCGGGGCGAAAGCGGGCAGAAAAAATCGCTTTTGAGGCTCTCTCGATTCCAAGACCCGCGAAATGGGATCACAAATGGCGTCTGGTACTTTTTGATATCCCCGAATCAAAACGCCATGCCCGTGCAGCACTGACAGCCAAACTCCGGTTGCTTGGCTTCCAAATCTTGCAGCAAAGCGTCTGGATTCACCCCTTCCCGTGTCAACAAGAGATACAAACCCTTGCCGTTCGCTACGACATCGCCGAATGGATAAGCTACATCGAAACATCGCATATCGACTACGAAGACAGACTTATAAAACGCTTCAAAACAACGTTTATCTTAAAGTAGTCAGCGTGCTGAGCTACCAATCGTAATTGTACTACCTACCATACATCAAATAAAACTGACGGCCGCTAGTTTTATTTGAGTGTTTCTAGTTTTATTAGTTTTATGAGAGTTGGTTGTGTTTGACAAGAGAGGTACACACAAAACAAGAGAGATACATATAGGAGAAAAAGAAAGGACGCTATTTATTCGTTTTGTGATATAATTCGTGCCACATGAAAAGTACCAACGAGAAAATCGCTGCTTTGATTTACCAGATACGACAAGAGAGGGGTTTAACCCAGGCCGAATTTGCCAAGCGTCTCGGCACCAGCCAATCCGCCGTCAACCGCATCGAGCACGGCCGGCAAAACCTCAGCCTGGACATGCTGGGCCGGATCAGCGATGTGCTTAACAAACCACTAATCAACATATCTGAGGGCGCGGTTAACTTACGGATTGAAGGCGGCCGCGAATTATCTGGCGACATCGCCGTCAAGACCAGCAAGAACGCCGCCGTTGCCCTGCTGTGCGCCAGTCTGCTCAACAAGGGCACCACGCGGCTCAAACGCGTGCCCCGCATCGAAGAAGTCAATCGAATTATCGAAGTGCTGCAAAGCATTGGCGTCAGCATTAAGTGGAGCGACAGTGACTTGGAAATAAAACCGCCTGCCCAGCTGAACCTGGACAAAATGGACAAGGCTGCAGCCCGTAAAACCCGCACCGTCATCATGATGATTGGTCCGCTCATGCACCATTTTGATCGGTTTAACATTCCCTATGCCGGCGGTTGTGAGCTCGGTCGCCGTACCGTGCTACCCCACTTGTACGGCCTGGAAGAATTCGGTGTCGAGGTATTCACCAAAACCGGCCATTATCATGTTTTGGCGGACAAAAAACTGCCGAAGCGGCCCGTGGTACTGTACGAATCGGGCGACACCACCACCGAGAATATCCTCATGGCTGCCGCTGGTTTTGAGGGCGAAACTATTATAAAAATGGCCAGTGCCAACTACATGGTGCAGGATATCTGTTTCTTCCTGAAGAAACTCGGTGTCAAGATTGACGGTATCGGCACCAGTACGCTCCGAGTGCGCGGCGTCAAAAATATCAAAAAGAATGTCACCTATGCACCGAGCGAAGATCCGGTGGAAGCCATGACCTTTGTCTCGGCAGCTATCACCACCAACTCGCAGATTACCATCCGCCGCGTGCCAATTGAATTTATGGAGCTTGAGCTATTTAAGCTGGAGAAAATGGGCCTCAAATATGCAATGGGCGAGCCATACAAAGCAGACAATGGCCAGACGAACCTAGTTGATATCACCATTCACAAGCACAACGGCAATCTGGTCGCTGCTCAAGAAAAAATCTACGGCCGGCCGTTTCCTGGCGTCAATATCGACCACGTGCCGTATTTTGTGCCGATCGCTGCTGTTGCGAAGGGTCGCACGCTGATACACGACTGGATTTATGAAGACCGGGCGCTGATGTACACCGAGATGAAAAAGATTGGCGTTGACCTCGAACTTGCCGACCCGCACCGCGCATTCGTTAACGGACCAACCCGCTTCCGCGCTGCTGATTTAGTAGCACCAAATGGTATCCGGCCGGCGGTGATGTTGCTCATCGGTATGTTGGCGGCTGAAGGTACATCGACACTACGAAACGTCTATACTATCAACCGCGGCTACGAAGACCTGGCCGAGCGCCTCAACTCACTTGGTGCAAATATTCAAGTCGTCCACGAAGTTTAAACTTAGGCTACTCGCAAAGCACGCTCACCAATATCACGCCTAAACTGCATACCCCTAAAGTATATCCCTCCGTCTTCTTGACCAATTACGCCCAGTGCTTTATTGCGCGCCTCGACTAAGTTCGCGCCGAATGCGGTTACATACAGCACGCGGCCGCCTTTCGTGTATAGCTTTCCATCGTCACCAAGTATAGTTCCACCGTGATAGATGCGAATGTCGTCACCAAACTCTCTGTCAAGTCCCATGATTTCATCGCCTGTTACTGGTGTCTCCGGATAGTTCTCGGCCATCAAGCAAAAACTCATAGCATGCTCACCGAACAGCTGTGGTAAAACAAACTGGTCAAGTCGCCCTTCAGCACCAGCCATCATTAGTTCTGCAAAGTCTAAACCCGATCGAGTTAATCGTGGGATAACTACCTGCGCTTCTGGGTCACCAAAACGCACATTATCTTCGAGTTTCCAGTCTCCCATCCAACCTTCAAATAGAAAACCTTCATAATTAAGACCCTCTCGCTTAGAAGCCTCGGAGAATGTCTCAAGATTCTCAGTTTTTGCTTTTTGTCGAGCTGGTGTCCACAGACTCTCTGGAACAGGCGAGTAGGCACCGCTTCCCCCTCCATTCAGTCCGGTATCACCCTCCCCCACACGTTTATGATCTTGGGCTGCAGGCAACTCTATGAAGTTACCGTTTCGATCCCAAAAACTGTAGTCAGAGACCTCTGGATCCTCAGTTGGTTTTTTCTCCTGAAAAACGATTCCTCGCGCAGCAGCATCACTAAAGCCCCCGTCCAGCAACATATCAACAAAAGCCCTATACTCTTCCCGGGTATCAAACACTCCGGCACCCTTACCGCCAGCTTCACCATCTGCTTTTGCAACATACTGACTCGGGTCATATTTTTCTACAAAGGCTCGAGCTTCTTCCGCTACATGTGGTGCACGGGCGATTCCGAGAGCTGGTACTACAGGAAGATCGTTGCGCTCACAAAATTCTTGAAAAAATATTTTACTGCCTTCAAGTTGAGCGGCCTTTTTGGACGGCCCGATAGTTTGAATGTTGTTTGCACGCAGTGCATCAGCTAGACCTGCGATGAGTGGTGCTTCCGGACCAACTACAACCATATCAAGCTGTTCTTGGCGTGCAAATTGCACAATCCCCTCAATATCGCCTGAACAGATGGGCACACTTACGCCCTTCTCAAGCATGTCAACGCCGGGGTTACCATTAAGACAGTAGACTGTATCAACAATTTCTGACTCACCCAGTGCTTCTGCAAGAACATGCTCGCGACCACCGCTCCCTATAACTGCAACTTCCATTCCCGCCATTTTGATCCCTCCGATGAATAATATGTATGACTATATAAACCAGCAAACAGAATGGCAAGCATAAGCGTTTTTGAGTAAATAAAAAGACCCTTGCATCAAGAGTCTTTTGAACTTGGGGTGCCTGAAGGGACTTGAACCCTCGATCTCCGGAACCACAACCCGGCGCTTTAACCAGCTAAGCTACAGGCACCTCGTCAGAATCGATTGCCAGCTTTTGCAAGTTCACTAATTCATTCTCTTGCTTTTAGCTTCTCATCGTTTCTTCCTCTCAACTTTTCAAACAGTCAGAGCGAATGAATCGACTCCTTGGTTTGAAAAGTTGGTTTGGAGATATGAGAACAGGGGTCATTGTACTGCATTGTGCCTCATTCTGCAAGAGAAGATCCCTGGTGATCAGATTCAGATACACCGGTAGCAGCCCTAGCACATGTCGCTGGTGAAACCGAGAGAAGCCAAAAACAAAGTCGTAACACAGCGCTATATATAGCGTGCCGACACCATATATGGTGTCATTTAGAAATGGGCCCATCGATCAAACAATTCCAGACCAAGAAGCGCCACAAAACCAAATAGTTCTCGGGCCAGTGCACTATACTACTAGTATGAAGCGGCGTCACTTTTTACCAGTTTTTATTGCGGCCTTAATGGGCGAAATTATTGTTACGGAAGTTTTTGATCTAAACAGATTTATTGCAACCCCGCTGCTTGCTATAGCTTTGTATTTTTTATATAGCTACTTTGGGCTGAGCCGAGAAGACATCGGAGCATCAAAAATATCAACGAAAGCGATTACCTGGTCGGCGGCAATATTTGGCTTGATACTTACATTCTTGGGGCTTGTCTATTTTGTGGTACCGGATGTTTTGCTGGATGAACGGTACAATCAATCGCTTGCGAAAACTTTAATCTCGATGGTTATTGTGCTGCCCATAACAACAGTACTACTGGAAGAGCTCGCCTTTCGCGGCGTATTGCTTGGCTACTTATTAAAATCCAGCTCAAAGACCGGGGCGTTGTTGATAAGTTCGGTCCTGTTTGGTTTGTGGCACGTGATGTCGTCGCGTTATGTGCAGGTTGATTCATTCTTGTTTATTGATTATCCGCCACAGCTACTTATCAGCCTGGTAATTGTTTTTGTAACGGGTGCAGCCGGTTGGGTGTTTTCGATGTTGCGCCTGAAGACAGGCAGCATACTGGTGCCGATTGTGGCTCATTGGAGCTTCAATGCATTCGGGATGCTGTTTGCCTGGCTGGCCTGGAACAGTTAGAGCTAATGAGCTCTTAGGGCTACAAAATTTCTTTCAATCTCATGGTGTCAGCGTCGCTCCACTCTGCAGGGTTCAGCACATTCGCCCAACCGTCTATAACCTTTTCGCCGTATTTATGCCCATGACCGTCTGGAACGCCGTAGGCCAACGGCAGATCAATCACCACTTGCCAAAACGTGACAAATGGATACCACCGAGTGCTGGCTATAACGTCATTACCCCTGGCTTCTTTTAGCCAGTCCGGTTTATGCAAGATGAGATTTGGACTCCACCATACGACTGGGTCTGAGGCATGCTGAAAGTAAACGACCCGTGTGCTGCCCCATTCGCTGGACGGTTTGTCCAGATCCGAGGGGTAGTCGGCAAATCTAATGAGACTGCCCTGCTGATAGATCGGTTGCCACTCCGGAGAGCCAGCATCGCGGTTCGCGACGAAATCCGACCAAACATGCCCGGAATTTGGCGGACCGACAAACATCGCCCCGTCCGTCCGATTGGCCAAATCGGCTGACCCGCTAAAGGCACCTTCGGCGCCGAAAGCACCAAGACTCTCGCCGTAAACTACCAGCTTGGGACGATTGGCCGGATCAAGTTTGCTCCACCAATCATAGGTCGCGTTAAAAAGTGCCTTGCCGGCAGCCTGAGCCTTTTCTTTGTCGGCCAAAAACGAAATCCAGCTGGGCAGGTATGAATACTGCATGCCGACCGTTGCCGAATCGCCACCGTACATATACTCGAGTGCCGCTACGGACTGCGGATTTATCCCACCGCTGCCCGTAGAGTTGGCTACTAAAATTACGCCGCGGCTGCTGGCATTAGTGCGCTCCAATTCCCAAATGACCTGCTCAACTTGAGCCTGTTGATTGTCAGCAGACTTTATACCAGAATAGATTCGAATCGGCTGCTTTACTGACTGACCCTTAAATGTAGCGATATCTTCCTTTTTAGTAGTTTTGCCAATAAAATCCCGGCCCGCTTTACCTAAACTTTCCCAAGCGACTTGCGAACCGGAACCTCCGGATACTTCGGGTATAGTAAGCTGTTCAATTCCTTCGGACGTACCGGTGTTTTGGTAGCCAAACAAGGTGTTAGAAACCGACAATGCCACTCTGAACACAACACCATCAATAAAAAGTATCAGGAGGATGGCCGTCAGTATGGCGCCGAGCCGCCTGGCGGTTTTGGGCGAGGTTTTCTTGGCAAACTTAGCAGCTAGTTTGCGGGAAAGCTTCAAAATCTTCCGGCTCATGCCAACTAACAAATAGGCTACAAAAAAGGCGGTGATGACAATAATTGCCGGCTCAAAAAAGTCAGCCTTTTGCGAATCGGTGATAACGCGGATCTCGTTCTGCCATTGGTAGCCTTTGACAATAAAAAATACTGTCAGCAGGCCTAAACTGACGTGCGCAGCCAGTCGCCAATTGCGGGAATACTTATTATTGAGATACTTGGCATTCAATGACCGGGAAACATTGCCAATCAGCGATCCAAAGCCATAGCCGATTGCCAATGAAATGCCGCTGGCAATTCCTTGCATGATTGAAGTACGGGGTAACAAAGAAGGTGTCAGCGACAAACAAAAGAATAGCACGCCGCCAATCAGGCCGGCATACCTCGGCTGCTTAGCCTCAAACCAGTTGTCTATAAAGTTTTTTTTCTTACTCATGTTTACTCCTCTTTAATTGGGCGCTAAATATTCATCCAGCACTGGCTGTAAATGCTCGCGTAATTTTTGGGTTTGTTCGTTAGACCAGTTATCCGGGTTTACAACTCCAACCCAGCCGTCGACGACGTTCAGGCCATACCGATGGCCATGCCCGGAGGGTGCGCCAGAGGCAAACTGCAGATCCAACAATTGCTGCCAGAACGTCACGACGGGCATCCAGTGCATGCTGGGCGAAACATCCGGGCCGCGAGGATCATTCAAAAACTCTGGCCTCGAGTAAAGTGTTCGTATGCTAAACCAGCCAACGGGATCGCTGGAATTCGCCAAATATACAATCCGCTTGTCCTGCCAATCGCCAGCAGGAACGTTCAAATCGGCTGGCTCTATGGCAAATCTGAAGTTTTTGCCCTCGTCAATTACAGGCAGCCAGACTGGTGAAGCAGCGGCTCGGCTGCCTATCAACTCTTGTCGTATTTTATTAAAGAAAGTCGGCCCTATCATCAGTACGCCGGTAACTTTATCAACCATGTCATCCGCACTGTCAAAGGCCGCCTCCGTGGACGAAGATCCAAGACTTTCGCCTGCTACAAATATCTTGGGCCGCTCGGCTTCGGGCAGGCTGTTTACTTTATCCACTATGGTATTAACGATTTTCCTGCCTGCTTCGTTGCCCACCCCCGGGTTGGTAAACATGGTAGTAGCGCTCGGTGCATAGGAATATTGCAGCGCCACCTGAGCAGTGTCTCCGCCCAGTATGTACTCTGGTGCTGCTGCATTGACCGGCGGTATTTCGCCGTTGCCGCTGGGGGTCTGGATAAATATCGCCTTGCGCGCGTAAGCATTGGTTCGGTCCAGTTCTTTTAAGATCAGATCAATACGCCCGTCAATAGTGTCGGCGGATCTGAGTCCGCCATAAATACGTATCGGCTGTAGTGCCGAGGAATTGCCCAAAAAGCTATTTATGTCTTCGCTAGAAGGTCCGCCGGCAATAAATTCTCGGCCTTTTGCTCCCAACTGTTCCCAGGTGATAAACGATTCCGGGCTGCCGGAACGCAACGGGGTTGTTGGCTGGGCCAGGTCAGTTTGCACAGTGTCATTCGCAATGCCTGCAGCATAATCAATTGCGGCAAAAAGATTCTGAGCCAGTCCGCCCAAAAGCACGTAGACTACAAAACCCAGGGCCAGCGTGTAGCCAATCAATTTTGCAGCCATCTCGGGCATTATCTTCTTTGCCAACAGGGCAGTAAGATGGAAGAACCCCTTGACTGCCCGACCCGCCACAATTAAAAACAGGGCAAAAATAATCGATACGGCAACCATGCTGGAAATTTGCCACGGCTCTTTGATCTCCATGGACATGAGCTGCCTCAGCTGCTTATCCCAGTGTTCGCCGGCAAAAACGAAGGCTATAACCACTAATGTGCCGCCTACATAAAGAGCCCGCCAAAGTGTGGTTTTTGTTGCGTCTTTCAGCCCCAACCTATAAGCGTAACGCTTCATAAGTTTATAAGTGCAAGCACCTATACCATATCCAATCGCAGCGGTTAAGCCTGCAAGCAATCCCTGCAAAACCCAGCCTCTCGGTATTAAGGTAGGCGTCATGGCCAGAGCAAAGAAGGCTACACCACCAACCAGTCCACCATAATTGAGCGGCCTAAACAGCCAGCGGCCCAGCCCTGCTAAAGCTAGGTAAAATCTTTTTTTAATCCCTGGACTTTCGATGTTGACCACTCTACAAACTCCGTTTGTAGAACATTATGTTCCGAAATCGTTACAATGTCGATGAAAAACACAGTTTTTTAGCAAGAGTTAATAGTTCTTTACGGATTGCCAGCAAGCCATTAACTCCATGGCATTTATATTTAATCCGTTGTAGATATTCGGACAGACAAGATTAAAATACCCCTGTTCGAGGTATTTTCGCACTCCATAGAATTGGGATAGCTTAGTTTACGAGATTAGAGCCATTTTCAGTCAACTATTTACTGATAAATATTACGTCGATGACCAACTTTAGTAACTTGTACGATTTTTACTGTTTCCTCAATTACATATAGAATTCTGTAATTACCGTGCCTAGCCCTATACTCCTCCCGGCCTGATAACTTTTTGGACCAAGTGGGTCTCGGATTACTTCCCAGCGACTCAATACGATCCATGATTTTCACAGCATCGTTAGATGGTATTCTTCTCAGATCTTTTCTGATAACATCCGGTAAAATTTGGACGTTATATCGTGCCATTTTGCTGAAGTTCTTTGAGGGCGGCTTCGTAGGAAAGAGGCTGCTGCTTTTTAGCAAGCCGTAACCTGATCGAGTTTATGTCCTCTAGATCCTCGCTGAGCTGAGCTTGCAAGGCCTCATTCATAAGCGCCGAAATAGATGAGCCTGTTTCAACAGCTCGCAACTTGAGTGTTTTATACATATCTGAGTCCAAATATAGTGTGGCCTTTGTAGTCATCCTACCATTTTACTGTTATGACGTCATGCTGTCAATATTAATTAAGGGCGATAAAAATAGACGCCAGTTCTGACGTCTACTAATTAATCCCATGTGGTAGAGTTTTACTCCTACGCTAGAACCTATTTTAGCACGAAGTGCTGAACCAAGCCCCGCCGCCTATTCCAGCAAAGCTGGAATGCGCCCCACCAGAAAAACCCTTTGCATTTTGAGATTTCCCCCCGCCGATTTTTTAATTTTTAAGGAAAAGGCTGTTTCTGGTCGGTGCGCTGTCGCTTTGCGACATTTGCGGCTTATGATTTTGGTTCGTAAAACTCTAGCCAATGTCCGTCAGGGTCTTGAAAGGTAAGAAGTGTGCCGTAAGGTTCAACTTGCTTTTGTATGATTTTGACTTTTAACTCTTGCAACTTTTGTTCGGCTTGGCTGATGTCGGCGACTTGCAACATTATACGCAGTTTTCGGGGTTCTACTGCGCCTTTTTCTTTTGGTCTTTCAAGTATCGCAAATACTGTTTCGCCAGTAACAAACTCAACCCAACTGCCATCTACAAGTCTTGGCTCAACACCTAGAACAGACCGATAAAACTTTTTTGATTTCTCAACATCACTAACGTATGTCCAGGCGGCGTAGATTTTCTGGACAGCGTGTTGCTTACTCATAATCTTTCGCCGCAGGAATAACACCTTTGTATGCCTGCTCAAATTGTATCGTTTCTGCCGAACGGCAAGCGTCATAGATACTTTCTTGCACCGCGCGGGCGGCGGCGCGTCCGATAATATCAACTTGGGTATATAAGCTGTCGTCTGTTTCTTGGAAATACTGCAACATATCATTGAACGGATTTTTCAGTTCGCCTGTGCTAAAAACAAAAACCGTGTCGCCGTCAGACGAAGTATGCACAGGATTTATAGCACGGACTTGTCCGTGCGAAGCCAAATGCGCCACTTTTTCTAAATGCAGTTTGCTGCCTAAATCTACATTTATGCCGACAACAGATATTGTCGTATTTGACCTATCTTGTGTCACGAAATCTATCAAATCCTCATAGGACTTAAACTTGGTGTTTTCATCTCTGTTGCCAGCAATAATCTCGCCGTTTGGTGCAATTATATTGCCGAGTGCATTTACAACTGATAGCGCAACAACGGTTATGCCGTTGCCCAAATCAACACACGCCGAGCCAACACCCGCTTTCATTGCGCCAGTTTTTGTACCACCCTCGACCCAACGGAACTTGCCAACTGATGTACCAGTGCCTGCCCCAACATTACCGCTCACGACCGGTTCATTACTAGCGTTTTCGTATGCCTCGCGCCCATAAGCAGGGTCGTATGGCGCAACTTGCATACCCTGATCGTAGACGATTGCGCCAGTTATGGACGGATTAAAAATCTGTTTGTCTTTGCCGGAGCGCGAGCCTTTTTGGTCGCGGCGCAGACATTCCATAATTTCGCTTGCCGACATCAAGCCGGTGTTGCTACCGCCAGCAATAAAAATGCCACTTTCGCCATAGTTTGTTTTATCTGCCTTGTTAGCCTCTGTACCATACGCACCGACGGCTCCGCCGTAGGCTTTGTATGCTACTTGGTAAGGCTTATCAAAAAGAATTACAGTACAGCCTGTCAGTTTGTCCAGATGTGTTGCGTGCCCGACACGAACACCACTAAGGGCAGTCAAAGTTTTGTTGTCCATAGTTCAATAATAACAGATTTCACTCTGTTTATGTGTCGCTTGCGACACATAGCAACTTTGTTGCCCCGAGCCACGCCGCCGACTTCATTATTAGTGATAAAATTAGAAATAGAAGCATTGGAGGTAAAAATGCCAAAACAATTAACGTTCGAAGAAGCATGCATACTTGTTATGCAACATACCAAAGCGCGTAAATTGGACAAGACGAATTCATCACGAGATCTTGCAATCTCACTTTCGTTAGAAGCAAATGAGTTACTTGAGTATTTTCAGTGGCATGATGAATCTTTTGGCAGTAAAGAAGATATGGCAAGTGAGCTTGCTGATATTCTTATTTATGCAATTCAGTTCGCTGACAGGTATGAAATTGATATTCCCTTAGCGATTGCAAAGAAAATTGAAAAACAAGATAAAAAATATCCTGTCGAAATATTCGAAATTGAAGATGAGAAGGAGCGCAATAAAGCATGGCTTGAAGCAAAAAAGAATTACAAGAAAGATACCACACTGTAACCCAGAACCTTAGTTAATATGAACGGTTTAATTATCATTGCGCGACCTATAACCAAACAAGCAGACTCATATCTGTTCATTGACGATGCTGGCACATTGGACAAATTGGTCCTTGAAAATGGTAAAACAATAACAATCTCGGTAGATAAAAGCACAAAATACTGCGTTGGCTGGTACGATATAGAATCACACACAAACCATCTATGTGAATCGCGTGCCGTTGTTGATGCAAAATATGAGTCTTGTTTTGCGTGTCGCAAGAAAACCGATTTTAACCCCGCGTTTTATAACACGTCAGATATATCAACCAAACAGGCGCAGTATAACGATGCCCCGCACTCGGTATATGTAGCATATTTTGGCAATGGTTTAGCAAAAGCAGGTATTATGTCCGATTCGCGTGGGCTTGAGCGACTTTACGAGCAAGGCGCATTACTCTATTCAATAGTTGCTTCTTGCCCAAATGCAACAGCCGCACACAACATAGAAAACAAGCTTATACAAAAAGGGTTAAAGAATAGCATTACAAAGAAACAAAAAAGCGACGCCTTATCTAAAGTCTTTGATGTTAGTTCTGAGTGTCAAATCTTTAAGAGGATACTGAGCGATATAGGCTACGCTGACAATAAGATTGTAGTCAATCTTGATATATTCTTCTTTGGAGAGTACCCAAAAGCTCCAGTCCAGGAGCTTGGCGACCATCCCATATCAGGACAAATTAAGGGAGTTGTTGGACGGTATTTAATCCTTGAAAACAATGAGCGGCTCTATGGATACTGGCTACCTAATCTGTGCGGATACGAAGCCTCATTCAGCGATAAGGTAGACTTGATTAAGCGAGAGCCACAACAGATTAGTTTTTTGTAGACAGAAAATCCCTTTTCCTTTTCTAAAAAATCTGGGCGGTGCGCAGCGGGCAGACTTGCCCGCTAGGCGGCGGGGCTGAGCTTGCATTGCTCAACAATTTTTCTCAAAATAGTTTCTAGCGGAGTTGTAAAACTCTACCAAAAATCCATTTTTGGTACCCCGGGAGGGACTCGAACCCCCGACCTTGACGTTAGAACCGTCTTGCTCTAATCCACTGAGCTACCGGGGCGTGGTAACAGCTGGTATTATACCGTATTACCTCATATTTGTTGCAAAACCTGCATGAGAGGCGCATACTAAGCACCAAGAAAGCATAAACGCTATGGCAAAAGAATCACAAACGCCAGAACCAGCCACCGCACCAGAGATTGACCCGGATCATGTTAACTTAGATATCGAAACGACGGACGATAGCCAGCCGATAGACACCTCGCAGACCATCGAGGAAGCAGCCAACAAAACCGAAGACGACTCAAGTGAGGACGACACGCTCTATCGCCAAGCTGCAAGTGAAGTGGCCATTGAAGAACCAGTCGATCAGCCGCCGAAAAAACCGAAAAAAAGCCGGAAAAAATTCCTTGTTGTCGGGCTCGTATTACTTTTATTGGCTGTCGCGGGCGGCTGGTACTTCTTCCTCCGTGAAAAGCCCGCGCCCGCGCCAAGCCAGGCGCCTGAGCAAACCGAAGCCCCGCAAGCCATCGGCTATGAGCCTGATGCGATTGCTTATACGTTCCGCGAATCAAGCAACCTGCCGCACACACTATTCTGGCGTTTAGCTACCGGCGAGAACCGCACGCAAGTACGGGTACTTGACCGCGGCGATGAGATAAGCCAGTTCGATGTGTTCGGCCAAACCGTTGTATACAGCACCGCTCGGAGTGTGCAACTCAGCAATGACGGCGGACGAAGCTACAAAGAGGCATTGGCGCTGGCGCCCGGCGAGCAAGTAACCAGTCTCAGGATATCCGACAAAGGCAATGTTGCAGTGGCGCTGCTTCCAGACAATCGAGAAGCAAACACCGTCAAATCAATTAGCGCGACTGATGGAACCGTCAACGAACTGTTTACAAGTAAATCTGCCGGGGTGTTTGTAGAGAGCTGGAACGAAGACAAGCAGCTGATAGTCTACCAGGAAGGTTGTTACAACTGCGACGGCAATAGTTTTGGCTTGAGCACTATCAACCTTGCCGACAAAAAAGTCACCAAGCTGCTCGGTTCAGTTGACGGCAAAGAGGTGTCAAGCTACGCCGTAGCTCGCGACGGCAGCAAAGCGGTGTTTGTACAAGGCTCCATTGATAGTTCAAGCGATGGCCTGGGCTATACAACCAAAGCACCGTACAAGATCCAGTCCCTTGATATTGCCAGCAATAAAGTCAGCCTCATCACCACTATCGGCACAGCTGGCGAAACAAACGAAAACGGCACCGTACGGCGTCGAAACATTCTGGTTGGCTTTGTAGCAGGCAGCCAAGCGCCATATTACGCTGACGGCAACAGCGTACAGTTGCTCTTCCCGAGTCCGGATGGTGACGGCGAAGTTAAGCCGCCAGTTACGCTCTATGAGGCTCGCGAACCAATTCAACACCTACCATACGTCGGCGAGAAAGTGGTTATTGCTGGCAGCGGCGAGCAAGACGCGCCTGACTACACGCTGGTGCATTACAATATTGAGAATCAACAAGCGACGACTATATTTGAAGGTGATAGCAACACCTTACTCTTTGGCGTCACAACGAAATAATCTGAATACAAAGACTATTGTGGTGCGGTGTTTTGGACAAAATCAGAACTCTTTTACAGCAATCGCAGATCTGTAAACGAGGCGTTCGCCGAGCTTCAGGGGGAAGAGGTGTTTAATTTATTTCAAAATGATACCGGAGGGGTAAACCCCTCCTTGATAATGGTGCGGGATACCAGAGTCGAACTGGTCTCTTCAGTTTGGAAAACTGACATATTAGCCGATATACGAATCCCGCGACTTTAACTTCGGTATTATAGCAAAAAATAGGGCTACTGTCGTGCGTTTAACGCTTCCTGTAGTTCGGGCGCATCTAATTCCAGCGTCTGTCCGGGCACTGCCCTGCCCTCGAGCAACGCTTGCGCGACGATGTTCTCAACCGCTCGCTGCACAACACGGCGAAGCGGTCGAGCACCAAGCCGCGGATCATAGCCAACTTCTGTCAGGAGCCGCTTGGCGGCCTGCGTCAGCCCGACGCTCACTTTCTTGCCGGCCAGTGTTTTATTGATAGACACAAGCAAAAGATCAACCACCTGCAACAACTCGTCTTTGTTGAGCGGTCTGAATAATACCGTTTCGTCAAAACGGTTGAGGAACTCTGGCCTAAACTGGTTTGAGCTTATCAGCTCATCGATAAACTGTTGCTCAAAATCTTCAAGCCGCTCGCCGCGCTCAATGTGCGCGCGGATTTTATCCGCCCCGGCGTTGCTGGTCGCGATAATAATGGCGTCTTTGAAACTCACCGGCTTGTTTTCGGCGTCGCGTAGAATCCCTTCGTCAAGCATTTGCAACAGCAGGTTTTGTACGTTGGAGTGGGCCTTTTCAATCTCGTCAAGCAGCACCACGCTAAACGGCTGCTTGGCAATTTGGGCGCACAAACTGTACGGGTCATTCGAGCCGGTTGCCAACAAACGACTCGTGTCTGATGGCCGGGAATATTCGTTCAGATCAATTCGCACCATCCGTTCCTCGCCGCCAAAATATACCGCCGCTAAAGATTTCGACAGCTCCGTCTTACCAACGCCCGTCGGGCCCAAAAACAGGAAAGTACCAATTGGCTTGTTTTCGTTACGAACCCCCGCCCGTGCCCGGCGCAAGGCATCACTGACCAGTTTCACAGCCCGGGTTTGATTGATCATGCGCTCATGAATTTTTTGTTCCAGGTTGAGCAGCGTGTCTTTTTCTTCGACTGTGTTCGCAGTCTGCACCCGCACATCAAACGTCCGTTCAACCGCTTGTTGCACCGACTGCGCCGTGACAAAATGCTGCTGCACCGGAAAACCAGCTGCTGCTTCAAGCAGTTTTATAGCCTTGCCCGGAAATGCCTGTTCGTGGATAAAGCGATCGGCCAATCGATAGGCCTCTTTGAGGGCCTGTCGCATATAGACCACTCGATGTTGGGCTTCGAGCGTTAACACTTGATCTTCCATAACCCGAAAGACATCCGGTTCAGTGAGCGGCTTGACCGCAATACGGTTCATCAGCTGCGTCAGGCCCGGATTACTTTGCGCCAGGCGCAGCCACTCCTGCTCATTCAGCGACAGAATAATTCGGGTGGCGCCACCCTCAATGACCGGCAACAAAATGCTAGAAAGATCAACCGAGCCGGTGCCATCCTTCAAAAACAGCTGAGCTTCGTCCAAAAACAAAATAACGTTTTTGGCCGCGATGGCTTCGTTGACTGCCCGAATAATAAGCTCCTCAAGCTGGCCACGGCCTTTGGCATTAGCGATGAGGTTCGCGGCATCTAGCGAAACCACCTGGTTAAACCGCAGGCTGCCCTCGATTTGTTTGACATCGGTAATAAGTTTTTGTGTAAAGGCGTAGGCAATGGTTGTTTTACCAACGCCCGGTTGACCAACCAATACCGCGTTCCGCCGTCCTGGCTGTGAGAGCAGGTGCATCAACTGCTGGATCGATTCCTGATGGCCAACAATGTCACGATTCAGCATACCGCCGCGCTGCACCATGTCGGTAATATTAAAGCCAATTTGGTTAAGAATCGGCGCCCAACCAAAACTCAAATCGCGGCCGATACCGCCAAAATGTTGGCGCCGTTTGTAATGCTCGATTGTTTCCTGGATGTGATTGTACCAACTGACTCCGGTGGTAATGTCCTGGTTGTCGAGCTGTAGTTGTGCCAGCGCCACGTCATGCGCTGGAATCGCCAGTACCAACGCCGCCACCAACGTGCCGGACGAAACGTCGTTGTACTGGTGAGCCGCGGCCATCTGCAAGGCTGATTGCCAGACCAGGTTGGTCGTAATCGGATCTTTACTAGAAAGATTCTGCAAAAACTCTTTGCCAACGCCATACCGGGCACCATAGAAAAATCCGCCATCAAGCCCCGAGACTATGCCGGCCAGTTCTGCCGGGCTTGGGTTATCATGAATCCTCGCCAACACTTTGCGATCAAGTACCGACGTGATGTCAGTCACACCTGTGAGCGGCTCGCTGGGCTTTAACACTTCCAGTTCGCCGTAGTACCAGAACAGCATGGTTGCCAGTGGACCAACTGCCACCAACAAAACATGCGCGATGGGAGTGCCGGCCACAAACCCCAGCCACAGCCAGCTAGCCACTAACCCTAGAATTGCCAGCCACAAAAACACGCGCAGGAGCTTAGCATCAAAAATCTTGGCCATGCGCGCTTTTTGCGCCCGGACACTTTTGGTGTTGCAGGTCAGCGCATTCATTTGTCTGCTCCCACACTAAACAGCACCAGCCCGATAACTGGCAACAGCGGGATGAAGCCCCATGACAATACCAGGATAAGCCCGGTGACAAACGCAAGAATCATGCAGACTAAACAACTAAAAATCAAAATGCTGCGCACCAGAAAGCCAATAATCCTCGAGATGGTTCTGTCAATAAACGCCCGAAAGTGATCACCCAGCGAGCCTCGCACATTGCCAGCAAACGTTTGTTTGAACGGCGCAAACAGCGTCCGTACAAGCGTACTCAATGAAAAGGTGTCCAGGCACCATTGAATTCGTTTGGTAACGGCGTGCTGCCAAGCCCACCGCCAACCTGCGCTATACCACCAGCGCAGCGACAGCAATATAAACATAAGCGTATTATATCAAATCTACCGCTGAAGTGAGCCAAAAGTCTTTAGGCAATTAAGCGCTCGAGGACGTCGCCAAGTACGTAAGCAAAGCCAGCGGCAATTGCACCAAGTGTCACGGTTTCCAGAACGCCTCGCACGATTGGTGTTTCGGCGACACGACTTTTTAGCACGCCAATGCCAGTGAAGGCAAGCGTCGTGAAGATAATCGACAGCATAAACAGATTGCTGTTATCAAGCCCAAAGATCGCATCAATCGTGTAGGCCAAAAGCGGCACCAGCCCCACCAAAATAAAGGCCACGTACGTGGTTGCGCCATTGATAATTGGCGATGGTTCGTCTTTGACCGATTTGCCATGTTTTGCCTTGAGTTCAATACCAGACTTGGTCGAGAGGTACGAACCAACGCCCATTGAAAAACCATCGGCAATTAAGTTTGCAAAACCTAAAACCAGCAGCACTTTGGTATCAAACCGCGCCCCGGTCGCACCGGCCACAACCGCAAACGTTGTCACCGCGCCATCAATGCCGCCGTAGACAAACTCACTTAAATAATCCTCAAAATGTTGTCGTATTTTTTTTCTTATCATGCAAACCAGTATACCATTTTCGCTTTTGCCTGTCTCATACTCCTGACCCACCCTCACGTTTCCTAACACTGTGTCCTCTAGCTCCAGATGTGGCACTAAAGTGTACCCCATCTGTCGTGCGGAGGTGCCAAAAAACGTGAGGGTGGGCAGGTGGCGCCTTGGTTAAACAGGAAATATCAGTGCGTTCAGTAGCAGCGTCACCGTCAGCGGTACAAAAATATTATCGGTGCCGTTGGGCGCGATATTTTCAATCACCGTAATGAGCGGCGGCAGCCAAAGCAGCAACGGCAGGCCAACATGCGCCAAGGCCTGTTGCTGTGTCATGACCATAACCAGCGTAATCATAAACGACACAATCAAAAAGCACAGTGTGCCGACAACAGATTTTCGTTGGCCAAAAATTTTATAAAAGCGGGCTTTTTTGTAACCCATACCAATCAGAGCCGCGACGCCGTCCGCGAGACCAAGGTGCAACATTGCTGCCGAAAAAATCCAGGGTTCCGCCGCAATCATTGCCGTGAGCGCAATGCCAAGCGGAAACAACACATCGCCCCAAGTCTTGCGCTCAACATCATGAATCGAACCAAAAAATCCTGAGTAACGCACCAGAAGCACACCGCCCACAAAGGCAAGACACAACAATTCAATCGTGGTGACATCAAGATAAAACGGCCAGGTTGCCACAAAAGAACCAACCGCAATATGTACTAATTTGCGCGCCGATTCGCCGCGAATTTTTTTCTTTTTGTGCAAATACTCGGTACCCACAAGTATTAAAAAAACAGCCAGAACAGTTATGGCTACGCTTATCATGCCCCTATTGTACACCCTCCGTGCAAGTTCCTGGCGCACTCGCTTTTACCGATATTTGATATACTGTAGGCAGTAACAAAAATTTCTTTGGTGCTACCGAAGATCGTCAAGGAGGTGCAGCATGGCAAGAAGGTGGTCAAACCAAAACCCCGAACAGCTTCACGATCCTGCCGTCTCGGTTGAAGCCACACGGCAAGGAGAGGAGCTTGTTGTACGCATACAGCTTGGTACCGTTGCCGCTGGTGCCGAGCACCGTGTCGAGGTGTCTCGACCGCAACCGAAGGCCCCAAATCCGTATAAAATACGCCGCGTTGGTGGGCTGCCAGTCCAATCACGCGAACCGCTCGTTAGGTGGACTTTGAAGAAACTAACTGATAAGGCGCCCGAGTATTAGTATCTGGCCCTTGGCGGTTTCCTGGCCTAAACAGATATTTTTGCATTTTATATTTTGCTTAGGTCTGCCACAATCGTTTGGTAACAGCTTTTGCACAAATGGAATTTCCGCACCTGGTTTTTGCTGTCGGGCGGGCTGAGCAAAATCGCCCCGAACTCGGTCAGCTCGCTTCCGCATTTGTCACACGTGGGTCGTATAGCCATAACAAAATTATAGCAAAGTAGCCGCGCCCAAAAATCGCCAAAACTCCGGCCAGGACTTATTCACCGAATCGGGATGCACAAACTCAACCCGCACGTCTTCCAGCGCGGCTTTCATGGCAAACGCCTGTACGATACGGTGGTCTTTGGAGGTAATTGGTTCGTGGTTAGCAAACTGCTGCTCGGTTTTTTGGATTTCTGTCACCCGGTTGGTTTCATGCCGCGACACGCTTGGCCACCTGGCATAACCCGCCTCAAGCTCATCGTAGCCAAGTGTCACGCCAAAAATAAAATCTTCCGAATGGATTGGTTCAAAGGTGTCAGTCTCACCTCGCAATCGCGCCACGAATGCTTCGGCTTGTTTGCGAATCGTTCCATCAGTGCGTGGCTGCCACGCTGACTCAGAAACCCGCCGATCCTTCCAGTGAGCCACGGCGTCATACGTATCACCTAATTTAGTCGGCGGCTTATCAAGTCGTTCCCGATCACCACTCAGCACCGCGGCCGAGGCCCATTGCGTGGTACCTTCGTCTAGCGTCAAAAGTTTTGCTTGTGGCCACGCCACAATACTGGCATCGACCGTGATTGGTCGGTCTGTTAGTGTGCCGGTTCTGACAAATTCAACATCCCGATTTTGTTTCCAGGCTGCGAACTGCAAAATCCGATACAGCGTGCCCGACTCGCCAACGTCGACCACATCACTCGCGCGCCAATCATCTTGCGCCCGAAGCAACGCCACCAGATCATCACTGAGCATTTTGCCTGTTCCCTGCAAAATCTGAGCAGTGTCCGGATAGCTATGCAATAAATCCAAAACGCCGCAACGAATACCCCACGATTTATCCAGCGGCACGTATTGTTCTAATGTCTCCATCACGTACTACCTTATTCACATGCTATGCCGTCACCATCACGATCAAGCCCGTATATATCATAGCCAATGACAGTTGTGTATCCTGTATAGGCTGGACCATCACCGCTCCCGCCAATGCAGTCAACATCGCTTGCGATTGGCACGCAGCCAGAATAATTCGGATCGCAGTTCGAACGGGAAGAAGCTGGCGCGAGGGCCGGTCTGGGTTTTGGCGCTACATAGGTACCAATACTTGTCACTTGTGTAGCTGGCTTTGTTACTTCTTCTTTAAGAAGTGTGCGTTTTGTTTCAACACCATCAGTATACTCAACCTCATATGTGAATACTCTTCTGCCGTCTACACCTTTAGTTGTTACTTTTTCTTTGCCTTTAGCCAGAGAGCTATCTTTCACCTCTTTGGTGTCGAAGGGTATGATCTCTTCTTCGGTCTCTATTTTTACTTCAACAGTATGTGTAGTGGTCGTAGTAGTTTGTGGACTTGGCGCTGAAGCACCCGCGAGCACAATACCTGACGTACCCACTACAGCCGCACTTATTAAAACTTTACCTACCGTGGAAAGTCCTTTAAACCAAGTTGAGAATCTGTTGGCCATAATAACTCCTTTATAATTTACCTTCTACAAGATAGTATGGAGCTTTTTTGCAATATCTACAAAATAAAATAGACTTCGTTGCAAAAATAACAAAGGATTGCTGATGCGCACACACGACCCCCGCATTGACTGTCTCTACTTTTTTGGGTGACAAACCGCATTTATACTGGCAGCAGGGGCATTAAGCTGTTAAAATAGGCACGTCATACATTTCGACAACGGGGTGTGGCGCAGTTGGCTAGCGCGGACGGTTTGGGACCGTCAGGTCGTAGGTTCGAGTCCTATCACCCCGACCACAAAGTGTAGAGAAAGAACGTCATTCCTGACGTTCTTTTGTCCTTCTAAAATAGAGATAATTATGTTACAATAAGCTGTAAACAGGAGTATAGAAAACCAATGCCAGGAATAGATGGCGGCTCAAACACTTCTCGTGATTATGCACCACATATGTGGATATTGAGACCAGAAGGCGATCCAAGTGATGATGAAGCATGGGCGTTTGTTGGGGGCGATTGTCTAGACGCAGTTCCATATGATGACAAAGAGTACCATATCGGAGCAACGGCACTCGGCGAGGTTCTTTGTGAAGTACAGACTAAATACCCTTGGAGATACCTTGGTCCGCTTGCAGTCGAAGAGTTACCTGAGCCGTTACTGTACGACGCTCTCCAGAAGGCAGTTACCGAGCATGCCGCCAGTCTTAATGGGCCAGCCTTAATCAATGGATTGCTTGCGTTATTACCTGAGTATGCGGGGGTGGAGCTAGATTTTCCTGAAGCATTTAATCAAGGTATTCTTTTCGATAAAAGGATAAGTACCCAAGAGTTTGAACGTCTTTGGGGTGATTGGGAGAAGGCTAAAAAAGAGGCCACCACAGAGATACTGAGAGTGCTGGGGCTTCCTAAAACACCAGGCGCTGAACCATCTTCGACCGATGACTAGTTGCAGGAAGGTTTAGCTTTTGCAGCAACTGTTTAGGTGTTTCTGGCTTCAATATAGTACGATCACGATTTTTTACCTCTGTCTTTGCAGAGGTTTATATTTCAATTTGGGGGCTTGTACGTCATCTAACGTGAACTCGTAGACCTCGCAGTTACCGATACGGTCAATTGTATGGTAATCGCGATAGTGTGAGCCTTGGACGACCAGCTTTGTCATGCGGCCAGTCGCACCGTGCGATACAACCAAAATCGTTTCTTGTTGTAGCTGACGTAATGATTCTACGGCTTCATGAATACGCTCGTAGTGTTGTTCGGGGGTTTCAACGCCCTCTTTGATCGTTCCCTTGTCACGATCTGCATAAAAAACTTCGTAGGGCTTGCCAGAATACGCGCCCATATACGATTCGACAAAAAGGTTGTTGGTAACAATTTTTATCGGATCGTAACGAATTTCTTGAGCAATAATCTTGGCAGTTTCATGGGCACGCCTTTGTGGCGAAGTTACGATGAGCTCTATTGCTCGGTCTTTTAAGTCCTGTCCGGCTTTCTTGGCTTGGCTACGACCTTTGGTTGTTAGATCTGTATTGTGTTCACCGCCAGACATGATAAGCCCAACGTTTGCTTCAGTTTCTCCATGCCGCACAAAGTAGATGGTCTTCATGAGAAACTTATCCTACTTGGCGAATTCGGTGGCGCGAGTTTCTCTGATGACATTTACCTTGATGGTCCCCGGATACTGCATCGTCGACTCAATCTTGTTGGCAATGTCGCGCGCCAGTTTAATAGCCGACAAATCATCAATACTTTGCGGCTTTACAAACACGCGGACTTCACGGCCGGCGCTGATGGCGTAGGATTTTTCAATACCACTAAAGCTATTAGCGACGTTCTCAAGCTCTTTCATACGCTCGATAAAGTTCTCAGCAGAAATATTGCGGGCACCCGGGCGAGCGGCGCTAATGGCATCAACGGTGCGGACAATGAGGGCCTCGACCGTGGTAGCCTCGACATCATCGTGATGCTGTTCGGCGGCCAGAGCGATTTCTTCCGGCGCACCATATTTACGCAGCATTTCGCCGGAGATATGGTGGTGCTTGCCCTCCATCTTGTGTGTTAGCGCTTTGCCGATGTCGTGTACCAGCGCCGCATACTTGGCCGTCTTGACGTCAGCGCCAACTTCTTCGGCAATAATGCCGGCAATGTGTGCCATTTCGGTACTGTGTTTGAGCACGTTCTGACCGTAGCTGGTACGGTATTTGAGCTCACCTAGCAGCTGCAGAATTTCTTTTGGCATACCGATGATGCCAACTTCACGCGCCGCGTCCTCGCCAGCCCGCAGTACATCTTTTTGGACGTTCTTCTGGGCTTTGTCGACTACTTCTTCAATGCGGCCCGGGTGCACGCGGCCGTCTTTGAGCAGCATTTCAAGCGCCTGGCGGGCAACTTCGCGGCGAACCGGATCAAAGCTTGAAAGCACAATGTAGCCTGGCGTATCGTCGACTAAAATATCCACGCCTGTGGCCCGCTGCAACGACTGAATATTGCGGCCTTCTTTGCCGATGATGCGGCCCTTCATTTCTTCGTCTTCGAGCTTCAGGCTGGTAATGGTGCGCTCGGCGGTCACTTCGCTGGCCATGCGCTCCATCGCCTGGGTGATAATCAGCGCGGCTTTTTCTTCGGCGTTTTCTTTGGCTTCGTTTTGCAACTTGGCAACCAGGCCGAGCAAATCGCCCCTGATGTCGCGCTCAGTCATTTGCATCAGCTTATCAGCGGCGTCTTGTTTGGTTAGCTTGGCAATCTTCTCAAGCTTGTCCTGCTGTTTGGTGCGAATAGCGCGGATCTCGTCTTTGAGCCCTTCGACGTCGTCTTCGGCCTTACGAAGTTTTTCGGCGCGCTTGTCCAGCTCGTCGAGCTTTTTATCCAGCGACTGTTCGCGGTCCAAAAGACGCTTTTCGACCTCTTTCATTTCGCGCCGCCGCGTTTGCTCTTCTTTCTTTGCCTCTTCGGCTTTTTCGATTGCCTCTTCACGCGCTTTGGCAATAAGCTTGTCGGCCTCTTTTTTGGCCTCGCTGAGTTTTTTCTTGGCGTTTTCTTCGGCAGCGCCCATTTTTTGTTTGGTAATAACAGTGCTCGCACCAAAGCCAGCACCAACACCAATAATCGCCAAAACAATGGTGATTGGATCCATACTTCCTCCTAGCCTAAAACTACTTATCGGCAGTCACTATCACTTCATTAGCCAAATTTTGTTTTAGAAACTCAAGTTAATCAATTTTTTCAAACTGGATTCGTCTCCCTAAAACCTTGTCCCGCACCGTTTCGTTAGAAAATGGTGCGCGGATCCAAATCCTTATGTTCAATAATACGAGCTTGCGCGCTATTGCACAATGCCAAAAAATTATTTTCTAGGTTTGGTGATGTGGGCGTCGCGGCCATAGTCGGGCAGCGCAATTGTGTCGTTACTACCGGCCAGTAGTTTCTGGACGCCTTGCTCGCGCCAATCATTACCACTGGCGCCAAGAATCGGGATACCGAGATTTGCAGCCAGAGCATTGCCGACCGTTAGACCAATACGCAGGCCCGTAAAACTGCCCGGGCCTTTGTAACACAGCACACCCGCTATGTCGTGCCAGTCTTTGTGCTGGCTATCGAGCAACGCTTTAATTTTGCTATGAATTGTTTCGCTGAGCTCGCGATGCGCCTGCCACGTTTCGTAAGCAAGCTGCTGCTCGCCGTCATACAGGCCAAGTTCGGCTTCTGGTTTGTCGGTTCTAATCGTTAGTATTAACATGAAACAAGGTCTTCAACCAGATATTCTAATGACTTCGGGTACTCCAGCGCAAATGTCCGTTGGTCATCGCCGTCAGCCGTGATACGAATAGTCAGGCGATCAGGCGGCAACACGTGCTGTACGGTATCGGCCCACTCAACAATCGTGACGTCGTGTTCGGCATCAACAGTCTCGTGCAGGTGATGTTCAATAATACCGGCCTCCGGCAAGCGGTAAAAATCAAAATGATAGATGTGAAAGGACGGACCCTTCACACCCTGAGGTTGTTTTACTCTAGAGGCCGTGTACGTGTTGGAAATCGTGAAGGTGGGGCTGGAGACATGGTCGTCGCTGCCAGCGCCGCGCGCCAGACCGCGTGTAAAGGTTGTTTTGCCGCCACCCACGTCGCTGATAAGCTCAATCGTCTCACCGCCACGTAGATTTGCACCGATTTTTGCGGCGATAGCTTCGGTTTCTTGGCTACTGTGTGATTGTATCGTTGTCTGCATTGTGGTGACTATTATGCAATTACTAGGCCGGTCACCGCAAGCCCAGTAGTAGGCGCTACCGGTTTGCTATACTAGTATTGCGATGTTGAGTCTTGGACAGTCACTGCAAAACAAACCTATTTTAAGCCTGCGTACCGGCACGCCGGTCGGACAAGCGCTTGGCCCGGTTATTAACCCCGACAACCTCAAAATCGAGGGGTGGCACGCCGAAGACAAGTTCACGCGCAAACGTGGCGTGCTGCTGTCTCTTGATATCCGCGACATTTTGCCGCAAGGGTTTGTTGTTAATGATCACGAAGCTATTTCTGACGTCAGCGAACTTGTACGGCTCAAAGATATTTTGAAGCTTAACTTTGAGCTGATTGGCATGCCGGTCTACACCGAGCACAAAAAGAAGCTCGGTAAAGTATCTGACTTCTCGTTTGAGCGCGATGGGTTTTTTATCCAAAAGCTTTATGTAGCCCAGAGTATCATCAAGAACTTCAGCGGTGGTAGCGTGATTGTCGACCGATCGCAAATCATCGAGATTACTCGCTCTCGGATTGTCGTCAAAGAGGCGGTCGTTACCGAGACGGCCGAGCAGGGTGCGGTGGCACCACAGTTCGCCAGCTAGGCGGCGTGCGCCTTATGAGGACAACCTACGGTTTTCCTCATCGCGCCGGGCAAAAAGTGTGATTTTTGCTCGGGCTGCTCCTTTCCCTATCTATCGATCAAGAACTGTTTTGATGTCGTCATAGTTGAAGCCTTGGCGGAGCAGGTAGGCAATCAGTTTTTGGTCGTCCTGGTAGCGGCTTTGGCTGCGCTTTTTGGCAACGACATCTTTGAGCACCTCCTGCTCGTCGGTTTCGTCTGCTTCGAGTACGCGGGCAATGATATCTGCAGGAATTCGTTTTTGTTGTAATTCTGACTGCAATCGACGTTTGCTGGTGTGTTTGAGCAGCCGGCGGCTTTCGACCCACGCCTTCGCAAACTTCTCGTCGTCCAGATATTCCCTTTCGCTTAACGCGTTAAGTATTTTTTCAATTAACTCGGGCTCATAATCTTTGCGCTTCAAGTAATCGCGCATTTCATGCACACTTCGCGGTCGCCGCGCTAGTAAATCATAGGCGCGCATCATGGCTTTGTCCTCTGTTGCTGTTTGCTTGAGCTGTTCCAGCCCAGCCTCATCAAACTCCTGCCCAATTTTGATGCCAGCGTTCAAAAGTTCATTCTCGCTCAAAGAAAACGAGTATTTGCCATCAACAAAAATTGAATACCTATCTTGTCTTTTGACCTGCTGTTTTATATCAGTTACTCGCATGTAAACTTAGCCTGCCTGCCCCGTTCGTTTTCCGCTTTCGAATAGTAAGCAATCAGATTATGAGAAAGAGTGAAAACGTGCGTGGGCGCCTTGATATCCGTAATCTTCATCTTACTGAGAATTCAACAAACTCACCTTCTGGGATACACAAAACTGGTAGTTTTGGATACTTTTTAAGCGAGGTTTGTTCTGCCCAATCCCAGTCTTTGTGAGTGTAGCCATTAAAGTCATCACGCCAATGCGGTATCATCACTACATTGAGCCAACCCAGGCCTTCGCCGAACTTTCTTTCTTGCAGATAAGGAAACGCCGCACAAAACAGGTCTGCACCGGCACTGGCACCGGCAATAACTTTGTGGTTCCACACATCGTCAAGATTAAATGTTTTTAGTTCGGCAAGTAGCTTAAATGGGTCGCCGCCAGGAATGTAGATAATATCTGCCCACTTTGAGTCTGACTCAAGAGTATCGCGAGTCATAACTCGATGCTGCAAATCTCCGTCATAAAACTTCTTAAACATAGTCAGGTTAGTACTGATCGTTTCCTTCCAATCCGTCTCATCTTGTGCAAAATTACAAAATGCCAGTCTTGCCGTATTCTTGAAATAGCGAAATAGAACTTTGGTCTGATACTCGCCCCCGCCTTTCGCTACCCACGGTCGTCCGCCCATCAAAATCAACCGTTTCATAAGTAGCCATCTTTCTGAAGTTGTTCTTGGAGTTGCGGTAGCTCGGTGACGCCCGAGGCACCGCCGAGGTGGTGGCCGTTTTTAATGGTAATGAATGTACCGCCTACTGTTTTGCACAGCTCCTTGGCATCTCCGATATCGCAGTATGGATCGTTGTCCCCGTGCACGAAGTAAAACTTATCGGCTTTTTGTTTCAGTTTTACCGGATCATAGCTCTTTAGAAAGAGATCATCGAACAAACCGTCCGGAAACTCACCAAGTTTTTTTGTAAACTTCTCGTTTAAAAAGGTTCCGACCAAAACCACCGCTTTGGCATGCGGGAACCAATCGGCAAGCAATAAATTAAGGACGGTTGTCGCGCCGGATGAGTGGCCAACAAGTATATTGTCCTTAAAATCCCAACCTGAATCCTTCAAGAATGTTTCGTATGTTAGTCGATTTGGTCGATCGTTGTCCGGCAAAACTGGCGCAAAAACTTCATAGCCAGCTGCCTTAAGTTTTTGCCCAAGCCACGGCTGCCAATTGTGGCCTGGATCACTGCTGGTACCATGCAAGATTACTGCGCGTTTCATGATGTATAGTACCTTTCGATAACATCAATTAAGCCGTCAGTGACTTTCTCTGGTTGTTCCTTAATGAGCTGCTTTATTTGGCCAAGTGTGAACCAGCGCACTTCAGCTACTTCATCTTCGTCGATAACTATTTCCGTTTTATCTGCGATAACTTTGTACACTCGGTTAAACCGGCGCAGATGCGGGAGGTTGTCTAGTGGTCTATCAGTAAAATATGTCCCGAGCTCTTCCAAGCTAGAGCGTTTGATGCCAATTTCTTCAAACAGCTCCCGTTTTGCGGCAGTGTCGTAATCTTCTCCAGCGTCAACATGGCCAGCAGCAGAATTATCCCAACAGCCTGGCCAACGCTTCATTTTTTTCGAACGTTTCTGCAATAAGACCCTTCCCTCTCTATCCTCGACCATAATGCGCACGATACGATGAATCAAACCCTTCTCTTGCGCAACAAACATATCTTCGCCCCCAACGGGTTTGTCGTGTTCATCAACGATTTGGATTGGCAAATGTGTCATGTCTACTCCTTGTCGGTGGACTCAACAACTTGTTTGGTGATTTTCTCCATCACTTTGGGATTATCCTCTAGGTACTTCTTGGCGGCTTCGCGGCCCTGGCCGATTTTTTCCTCGCCGTAGGCGAACCAGGCACCGGCTTTTTCCACCACGCCGCGTTCGACAGCCAGGTCAAGGACGTCGCCGGACTTGCTGATACCCTGGTTATACATGATGTCGAATTCGGCCTGGCGGAACGGCGGCGCAATTTTGTTTTTGACCACCTTAACACGAGTGCGGTTACCGATGATTTCTTCGCCCTGTTTGATTTGTCCAATGCGGCGGATATCCATGCGTACCGAGGCATAAAACTTGAGCGCGTTACCGCCGGTGGTCGTCTCCGGGTTACCGAACATGACACCGATTTTCATACGGATTTGGTTAATAAAGATGACTGTTGTCTTGGAGCGATTGATGACACCGGTGAGTTTGCGCAGAGCCTGACTCATCAGCCGGGCTTGCAAGCCCATATGCGAGTCACCCATATCGCCTTCGATTTCGGCTCGTGGTACCAATGCTGCGACCGAGTCGACAACCACCAGGTCAACGGCGTTCGAGCGCACCAGTGTTTCAGCGATCTCCAGCGCCTGTTCACCGTTATCCGGCTGGCTTAAAAGTAGGTTTTCAACATCAACGCCGATACGTTTGGCATAGGCTGGGTCGAGGGCGTGCTCGGCATCAATAAACGCCGCCGTGCCACCATTTTTTTGTACTTCGGCAATCGCGTGCAGCGTCAGCGTGGTTTTACCAGAAGACTCCGGGCCATAGATTTCGATAATACGACCTTTTGGAATACCGCCGCCGAGTGCCATGTCCAGCGATAGTGCGCCGGTTGGCGTGCACTCCACTTGCGAGTTGTAGGACTCGCCCAGCTTCATAATCGAGCCTTTGCCGAATTGTTTTTCTATCTGATCCAACGCCAGGCCCAGTGCCTTGCTCTTGCCGTCTGTTGTCGTCTCTTGGGTTTTTTTAGCTGTTGCCACACTTGTCTCCTCTGGTGATTTATCGTGAAACTAATTATAACAGAATCCGGCCCAGTTACAGTTGGCCGGTTATGCGCCGAAGGAGCTATTATTTAACGCCGGTTATGTTTATAATGAGTACAAATGAAAATTTCCGATGCGTTGGTTGAGAAACTGTTGCTTGGTGCTAAAAAAGCCACCAAAGACGAACTGAATAAGTTACGTCAAGAAGGTGCTGCCGAGAAAAAATCACTCCAAGAAACGGTGCTCAAAAATAACCTTATTAGCGAAAAAGACCTAACCAAGCTTTACGCCCAAGAAGCCGACGTGCCCTATGTTGACCTCAATCCCAAAGAGATCAAGCGCGAAATCTTGCGGCTGATTCCGGAGCGCATTGCTCGTCAGTACGGCGTGGTGTTGTTTGATGTCGACGAAAAAGGCAACAAGCTGCTGGCCATGGAAGATCCGGATGACATCCAAGCCTTTAGCTTTCTACAAAAGCAACTTGGCACCAACCTCAAAGTTTCGGTAGCCACCAGTAGCGCTATTCATACCGCCATTGACCAGTACCGTGGCAATATCAGTAGCGAGCTGACCAAAGTTATCTCGACCGAGGACCAAGAGGAAAGCGACGAAAACGAAGACGACGTTGACGAGGAGGATCTGGCCGAAGATTCACCGATTGCCCAGACCGTTAACTTACTCATCGAGTACGCTATCAAAGCCGGAGCCAGCGATATCCACATCGAGCCGCGAGAAAACCACGTGCTGGTGCGCTACCGCGTCGACGGAGTTCTGCGCGAAGCCAACAAACTACCGAAAAAAGTCATCGGGGCGCTGATTTCACGTATCAAAATCCTGGCGAACCTTAAAATCGACGAGCACCGTGCACCGCAAGACGGACGATTCAAGATTGAAGTCAACGGGCAAGTCTACGCGATGCGTGTCTCTACCCTGCCGATTATGGACGGTGAAAAAGTGGTCATGCGTATCTTGGACGAATCAAGCAAAGCGTTGACATTGGAAGAATTAGGCTACTGGGGCCATTCGTTGGACACCATCAACCGCGCCATTGTGCAGCCTTACGGCATGATTTTGGTAACCGGGCCGACCGGCTCGGGCAAATCAACCAGCTTGTTTAGCGTCCTCAATCGCCTGAGCAGCCCAAATGTTAATATTTCGACCGTCGAAGATCCGGTCGAGTACCGGGTCATGGGCGCCAACCAAACCCAGGTCAATCCAGTCGCTGGCATGACGTTCGTCAACGGTTTGCGTGCCCTACTGCGCCAAGACCCGAACATTATCATGGTGGGAGAGGTGCGCGACGGCGAAACAGCTAACTTGGCTATTCAGGCCGCGCTGACTGGTCACTTGGTCTTCTCGACCCTGCACACCAACAACGCAGCGACCTGTTTGCCGCGCTTGCTGGACATGGGCGTTGAGCCGTTTTTGATTGCCTCGACCGTTCGAGCTGTGGTTGGCCAGCGTCTAGTGCGACGCCTCTGCGTGGACTGCCGTGAATCATACGAACCCGACGCTGGCGCACAAAAACAATTGGCCGAAATTTTCCACACCAACGATAGTGCTGCCATGAAGCGCATCCACGAGCTGGAGGCACAAGCGCTCGAAGCCGGCCAAGGCAAAGCCAACACCAGCAAGAAAAACAAAGCCGACACAAGCAAGCTATCGACAACCGAAAAATCCGTGACAACCCTGTGGCGGGGCCACGACGGTGGTTGTGATAACTGTAACCATACCGGCTACAAAGGGCGCTCCGGGATTTACGAGGTACTTGAAACCACCCCAGAGATACAAAAAATGATTGTCGGTAACGCTACCAGCGATAACCTGCAGGCCCAGGCGATTGCTGACGGCATGGTCACCATGCAGATCGATGGATTTATAAAAGCACTGCGCGGACAAACTTCAATCGAAGAGATCCTGCGCGTGACGTCAGAGGGTTAATACCATGCCGTTTTTTTCATACACTGCGACAAAAGACGGCAAGACAATCACCGGAACGCTTGAAGCCTCGACGAAGGCAGCAGCTATTGCTAGCCTTCGTAAACAAGGCGCTCAACCGGTTATTGTCAAGGTTGCTAGGCAGCATAAAAACCCTATGAACCTCTTGGGCGCAAAAAAGGTCAAACTCAAGGACCTGGCTGTATTTACGAGACAACTATCCACCATGGTCAGCGCCGGCGTGCCCTTAACCCGGGCCCTATCAACGCTGCAAACCCAAACTAAAAACAAATATTTTCAAAAGGTCATCATGGACATCAGCAAAGATATTGAAGGTGGCATGCCGCTGGCTGACGCGTTCTCGCACTATCCAAATGTGTTTTCGGATATTTACATCAACATGGTGCGGGCTGGCGAGGCTGGCGGTATTCTTGACGAAATCCTCAAGCGACTGGCTATGCAGATCGAAAAAGACGCCAGCATGCGTAAACGTATCAAGAGCGCCATGGCCTACCCGATTGTCATTTTGAGCGTTACCATCGTGGCGTTCTTTGGCATTATGATTTTTATCATTCCAAAGCTTGGCAAAATTATCAAAGACTTGGGCGGCGAGGATGCACGGTTGCCGGTATACACCGAGCTCATGCTGTCCATGAGCGAGTTTTTGCAGCAGAATGCCCTGTTTGTCATCGCTTTTTTTGTTATTGCCATTTTTTTGTTCCGACGCTACATCCGAACGCCAAAGGGCAAGTTTCAATTCCACAGCGTACTGCTAAAAATACCCGTCGTGAACACCGTGCTGATAAAAATAGCAGTGGCGCGGTTTGCGCGAACGTTTGCTTCGCTGATGTCGTCCGGTGTTGGCGTGCTTGACGCCCTGGAGGTTACCGGTGGTGCCATTGGCAATAAAGTTATCGAAAAAGACCTCAAAGAGGCGGCCGTGGCAGTCAGAAACGGCAAACAATTGTCGGTACCGCTTGGGCAAAGCAAATACTTCCCGCCGATTGTTGCCCAAATGTTAGCAGTTGGCGAGGAAAGCGGACAAATCGACACTATTCTTATTAAGGTGGCAGATTTTTATGAAGAAGAAGTGCAAGCCACTATTGAAGGCCTGAGTTCCATTATTGAGCCAATTATGATTATCGTCCTAGGCGCCGGCGTCGGTGTCATTGCCGCCAGTGTTATGGGGCCGATTGCCTCGCTGAGCAAGAACGTGAAAGAATAGCTCTCTGGCATAAACCCTGTGTATAAAATCAGACTTCAGGGCTTGACCGCTGCTCGCTTATGGTTATAATGAAGCCTAGCTAGACCATCTTTTATGCAAATATAGATGGTGACGCGCACATCAAAATAACATTCAAATCAAGGAGGGTGGGTCCTTATGACTTCACACATCAATAAACAACGTGGTTTTACGATTATCGAACTGTTGATCGTTATTATCATAATCGGTATCTTGGCAACACTTGTCATTACAACGTTTAGCGGCATCCAAAGAAATGCACGTAACCGAGCACGCGAAGCTGATATTAACTCTATCCACAGCCAGCTCGAGTTCTACTACGGACAAAACGGGCGTTACCCAACGCTTGCGCAGATGAACGACAGAACTCCTGAAACAGGTTTTGTTGCTACGCAACTGCGAGGCATTGACGCCGAAGCATTCACTGATCCACAAGGTACGGATGTTCTTCTTGTTGCAGCACCAACTGCTGGTGCTTACGCTTACGATGTAGATCCAGACGACTGTGACAACGACACCAACGGCGACTGTACTGGGTACACGCTGACTGCGACGCTTGAGGGCGGCGAAGATCCATTCGTCAAATCAAGCTTGAACTAATAACGAGTATTGGTTCGACAAAAACACGGGTTCATCAGAGCCCGTGTTTTTTAGGTCAAAATGTTTTGCCGCTTTTGGTTTATAATAAAGCATAAGCTATGCGTGTACATACAAATCAGTCTGGCCTTACACTTATTGAAGTCGTTATCACGATTTTGGTACTAGGATTGGTCGCCAACAGTATCAGCACCCTGTTTGCTGTTATTCAGCAGATGCAGCTGCAAACCCGCTATCTTGAGAGTGCCACCTATGCTGTCCAGACAGAAATCGAATCGCTGCGTAACATGAACTACAGCAACCTCGAGCCCGGAGAAACGATTGATTTTACCGACGATTTGCCGAGCGATTTGCCGCCCGGCAGCGAGGGCACCGTCGTTATCAGCGAGCCAGTCAGCGGTTTGCGGCGTGTTGATGTGGCAATAACCTATCCGCTGCAAGACACTACCCGTACCGTCAAAGTAAGCTCGCTAATCGGTATTTTGGGGATTACGCAATGAAAAATCAGCAAAGCGGCTTCACCGTGACAGAACTCGTTATCACGCTTGGTATCGCGGCTGTCTTGATACTGCTTGTGTTCAATTTTATGGTCAATGGCCTCATACAATATACGGTCAACACCAATCGAGCAAATCTGCTCAATTCTGCCCGCAATGGGCTCGAGATTATCACCAATGATATCCGTCTGTCTGCCAACGCCGACGAACAAAACCGCTGGCCAGACGCACATACGCCGAATGGCGATTTCGGCTGGGAATCTGATGATGATACGCTTGTGCTGGCGGCAGTTGCCGAGGATGAAAACCGATCGATACTCTTTGCCGACCATGCAGAGTATATATCGTACAAAAATAACATCGTCTATTTTGTCGAGGGCGATAAGCTGTATAAACGCACGATTGCCGCTCCGATTGACGACAATACAGCAGTAACAACGTGTCCGTCGTCCAACAGCTCCCCGTCCTGTCCAGCCGATAGATTACTCCTAGAATATATCCAGGACTTCCATATCCAGTATCTTGACCACCAGGATCAAGAAACCGTACCAACTGATGCTCGCTCGGTCAAAATCACTGCGCACTTACGAAAAACCGACTTTGACAGACCGGTAGACGTCACCTATACAACAAGGATGGTATTTAGAAATGATTAGTCACACAAAAAACGCTCGCACAGCAAACGAACACGGCATGGTGCTCGTCAGCGTTATCATGGTATTTGGTATCTTGTTGCTTATCGGCACTTCGCTGGTGAGCTATACCATGAGCCAGCAAAGCTTAGCCAACGCCAGAATAACCACCACTAACGCGCTCATGCTGGCCGAAGCCGGCATTGAGCAGTCAATGCAAGAGCTCAACCAAAATGATGATTTTAGCGGCTTCACCAGCGAGCAGGTGTTCTTTAACAACCAGGAGCAAGGACGCGGCACCTTCGTGACAACCGTCGAAGACGCGGCTGAGAGCAACACCAAGATAATCATCGCTACCGGCACCATGTATCGGTTCAATCAGACTGACAACCCCCTCAGTATACGGAGAGTGCGAGTGACTGTTGTAGGCACAACGTCCGAGGGCTACTCGGTACACACTGGTCCTGGCGGTCTTATCTTGGGCGGCTCGGCAAACATAACTAATTCTGACGTATTTGTGAACGGCACTATCACCATGACCGGCGCCGCCAGGATTGGTACGCATGCCCAGCCACTCGACGTCAGAGTTGCCCACCAAGTCTGTCCAAGCGGCAGTAATCCCGGGCCAACCTACCCGCAGGTATGCTCATCTGACCAGCCTATCAGCTTGCAGTGGAGCACCTATATTTACGGAGATGTCTGTGCCACAAATCAGACAAGCGCCGGACCGAATCCCAGCGGCAATATCCTGCCTGGTAGCACCGGTCAAGGTTTGATACTGGGTTGCGTCGCGCCTCCCGTCACACCGCCATCGTACGACCGAGCGGCACACATCAGCAGCATGACGACAACCGGTGCCGGCAATAATAACACATATGTGTGTAACTCATGGCCATTTGATAGAACCTGGCCAGCCAACCTACGGCTGACTGGCAATGTAACTATTGGCGGCAGTTGTAACCTAACAATTAACGGCAATGTCTACATTGAGGGCAGCCTCACTATTGATGGTGCCGCTCAAGTACGAATCGCTGATAGCATTGGCAATAACCGGCCCGTCATCGTGGCGGACGGCAATATAACACTTGGCGGCTCAGCGCAGCTGATTGCCAACAGTAACGGCACCGGCGCTCATTTCATCAGCTTTCGGACCAACGCCCCATGCAACCCCAACTGCACCAGCCTGTCCGGAACCGCTCTGAAAAACTCGCAAACGCTTGAGACGGTCCGCGTCGGTGGTGCCGTTAATTTACCCGGTATGATTTTTCAGTCGTACTGGGGTAAAGTCACCATCAATGGAAGCGGTAACGTTGGCGCGGCTGCCGGGCAAACAATCGACATGAGCGGCGCCGGAACAATAACATTTGGCACTTCCCTCTCATCAGGCGAACGGAGCTGGACAATCACCAGCTACCAGCATGAATTTTAAGTCACGAGTGCCCTAGGCTTTTAGGCCTGACGGCGTGGAAATAATGCCAGAGGTACATTGCCGACTTTTCAGTCATAGTTTGCTATACTATAGTCTGAAAACACTTATGATTATTTATGGGCACCGCAAATACACATTTTTATAAAGATAAACCCCTGTTTGGGCTTGATATTGGCTTTAACAGCCTCAAGGCTATGCAGATTGAATCACACGGCAGTAAACACACTGTGGTCGGCTATGGGGTTGTTCATTTTGACCCCAAGGCCATCGAGAATGGTGTCATCAAAGATTACGAATTACTGGCCAAGGCTGCGCTTGATTTGTTTAAAAATAACATCGAGGGCGAAATTACAACACGGCGCGTGGCACTATCTGTACCAGCCGCCAGAACCTTCAGCCGAATCCTGACGCTGCCACAGCTAGACCGTAAGGATTTAGATGAGGCGGTGCGCACCGAAGCCGAACAGTACATACCGGTGCCCATAGATGACTTGTATCTCGACTACGTCATAACCGAAAAAACCGATAAAAACATTCGGGTACTGGCCGTTGCCGTACCGAAAAAAGTTATTGATTCGTACAGCGATCTCGTTGCACTGCTTGGGCTCGACGCAGTTGTCATGGAGACCACAACCGGCGCAACCGGCCGGCTCTTTAGCTACACCGACGCCCATAATGTGCCGAGTGTTATTATCGACTTTGGCTCTATATCATCAGACATTAGTATTTACGACAAGTCGCTGGTTGTCACCGGTACGATACCTGGCGGCGGCGATGATATCACCAATGCAATTGCCAGTGCGCTTGGCGTCACCCACGACGAAGCACACATCATCAAAGTCAAGTACGGCATAAATGTCAGCAAAAAACAGTCTGAAATAAAAGCAGCCCTGGCGCCGATTTTGGAGCAACTGGTACGCGAAATAAAACGCATGCTCCGCTACTACGAAGAACGAGAAGACGGTCAGAACCACAAAATCGAGCAAATAATTACCCTCGGCGGCGGCTCAAACGTACCGGGACTGAGCGAGTACCTGATTGACACCTTGCGACTACCTGTTAGAGCCTGTAACCCGTGGGGACAGCTCGATTTCAAGAAACTACAGCAGCCGACCAAAATCGAGCAGCCAGTTTATATCACTGTCGCCGGACTCGCCCTGATTAATCCACGGGAGGTTTTCGCATGATTAATCTCTTATCGAGTCAAGAACGCCAAGCCCTCATCTACGCGAGGCGCAACACGAAACTGCTCAAACTCGCTATCGGCATCGTCATCGTGATTGTCGTCATGCTCGTGATGTGGGGAGCCGGCTATTTGTACCTTTCAACCACCATAAGCAGCTACAATAAAGACATCGACCAAAAAAGAGCCTCGCTCAAAGCACAAAAACTTGAAGAAACCGAAAAGCGTATCGCGGATTTTAGCGGCAGCCTCAAACTCATTGAGCAAGTGCTCGCCAAACAAGTGTTATTTTCTGAGTTATTTAAACAAGTTGGCGCCATCATGCCCCAAGGAACAATCCTGTCATCGATCGAGGTCAGTAAAATCGAAGGCGGCATCGATCTGGTTGCAAACGCTCGTAATTATGAGTCGGGCACACAAGTTCAGGTCAACCTGCAAGATCCGAACAACAAGCTATTCCAGAAAGTTGATCTTGTCTCAGTCACCTGCGCTCAAGAAAACGATGCCTACCCTTGTACCGTCAGTATTCGGGCTCTGTTTGCCGATAAAAATCCATTCTTACTAATCAATAAATCATCAGGAGAAGCCCGATGAATCCTGCAGGAACTCATACGAAACATAACGATATGATGAGGATAGAGCAATGCAACAAACTAACTTCCATGGGAGCATGCTAACGAGATGAACAGTAAACACATGTTTTTCTTGATGATTGGGATTTGCATACTGCTATCTGCTGGCGTCATTGGCGTACTCATCACGGGTGATAGATTGCTAAAAAAACAATCAGGCAGGCTTGTCGAGCTTAAATTAGAAGACAAGCTGCTCGACGAACAGCAAGCCGCACTCGTGCAAGCAACGCAAGATATCGAGCGATACGAAGAACTTGAACAAGTCGCCAATCTCGTAGTGCCAAAAGACAAAGACCAGGCGCGCGCAGTGCGTGAGATCATCAATCTTGCTCTCGAGTCTGGTATTACCATAAAAACCGTCAGCTTCCCATCTTCAAGTTTGGGCACGAAAAGCAACGCACAATCAGGCAGCGGCGGCGAGCAAAAACCTGCCGCGTCAACTTCCTCAATTACCCAGGCAAAGCCCGTTGAAGGGGTGAGTGGCGTGTATTCTATAGAAATGACTGTCGCTCCGGATCAGACAACGCACACGACGTACTATGAACTGATTGACTTTCTGAAGAAGCTCGAAAATAACCGCCGTACTGCACAAGTTACCAGTGTAAAAATTAATCCTGTCAAGAGTGAAGGCGACGGATCAAACATTACCTTTACGCTAACCATTAATATATTTGTAAAGCCATGAATGCCGCAGGAATTCTATGAAGGATAGCTCTATGAACATACGATATAACCACAAAGTAATAGCAGCAGAGGAATTCTAACGGGATGAATTTTGACTTAAAAGATATTCCAAAAAAACTATCGCCGATAATCGAAAAATTGCGCGGTTCTTTGGGCTTTATCACCATATTGATCGTACTCGGCATGTTTGGTTTTATTGTCCTCAAGATTCGTTACTACGCAAGTGTGCAGCCAACGCAAACTGCTGTGGACGAAAAGCTGCAAGGACTACAGCGCACGCGCATTGACCAAGCCGCCATTGACAGAATCGAGAACCTCGAAAGCACCAATGTCGATGTACGAGCCCTCTTTGAAGAAGCTCGCGACAACCCCTTCCAAGAGTAGACCAGATATGCTTCACCTACACCATATATAGCGTACCTCACGCTATATATGGTGTAGGTGACTCTATATGTAGCGTGTATGGATAGTCTAATTGCCGTAGAGCTTGAGGTTGGCTTCGTGTGCCTGGATGATTGTTTTTGCAGCAGTGTCCGGACGCGGCACATAGGTAAACGTGTAGTTCTGCTGCTCGCCTGCTGTTTCGATAACAAGCGTCCCGTAGTTGAATATGGTAGCAAACACGCCTTTTTTGGAGACGGTCACGTCCTGTACGTCACCAATATTCAGTTGCGACACTTTACGATGAAAGAGCGTAAGGTATAAAATTTGGGCGATTTTTTCGTTGGTAACATAGACAACGTTGCTGCGATACAGCTGCGCGTAAATTCCGGTCACGATAAACACCAGCACAGCCAGAACAAAGCCAAGCAAAGCCACGTACCGTTCCGCCCCGTCCAGCCCGATTTCGGCAAAAAAGCTGCTGGATGCCAGCGCAAACGAGGCAATCAGAATCGCAAAACTAATAAAAGCACTGGTGAAAACGATAAGCAGCAATCCAAAGGCATGTTTGCGTATTTCGAGCAGCAGTTCTTCGTTCTGGTCAAACTCTATTAGTTTGAAAAAGCGCTTGCCGATATGCGACAGACGACTCCGACCCTGGTCTGGTGTATGTGGTGACTCAATCATAGATTCGTGCCCTATTATACCAACTCTTGCTGATTATCCTCAGATTTCTTGTTGCGGCCAACGTGTTTGTGCGCTTTTGGCGTCACCTTACGTCCCCGCGGGGTGCGCTCCAAAAAGCCGATCTGCATCAGGTATGGCTCGTGCACGTCTTCGATGGTGTTGCGCTCTTCGGCAACCAGGGCCGCCAGTGTCTCGACGCCCACTGGGCCACCGTCATAATGGTCGATAATTGCTTCTAAGATACGCCTGTCAGCGTTATCTAACCCCAACTCATCGACTTCCAGCAGTGCTAGCGCACCGGTGGTGGTCACGGTATCAACAATCCCGTCGCCGTTGACATCGGCAAAGTCGCGCACCCGCTTGAGCAGCCGATTAGCAATACGCGGTGTCAGGCGAGAGCGCTTCGCGAGCTCTTTGGCAGCTTGGTCGTCAATTGTGATGCCCAAAATCTTGGCAGCCCGTTTGATAATTTGCGTTATCTCCGTCTGATTGTAAAAGTCCAGCCGGTAAATCATACCGAATCGATCTCTAAGCGGCGCTGCCAATTCGCCCGTTCGCGTCGTCGCGCCGATGATGGTGAATTTCGGCAAATCCAGCCTGAGACTTTTAGCACTCGGGCCTTTGCCAAGCATGATGTCTAGTTTGAAATCTTCCATGGCGCTGTACAGCACCTCTTCGACCGACCGGTTGAGCCGGTGGATCTCATCGACAAACAACACATCGCCGTCTTGGAGGTTAGTCAGCAGACTCGCCAGGTCACCGGCCCGCTCGATAGCTGGCCCACTGGTGACACGAATCTGGGCGCCCATTTCGTTCGCAATTACCGTTGCCAGTGTCGTCTTGCCAAGTCCGGGTGGTCCATACAGTAGCACATGGTCAATCGGCTAGCCGCGTTTTTTGGCGGCCGCGATTGCCAGCTTGAGGTTTTTTTTGACGCGCTCTTGACCGATATAGTTGACGAAATCATGTGGTCGTAAACCAACCTCAAACTTGACTTCATCGTCGCCGTTTTCTGTCGTCTGTACAATCCGCTCAACCGCCATTTTTGTCTCGCTTCAACTTAAATATCCAGTGGCCGTCTTCTTCACCTTCTGGCGTAAAACCGACCTTTTCAAGTGTCTTGCGACTAGCTTCATTGCCAACAAAAACTCGAGCAAACAACTCCTCTTTGTTTAGATGATTAAACCCGAATGCGGTCAGGGGTTTTAATGCTCTCGCCGCATAGCCGTGACCAGTATACTGTGCGCCCACCCAATATCCTATTTCGTCTGCTCCATCTTCATGCATTGTTAGATTAACACTACCGACCATGGTATCGCCGTCCCATATCCCAAAACGATATTTGTTGGGCTTTGGATGCAACATACTCTCTCGCACATCTTCGACAGCTTGATATTTGCTAGCGGTCACGTCATCAAACTGACTATAGTGCTCTCTATCGTAATCAATAAGATCAAAATACCTTTGCGCGTCTTCCAAGCTAAACTGACGAATACTTATTGTATCGCCCGGTAGCGAAACTTCAATTAAGTCCTTCGGATTGGTAGACATTTCACTCATCGCGCCTGGCCTTTCAACGCTTGTTTGATTCTTTCTTCAATTGGCAGTTTGTTGTCAATATTGGCCAGGGCGGTCTGGGCATCGGCCTGCGTGAAGCCAAGCGCCATCAGTCCCTGCACGGCCTCGTCTTGATTGCTGATTCCGCTCGCTGGCGCGTAGCCCCCAGCCACACCAACCTTGTCTTTGAGGTCAACTACGATGCGCTCGGCAACTCGCTTGCCGACACCACTGGCCTGCTGTACAAACTGCGCATCTTGGTTGGCAATGGCATTTGCCACCGTATCAACCGTGCCGAGACTGAGTACTCCCAGCGCCATTTTGGGCCCGATACCATTCACACTCAGTAGCTGCTCAAACAACTGCATGGTGTTCTTTGCAATAAAACCAAATAGCTCATGGCTGGTCTCGCGAATGTGTTCATAAATATATAGCTTCGTTTTTTGACCGGCTGCTAAGCTGCCGTTGTCTTCACTCGTGATATTGACACCATAGCCAACACCGCCGACGCTTAGTACGACGGTGTCTATGCCCTTTTCGACGACTATTCCCTCAAGCATTGCAATCATCTCAGGTTTCTTCCCCAGTAATTCTTTGTTCTAAAATTGCCATTTTTGCCCAAAATTCAGCAGGTTGCTCCGCAATGTAGCTACGGCTATGCCTTGTCGCAAACTGTTGCTTTTGATCAAAAATCATCAATTTTACCTCCAAATTCTTACTGACGAAGAAACCTGATTATATTATCGCATATTCATGCTGCAGGTGATAGCGCAAGCCAGCGCGTCGGCCGCATCATCCGGCTTGGGTGTTTCTTTGAGCTTGAGGATAACACGCACCATTTCCTGAATTTGTTGTTTCGTTGCCTTGCCATAGCCCGTCAGAGCTTGCTTTATTTGCAGCGGCGTAAATTCGTGAAGCTCTAACCGGTGCTGTTTACCAAGTAACAGCACCACACCCCGAGCCTGGCTGACGCTCATTGCTGTCGTAACATTTTGCGCAAAAAAAAGTTTCTCGACTGCCATGACGTCTGGCTGGTGTTCTTTGATTATCCCCTCTAGCTCATCAAAAATGGTCTTGAGCCGGTCTGAATCAGCCTGATTGGCAGGTGTTTTGATAACGCCGGCGTCGACACAGGTGGCGTTATTTTTACTGACATCTATAACGCCAAAGCCCAAAATGCCCGTACCTGGATCAATACCAATAATTCTCATTACTTTTTAAGTATACAGGTTATTTTCGCAGCAATGCGCGCCAGAATTTCCTCAAAAACTCCGCTAGTTCCTGGCGATACTCATACAAACCATAACCGAGAGCCGCGACACTGATAGTGGCTATCGCTGGATAGTTGACCGGTGTTTGGGCTACGGCCGTATTGCTGAGTGCGCCAGCCGCGGTACCACTCGCTTTGCGGCAACGGTTGGTCTCCGGGTTTCGCTCGTAACCTTCCTTGCATGGAACCAGACTATTCGCACCGGCCACACTGCGGCAGCGGTTGGTAGCGGGGTTCCTCTCCTGGCCTGGCTTACACGGCACCAGCGTGGTACTGCCAGCAGCAATGCTGCGGCAACGATTCGTATCAGGATTGCGGACTTGTCCGGCTTTGCAGGGAACCAACGACGAGCCTGACTCGATATTTTTACAGCGATTGGTTGCTGGATTTCTGAACTTACCGGCTGGACACGCGGCAAGTTCACTGCTCGCTCCCTTGCCTGCCCTCACGACTAATTGATTTTCCGCATTTGGGGTTGGTAGCCCGGTCACTTGCCACGTTCCGTCAATCAACGCCCAAGCTTCGTCGTCTTTGAGGCCACCTGGATATTGCACGGCTATTTCTTCGCCCTGTGTCGTCAGTACAATTTCCGCGCCAGCAGCATTGGGCAAAGTCAGTTTAGTCGTATTGTCATAAAAGGCTTTGTATTCTTTTGGAGCAATGACTTGTTCTGTAGTAAAAGCGTATGACCTGCCACCGGTGAGTGCAATGCTGCATCCGGCTAAGCTAATCGATTCTTCGCTTGGATTATACAATTCTATAAATTCATTGGAGCCATCAGCACCCGCCGGATTCGGCAAAAGCTCGCTTAAGATAACACCGCCGCAAATATCAGGCATCCTCGTCATAGCCTCAACGCACATGCCGTCAGACTGGCGCACAAATCCATCCGGCACCACCGCCTGCAAACCCAGAATGTTCAAACAATAATCTAACTCCTCGATAAGTGCACCGCTCGTGTAGGTAGTTCGTGGTGTAGCAATCACAAAATCTGCCGCGTTATTGTCGGTGTCTTGCAAAACGTTGGAGCTGAGCACCTTGCGCTCCAGTAAGGTTGTTGGATTTGTATTGCTGAGTGCCGGTGCGGACTGGTTGCCTTCGGCTGTGACTGGGCTTGAACCCCACGCCACAGCATCAATAATTATGCCAGCCTCATCAAAAACTGCTACTCGTCCGCCAGTGTCACTCATGCCAGCCGCAAATGTATAATCAACTACGAACTCTGGACCGGCTGGTGGGGTTGATGCCATGACAACTGTTGCGTGTGCTGGCAATACAATTCTATTTTCAGCCCCAGCAACTGTAGGCGTAAAACAAATCGATCGGCTGGCACTTTCGCTGTTCGCGCTACTATAGCGTACACACCAATTGGTCACATCAATTTCTGCATTGGCATTATTGTAGATTTCAATTAGTTCATGACTGACGGACGTGGTGCTCCGGGTTTGAACCTGGCTGATGACGAGTGATGTCGAAACGGCATGTACGCGGCCGGGGATCAACGACACTAAACTGGTAAGACTGAGCAGTGCTGCGAGTGCAATATTAACAATAATTTTCATAGCGAGAATTTTTATTTTTGTGGCTGCCTTGCATTATCTATTTTACGGCAAAGAATGTCAAACCAACAACAGCTACTCTGTGGAAAAGTTGGTGTAGGTATTGGTGACATCGTCCAGATCTTCGAGCGCCTCCATGACGCGCATGACCTTGCCCTGAGTAGCTTCATCGCTCACTGTCACGGTATTATTTGGCACAAATGAGAGTTCAGCTTCGACAATATCGAGCCCTGCGTCTTGTAGTGCCTGGCGAACTTTGGCCAATGCTTTTGGATCGGTATAGACAATCGTTTCCTCGCCTTCTTCAACTGCGTCTTCTGCGCCCGCATCCAAGATTTGTAAGAGTAAATCTTCGCCAGTTCCTGTAACGCGAATCACGCCTTTGCGGTCAAACTGATAGGCAACCGAACCCTTTTCGCCAATACTACCGCCGTGCTTGCTAAAGGCCAGCTTGACCATGGGATAGGTGCGATTAACATTGTCGGTCGCACACTCAACAAGCACCGCCACACCGCCTGGCCCGTAGCCCTCGTACATAACCTCCTGAATTTGGTCACCACCGAGTTTACCGCTACCACGGTCAATGGCACGCTGAACATTGCTCATTGGCATGTTGGCGGCTTTGGCTTTGTCAATCGCCAGCCGAAGCGAAAAATTCATTTCCGGATCAGCGCCGCCACGAGCTGCAATCGCGATGGCATTACCGAGTTTTGTAAACACGGCGCCGCGTTTGGCGTCATTGGCGCCTTTTTGCCGTTTGATAGTTTCCCATTTGCTATGTCCTGACACTGGCTACTCCTTGGTTTCTCGAGTTATTGTATCACGACTTTTGCCTACTTTCCTCTGTAATAGTAACGTCAGTGCTATAACGAGTACATACAAATAGGCCAGCTGCGCAGCTGATATTTTAAACGGCACGTTGGCATGCGGCACCTTCGCCATCAGGCTCGACATAGATAGAATGTACTCCAAAACAATCTTTGCCGGCAGCGCGATAATCCCGGTCAATGCAGATCCAACCATGCCGCTGATGCCAGCAAACAAGCTAAAGAACATCGCAAACGGCACGGCAGGCACAACTAATAAATTGGCGATAATACTAATATTTGATAATCTGCCAAACACAAACAAGATTATCGGCAAGGTACATAGCTGCGCCGCGGTTGTTTCGGCAAGAACCGAAGGCAGCAGTTTGCCCTGAAGCTGCGTTGGGAAAAACCGTTTTTGTAAAAGCGGCGCCAACACCAACACGCCAAAGAACGCCGTAAACGACAAGTGCCAGCCAATATTTGACCATAGATACAGCGGGTTAATGCCGGCTGTGATGACTCCTGACAAAAGTAGCAGCAACACCGGCCGGAATTTCCGGCCAAAATACCAGGCAAGCAAACTCAGCACGCTCACCAGTGCAGCCCTCACAATTGAGGGGCTGTTACCGGTCAGCAGCAAAAACAGACCGATGAGCAACAATGAAAAAACCAGTGTCTGATAGCGCGACCGTTTGACAAACAGTTTCCGATTGGCGTTGATGATAACCGTCAGATTGTAGCCCGATACCGCCACAATATGTATCAGCCCCACCGTGATGAGCTCGTCATTCAGCGCCGGACTCATGGTCGTGCGCTGGCCTATCAATAGTCCCAGTGCGAATGAAGCCAGCTGCTCCGGCAAGGCGTTTTGCATGCCGGCCGCAAACTCGCGCCTCAATTTATCAATCGGCGATGTACCCCGCTCGACAATCGTTATATTGGCAAAACTCATACCAGCCTGATTGGCGCCGCGTTTTGGAAACATGAATCCGCTAGCCGTAATATGGTCACCACGGTACACGGCATTGGCGCCAAAGCCGGCGATCTCCATTTGCCCAATGAGCTCCTGGCTTACCGGTTCCTGCACAGCTATGCTATCCACCGTAAAAAGCAGCTGCCCTTTATCGTTGTAGACGGCGTCCTCGAGCACTTTGGCCTCAATGGCGACTGTTTCGTAAAAAAGCGCGTCGTACATGGCCAGTTTTTGCACGTACACACTGCCCCGCCACCAACCCACTGCCAAACATAGCAGCACAAAAGCCACATAAAAAATACGCCTGTCGCGGCGCCGGGCGATTATCGCTGCCACGAATAGAAGCACAGCAATAATCAGAAAACTCACATCCAGTTGCAACCATACTTTTGGCAGTACAAGCCCAACCAAAAAGACGATCAAGCCGACCATCAACACCGTTGTCCAGCGCCACACCCGTTCTTGCTTCATTGATTATATTAAACTACAGGCCGCGGAATAGTTGCAAAGAGATCTTCTTCGGTTTCGTGACGGCGAACCATAGTATGCGTGCCGTCTGGGTGCACCAGAACCTCACCGGCACGAAGCCTAAAGTTGTAATTATCTTGTATATTTTACTTATTTGCAAGCATATGCTTTTTATTTTTCTCAATCCCGTTGACTTTTTAACTCAAAACAGAGATAATATCCCCTGTTTTACGCACTTGTACTTGCGTTAAAACCAAAATCGTAAACCAAGCTTTAGCTGTTTGCGATTTTGAGAGGAGGCGCAGCGGTAACCTAGTGAGTCAGGAGCAGCAAACTTGTTTTGTGCTCGTGGCTTGCTAGGTTCATCAGCTAGCGCCGACGAGGGCCCATAGCTCAGCTGGTTAGAGCACCTGCCTTTTAAGCAGGGTGTCCTGGGTTCGAGTCCCAGTGGGCCCTCCACGAATGAAACCGAGTTTTACGCTCGGTTTTTTTCGTGGTGGTGCTTCTTCAGGAATTCTGGTTCCAGGACGTAGATTTTCTGCAAGAAAATATACAAGTCCTGGGTTCGGTCATCAAGCTCGCACGCAGAAGTTTACTTCGAGTACGAGCGCAGATGTGCGTTTGCCCCAGTGGGCCCTCCAATTTGACCAATGCAGGTGACCCTAGCGGGAAAATCTGAACTAAGAGCCTGTAATGGCTCTTTTTGCTATCATAAAGCTATGAAAAGAATTACTCTGTTCTCTACGCTAACTGGCGAAAATGATGATTTTGTATTAAGTAATATATTTCCATCCGAGATAAAAAATAAAAATTTGGCGTACATTCCCAGTGGTGGTGTCGAAGCAACCGCTCAAAAATATATAGACGAATGGAAAACCATAGCTGATAAATATAATGCTCGCTTTACTTTAATTGATAACACTAAAGAGAACGAAAGCAGCAGACTGCTGGAAGCAAATATTTTAGTAATAAGTGGAGGTAACACATTTGCCTTGCTCAAAAACATGCGTCAGTCGGGCTTAGATAAAGCGGTAAAAGAGTTTGCGACCAAGACTGAATTCTCCTTAGCTGGCTTTAGTGCGGGGGCAATCGTAATGACACCGACTATTGAAATTTGTAATTTACCAGATTTTGATGTCAACAAAGTAGGTATAGAAGATTTGTCTGGTTTGGGCATTGTTGATTTTGAAGTCTTTCCTCATTACAACGAACAACAGAATGCACAGCTAGAAGATTATCGAAGAATGACAAAAAATAATGTTAAACCTATTGAAGACGGGGAGTTTTTAACGATTAATTTATAGTTCCTATATTTAGATGCTTGAAGCTATAAATAAATCATCATGACTATATAACTCGGTTGCAATATCTTGCACCTTGCTCCCAATAAAACGACCCGGCGCTTTTTTTGGTGGGTCATTTCATTGGAGGAGTTTATTTTTTCTTGTGTTTTTTGCTGTGATGCTCTTTGCCCTCGATAAACCACAAACTAATAAAATGCAGCATGACGATGCCGCCCACAATCAGGACATTGAGGTCCAGAATCTGTGCGCCCAACCACGTGTCGCGTGCCTGTGCTTGCAAATCGGCTGGCAAAATCGGCAACATGAAGGCCGCAAATACAATACCGGTGACTGCCAACGGAATGATGTTCAATATGGCTCGCCCACCGCGCACGCTGCCGCGCAAAAAAATCGCTGTCAGAATAATCGGCAATACGAATACAATGGCTTCGCCAAACGCTGCCAGCCGATCGCTGTTTGACACGCTGCTGGCGACAAGTTCGGCCTCGTGGCCAAAATACCGCGCCAGAAGCTCGCTGGCTAGTATGGCAAAAAACAGCTGGGAAGCACGTATCTGAAAAAGCAGGCCCATCGCCAGCGGCGCACCCAGCAAAATACCAATAACAATATATTCCGTGAGGTATTCGGTCATATGCCAATCATACCATAAGCACTTAGAACTGGAGTTGCTGGCCTACTTTGAGATGTGCATACTCTGACACAAACCGATTGAGTTCGATCACATATTGAGCCGGTTTTTCACTACAAAAGTTTTTTGGATAGGTGTTTGGATCAACATCGACTTCTATCTGCACGATTGTCTTGTTTTCGTCGAGCCACACAATATCAATCGGAAATTTCATATCTCTCATCCAGATACAGGCTTTGTGCGAGGTGTCATAGATAAAAAGCATGCCTTTTGTGTCGTCGTACGAATCGTACTTCGATAGACCCACTGTTTGTTCCTGCTGCGTTTTGGCGTGTTCTAGCTCAACGCAGACTTTGGCTGGCTCGTAGCCCACTACATCTGGTCGTGGCGCGTCGGAATCGGTAATTGTAATGGCACAGTGTGTGCTTTCTTTTTCCTGTTTTATTACCCTCTGAGAAAGAACACCGCCCACCACAGCTAGAACAGCCAAAGCTAAGGCAGCTACGAGCAATTTGAAGTTACGCGCCAACTTTGTCTTTTTTGGTTCGTCGTTTTGCATTGATTTCAACGTATTCAATCACCTTGGCTGCGACGTTCCGCCCCGTAACCTTTTCGACACCAAAACCAGGACTTGAGTTAACCTCGAGCACTAGCGGGCCACGAGATGAACGCATCATGTCAACACCACAAATTGGTAGACCCATGGCCCTGGCCGCTTTGATAGCCGTTTTCTTTTCTTCATCAGTTAGCTTAATAGCAATGCCTTCACCGCCTTGGTGCAAGTTCGAACGAAAATCGTCATCGAGGCTTTGGCGTTTCATACTGGCGACAACTCGGCCGCCCACCACAAAGGCACGAATGTCTTGGCCGTTGGCTTCTTCGATAAATTCCTGCAACAAAATGTTTGTGCCATCTTCGTTGTGCAGATAAAACGCCTGGAGTACTGACTTGGCAGCCTTTTTAGT
>CAZRSX010000005.1:0-49644 GCA_964602865.1 uncultured Candidatus Saccharibacteria bacterium
GTCAGTCAGTCAGTCAGTCAGTCAGTCAGTCAGTCAGTCAGTCAGTCAGTCAGTCTCAGTCCACGGCATGCCCATTGGCAATCTGACCAGCCAGATTTTTGCTAACATCTATCTCAATGAATTTGACCGGCTTGTCTTACACTCGTTGAAGCCGCTTGGATACGTCCGCTACGGCGACGACTTTGTGCTATGGGTTCCGGGCAAATCTGCCGCCGAGCAGGCCAGACAGAGGGGTACAGACTTTTTAAACCATGAGCTGAGCATGCGCACTAACCCCAAGCATGACCACATCCAAGCGGCTCATAGCAAACTGGCATACCTCGGTGTTGACATCTGGCCATCAGGCAGGCGACTACAAAAAAGAGTACAAACTCGTCTCCACACCAGGCTGACGCTTGATAATGGCGCCAGTTATTACTCCTTGAGCCGGCATCATCAGCCCCAGAGGTATCAAAAACAACTACAACAAAAACTATTTGACAAAATAGACATCCTATGATAGTATGGAGTCATGAAACACGAACAACTCTCACCACAGCAAGAAATATATGAGCACGGCAAGAAGCTGGCTTTCAAAGCTAATGAAGCTTTTGATGAAACACAGGCGGCAACTACTGATCTAGAAGTCTTGCAGGCTGCGAGGAAGATTCCTGGTGTAGAGGTCGCACCAGAAGCACGCGACGCTGTTGAGGATAGACTTATGGATGCTCACAGCAGGTATCAACGATACGATAACGCTGTCGGCGCGCTGATTGGTCCAGAGGTGTTCCAAGAGGCAGATGAGGCACAAAGCCCAGAAACCCCCGACGCCTTCTCCCTCATGACCCCAGAGCAACAGGAAACAGCTACAAAACTACGTGGTGAAATGGCGAAACGCTTTGAAAAATTCGGCGTCACCGAAGACACCTTGCGAGTTGTCAAAACAGAAGCCGAAGATGGCGAAGCGACGTTCACACTGCTCCACACTGGCAACGGCGTTGACATCGGTAACCCCAAGAAAGAATATGACCCAGCTCGCAGCTATGACGCAGTCATGTCCGAAGAGAACGACAAACTCTTCGTCTTTGAACTTGACGGCAAGACCTATGACTCCCGCAAGGGCATGACCGACGCTACCTATGACGCCAAATTTGCCGATGCCAAAGAACGAGGCGTTACGTTACCGGATAGCAAGCAGTTATCAGAAGAAACTGGAGATGTCTGGACTTGGACTATGCTGACTGGTGAACCGAAAACGGCAGACGGTTACGTCCAGCTTCGTAACGTCTACGTCGGTGAGGTCGACCGGTTCATCGCCGGTCCTGACGTCGACCGCCGGTCTCTTCGCGTCTGTCCCGCAGTGGTGATAAAGTAAATTTGTCTTTTGTTCTCGACACTTCTTTGGAAATCTTGTACTTTTGTTTTGGAAGCAAATCAGCTTGCAGTAACGCAGGTGGCTTCACCATCAGTATCACTCGGATGTGATTTGCAGGCGTATAAAAAGTGTACGAACCGGTAAAATCACGGTGATCGATGAGTACATATACCACTGGAATCCTGATTGGTGCGGGGCGTTTTGCTCCTGAAATAATAATGCCACAGTTGGCGCGCCAGCTGCTCGGATAGGACCACTGATCAGGGAAGGGCAGACGGTAACGTCCAGATTCGTAACGTCAACGACGGTGAGGTCAACCGGAACATCACCAATCCTGACAACGACAACCGGAATCTTCGCGTCTGTCCCGCAGCGGTAGTTGTGCATAAGACTGGTGGGTTCGGACTGGAATTCTGCCGGCCTATTTCGTACACTAAAATCATGGCAAAAGACATGAGCCTTGACGATATCGCAGAAGCAATCGGTTTGCTGGCAACGCAAATGGATCGTGGTTTTGCCGCTGTCGACAAGCGTTTTAAGCAAGTCGACCAACGTTTTGAACAGATTGACCAACGCTTCGAACAAGTCGACCAACGCTTCGCGCAGATTGACCAACGCTTCGAACAAATGGATAGGCGTTTTGACGGGGTTGATAGAGAGTTCGCTGTTGTTCACCAGCGCCTTGAGCGTCTGGAAGGCACGACTACTGCTCTGGAGGCTGACATCAAAGAACTCTACCTCATGATTCGTAAATTACAGCGTAGTTTTGATAGTCTCACCAAAAGCCAGCAGAAACGGCTTGCCAACCTGGAGTCATTTGCGCGGCAAGTTTCAAAACAAACCGGCATACCGTTTAAGCCGGCGCCACATGGCTAGTAAATAATAGGATAGATATTCTAATTTGCAGGGAGCAAGGTTGGGGTTGCAAAAGACAGTTTCATCTGTTAAAATCGTAGACGAATGATTGTGAAAGAGAAGAAACAGGCAGTGATTGCCGATCTTGCAAAGAGTAAAAACGACACTGGCAGCAGTGCTGTGCAGGTTGGTATTTTGACTAAACGCATCGAAGAAATCACTGAACACCTGCAAACCAACAAGAAAGACCACATGGCGCGTCGCGGCTTGCTGCAGATGGTTGGCAAACGAAAGCGCCACCTGGCCTATATTGCCAAGAACGATTCGAACGAGTACCTGGCACTGATTAAAAAACTCGGCCTTCGCCGGTAATTTGCATAGACTACATCGGTCGCCGCGGCGACCGCAAGCTTGTGCACATTAACAGCTAATAAGCATCGTTGCTTCGTGGCATAGCAACAGATATATGACCGGATATCCGCACAAGGCGGTACGTATATTTGCACCATGCTACGAGACGACTCTAACGAAAGGAACAAATGAGTACTATTAACCCGTTTGGCAAAGACATAACAAAAGTACAGACAGAATTCTGTGGTAAGACGCTGAGCCTGGAAGTCGGTCGCGTTGGCTTCCGCACCAGCGCCAGCGTGATTGTACGCTACGGCGACACCGTTGTACTGGGCACGGCAATGGTCAGCGATAAACCGGCACATGGCTTTGACTATTTCCCGCTCAGCATTGATTACGAAGAAAAAATGTATGCGGCGGGCAAAATCAGCGGTTCGCGATTTATCAAGCGTGAAGGCCGCCCCAGCGACGACGCGATTTTAATCGGCCGGCTGATTGATCGCCCGATTCGACCACTATGGCCAAAAGGCTATCACAACGAAGTGCAGGGTGTGGCTACTGTGCTCAGCATGGACCCGAGCTTTCGCCCGGACATGATTGCTATGATTGCGCTCAGTACAGCGTTTATGCTGACTGGCGCACCATTTGATGGCCCGGTTGCCGGTGTACGCGTCGGTATCAAGGACGGCAAGCCCCAGGCATTCCTCACAGCTGATGAGCTGGAGAACGGCAAGCTCGACCTGGTTGTGGCCGGCACCGAAGACGCCATCATGATGGTTGAGGCCGGCGCCCGCGAAGTATCCGAAGAAGAGGTGGCCGAAGCGCTGGAGTATGCTCACAAAGCTATCCAGCCAGCTATCAAGTTGCAAAAGGAACTGGTTGCTAAAATCGGTGTTACGGCCCAAGAATACGAGCTGACACTGCCAGACAGCGACATTCAACAGCGGGTGGAGACGTGGCTTGAAGGACGGCTTGGTGCCGGACTGCGCATGCCATACCCAGAGCGTAATGACCTTGTAGCGAAACTGCGCGAAGAAATGCACGAACATTTTGAGGCAGAAATCGGCGAAGGCTTCGCAGAGCTCAAAGGCGAGTACAACGATGCGTTTCAAATGTCGCTTCACAAAGATGTGCGAAAAGGGATTATCAACGACAAAACTCGTCCTGATGGCCGTAAACTGAACGAAATCCGTCCGCTATCAAGCGAAGTCGGTATTTTGCCTCGTGCGCACGGCTCCAGCCTGTTTACCCGCGGTATGACCCAGGCGATGAACGTCGTCACGCTGGCACCGCTCAGCTACGTGCAGCTGGTTGATACCATGGAAAAAGAAGGTGAACGACGCTATCTCCACCACTACAACGCCCCAGGCTGGACGGTTGGTGAAGTCAAGCGCCTGAGTGGCCCTGGACGACGCGAAATCGGCCACGGCTACCTGGCAGAGCGGGCACTGGCACCAGTGCTGCCCGCTGAAGACGCTTTCCCATACACTATTCGTTCGGTGACCGAAATCATGAGCCAGAATGGCTCGACCAGCATGGCAGCGACCTGTTCCAGCTGTTTGGCGCTGATGGATGCCGGTGTGCCACTGAAGCGTCCAGTGAGTGGTATCGCTATGGGGCTGATGATCGATGGCGACACGCCGTATATTTTGAGCGATATTGCCGATGCTGAAGACTTTGCCGGTGATATGGACTTCAAGGTCACTGGTACGACTGAGGGTATCACGGCGCTGCAGATGGACATGAAAGTACATGGCTTGCCAGTACCAGTGCTCAAACAAGCGCTCATGCAGGGTAAAGAGGGCCGTGCAGAAATCCTCAAGCACATGCTCGAGACTCTGGACGCACCAAAGAAAGAAATGAGCCAGTATGCCCCGCGCGTCGAAGCAATCAAGATTAACCCAGACAAGATCCGCGATGTTATCGGCAAGGGCGGCGAGATGATCAATAAGATTATCGCTGAAACCGGCGCCGAGATTGATATCAAGGACGACGGTACGGTGATGATTGCCAGCCCCGACAAGAAATCAATTGACGGCGCGATTGCCTGGGTCAAGCAGATTACCGCAGAGCCAGAAGTCGGTCTTATCTACAAGAATTGCCGTGTAGTATCAGTACTAGACTTCGGCGCATTTGTTGAGATTATGCCTGGTCACGAAGGGTTGGTGCATGTGTCAGAAATGAGCGAAGAGCGCGTGGACAAACCAAGCGACGTCGTCAACGAAGGTGACCGTGTTGATGTCAAGTTGGTGGCAATTGATGACCGCGGACGGCTGCAGCTCAGCATGAAAGCTGTCCTTCGCGAACAAAAATAGCAGATAACTAGAGGAGGTGGATATGGCAAAGAAAAAAGCAACGCTCGAAACATACGCTGTCTGGCGCAAAAGTGTAGTCGGCGGTCTGGTCTTTGCCGGCATCTACGCCGTGCTTGCATACATTTTTGTGTCACTGGCGATTGATAGCGGCAGCTTGTGGCTGTACCTCTTAACGCTGGTGAGTGTCGCTATGAGTATTCAGAGCCTGATGGTAGTAGTAAAGAACAGAGGCAATGACCGAAAAAAATAAACGAGCTGAGCTCGATATCATCAAACAGCAAATCCTGGACAACAACGTGTGCGCAGAGCTTGCCAAAGATGCCACACAACTAGTGTTCGCTGATGGCACGCCCGAGGCCGACATCGTGTTCATCGGCGAAGCGCCGGGCAAAAATGAGGACTTGCAAGGCTTGCCGTTTGTCGGAGCAGCCGGCAAATTCTTAAACGAAATGCTTGAGATGATTGGCCTCAAACGGAGTGATATTTATATCACCAACATCGTGAAATATCGGCCGCCGAACAACCGCGATCCGCTGCCCGATGAAAAAGAAGCGTTTTGGCCGTACTTGGTGCGTCAACTTGATGTTATTAGACCAAAACTGGTCGTGACATTAGGCCGGCACAGCATGGAATATTTTCTGCCAAACCAGAAAATCAGCCAGATTCATGGTGAGCCCAAACGAATTAGAATGCAGAAGTTAGATTATAGAAAGCAGAATGGGAAAAACGACGAGCAGGCTATCACGTCCTTGGTTCTTCTGCCGCTGTTTCATCCAGCGGCCGCGTTGTACAACGGCGACATGCGCCAAACGCTGATTGATGACTTTGCGCGGATACCGGCAATTTTACAAAAGTTACAAGAAACAAATTAAATTCTCAATTAATAGAGAGGAGAATTAAAAATATGGAAAATAACAAACCTAACAATAATCAATCGCAACGCTCGCCAAGGCGCAGCCGACCACAAGGCGGTAATGCTAAACCGCCACGGACTGGTGCGACAAAACAAGCACCAAAAGAAACCGGCAATGGTCGTAGTGCCTCGAGGGGCGAAGCAATTCGCGCCCAAAAACGCAACATGGATGATGCTCGAAAAATGGTCGACCGCCACAGTGCTGCGAAACCAACCGATAAGCGGCCGCGGGCTAATCAAATCGTTGATGATTTCGATAAGCTCAAAATTACCTTTTTGGGCGGACAGGACGCAGTAGGCGCAAAAAACATGCAGGTTGTTGAGTGGCAAAATGACTATATCATTCTGGACTGCGGTAATAGTCTTGGTATTGATTTGCCGGGCATTAACTACAGTATTGCTGACACGTCTTATTTGGAGACAATCAGCCACAAAAAACTCCAAGGCTATATTATTAGCCATGGCCACCTGGATCACCTGGGCGGTCTCAAACACATTGTGCCAAAGTTCCCGGCGCCTATTTACGCTTCACGCTTTACCATCGGTGTCATAGAGAAATCCTTTGAGGATATGCCGAATGGTACCGAACATTTTGAACCAAAAAAGGTGATTATGAATATGGATAATCACGAACGCCTCAAGTTGGGACCGTTCGTGGTTGAGCTAGTTCGAGTGACGCACTCTGTGCCAGAGTCTGCCTTGATGATTGTTGACACGCCGGTAGGAAGAATCATAAACACCGGCGACTGGCGACTTGACCCGGAACCTTTGGATGAAAAACCAACTGATATTAAGCGGCTCAAAGAGCTTGGTGACGAGGGTGTTCTGTTACTGATGAGCGACAGTATGAGCACGGCAGTCGAAGGTCGTACGCCAACAGAATCAACGCTCCAAAAAAGTTTCCATGATGTTATAGGCAACGCCGAAGGCCGTCTTTTCGTGGCTATGTTTTCAAGCAACATGAACCGAACACAAATGGTGATCAATGCTGCCGTTGCTGCCGGACGCAAAGTTGCTTTGGATGGCCGTAGCATGATGGCCTATGCCGAAATTGCGGTGCGTCAAGGACTATTGAAAGTGCCAAAAGGTACGTTTCTGGCTATGCGAGATATTGCTAAGATTGAGGATAGTAAAATCCTGGTAATGTGTACCGGCGGCCAAGGCGAGCCGAATGCTGCGCTGCAACGCATGGCAGAGGGGACTCATACACATATTAAATTGCATGCTGGTGATACCGTTGTGGTGAGTTCGTACCCAATTCCGGGCAACGAAGTCCGTTACGAGGTTATTGGCAATGAATTATCGGCGAAAGGCGTGCATCTATTTCGCCATCCGACGCATGAAGTTGATGGCTGTGGACCGTTGCACGTTTCGGGCCATGCTCACCGCGACGAGTATCGGGAAATGCTGCACCTGGCACGTCCGAAGTTTTTCCTGCCAATTTACGCCGGCCACTTGAATCGTAAACGCTACGTCGAAATGGCCGTAGAAGAGGGATGGAAACGAGAAAACCTGATTATGGCCGAAAACGGCGAAAGTTATTTGTTTACGAAAGATTCGTACGAGAAAGGCCCCGACGCGCCAGTTGGTAGTATGCTTGTCGACCAGTCGGGTTCAGTTGTCAGTAATATCGTCGTCAAAGACCGCGTTATGCTGTCTGAAGAGGGCGTTGTGGCGGTCATCTTGACCGTAGACAAAAAGACCGGCCAGCTGCTCACTAGCCCCGATATTATTACGCGCGGCTTTATCTATATCCGCGATTCTGAGGAGCTCATGACTGGGCTGCGTACAGAGCTGAAACGGGCCGCGACACAACGGTTTAAGCGGGTTGATCTAGATCGTTTCAAACAAGAGCTCAAAGACCACGTCACGCACTATTTGTACGAAATGACCCAGCGCTCACCGATTGTCATACCGGTCGTGAACGTCATTGGCGGCAAACAGGGTAACGGCAACAGTGACAAGCCTGCCAAAGGCAAGGCGGCGCCCAAGGCCGAGAAGAGCCCAGAGCAGATGGCGCAAGAACAACAAGAGCGGTTTGCGCAGATGCGCCAACAACTCCTTGGTCACGACCCAAGGGTGGACTAGATCACTGCTCATACTTTTGTACCGACAAAAGTATGCAAAAACTCCGAACGGTGCCAGAAACAATGATTGAGACTTGTATCGCGCCTGTTGGTTGGCAAGCATCCCTCGCTAGTGCTTCTAATTACGGAGCTCGGGCAGTCAACAGGCTTGACTCGGTACAAGCTCATCAGTTTCTGGCAATGTTCGTTGGGAAGTTATAAGGGGAGCTTTTTGCTCCCCTTGGTTTTTAGTTTGTTTTTGTGAGGGGGAGGACTTTACTGTTCGGCAGGGAAGCCAAAAGTTTGCCCGCTACCAACAGCTTCGAGCCACGAACACCGCTGCCAATAATTGCGTGCTCTAGTTTTGCCGCGTCCTGGTCAACCAAAATCACCCAATCTTTTGGCAAACCAATCGGGTTAATCGCACCGTATTCCATGCCCGTTAACGATACGGCTTTGTCCATTGGTGCGAACGATATTTTCCGCGCATCTAGCTCTCTTCGAACAATGCCATTTACATCGATTCGTTTTGTCGCCGGAATCATACACGCAGCGTACCAAACCTTGTCGGCTCGCTTTGCTGCAACGATGACACAATTGACGGCATATATATCCTTGGCAACATTGTACGCTTCGCAAAAAGCAGCGGTATCTGATAGTTTCGGGTCAATTTCAGCGACCAAAATGCCCGCAAGGCTGTTCGCTTCAATGCCCGTGAGGGTTGGCTTGCCGATTAGATTTTTATTTTCTTCAACAGGATTGAACTCTAGTGTTCCAACTTTCATAGCTAACTCCTTTACGTCAAATCAAAATTAATACCGACAGAGTCGGCACATTCTACGCACGAGGAGCTATAGTCAAAAGCCGGTGAATTTCTTTGCCATAAACCCCATTATACGACGGGTTGCGAGAAAAAAGATAACTAAGGTGTAACTGGAATCGGGGCTTCTGCTTCCAGTGAGGGTAATGGTGCTAAGGATGGGGCGGGCTCTCTATCTCCCGACTCAGGGGGATCGATAAGTGGACATTGTTGATTTGAGCAGGATATTTTTGCACCAATGATGACCCTGGCAGGTCCCTTGCCGGCCAGACCGGCGCTACTGAGCGGGGCGTATCCTGAACAGGCAGTGTTTCCACATGCCCGGCGAACTTCCTCTCTAAGTTTATTGGCAAAATCGCTTTCGGCGGTTTTGTTATTCAAAAAGGGAACAGGGACATGAATCGGGTCAAATTCTGCGCCAGGCCTAGGGTTAAACTCCACGCATGGGTCTGGGAATCCCTTGTAGGTCATTCTTTTATTAACCATATAAAAAAGTATACCAACTAAATTTTATAAAAGCACAAACGGCATGCTAACAGAGAAGTTGACAAAAAGCGAACATTTTGCTATAATTAAAGGATAGCTGTTACTACTGTTGTTTCAACTAAATAAGTGGTAAAATCGTAAGCGAAATGGCAAAGAAAAAACAGACAAAATCCAAAAAGAAAAAGGAAGAAGAGAAGGAAGACTCTGGATTCTGGCCGCTGGCTGGCGCCATCATCATGATGCTGCTGGCGGGCTTTTTGCTGCTGGGCGGCTTTGGCGCCGGCGGTCCGCTACCAGAAGGGCTCTTTGGCGCGACGTTCTGGGCTTTTGGTTGGGCTGCGTACCTAACACCACTGGTATTATTTGCGCTGGGGCTGTGGAAGTTTACCAGCGAAGACAAACAAATCCCACTGGAGAAATTTGCCAGCATGATTGGATTTGTAACCTTGAGCGCTTGTTTTTTGTTCACCGCGTTTGCTTCAAAGGATGAATTCGGCGAATTAACTGGCGGTCATGGTGGCGCGGTTGGCGAACTCATCGGCGGTGTGACGCTCGCCGCCATCACGGCAGTACCGGCCAGTATTATGTTCTTTATCCTTGCTATGTTGGCGTTTTTCCTTGGTTTTGGCATTTCGCCGAAGGTACTGGCTCGATTGTTTGAATCGTTTCGGCGCGAAAAAGAAGATACCGATCTAGAGGACCTCAAAGAAAAAGCCGAGCAAAAAGGCTTCCAGATGAACGAGGGCGTCCCGGTCGAACATCATTCGGCGCGCAGTGCGGCCGTACTGAAAAATACCGCCGAAAAGTTGACACCGCAACAGAACCATAGTGCGCTGACAACGGCCAGCGATCCGTCGTGGAAATTCCCGGCGATTGATTTGCTAGAGCAAAAACAAGACAAGGCCGATGCTGGTGATGTCGAGGGCAACGCCCAGATTATCAAGGAAAGTTTTGAAAACTTTAACATCGGTGTCGATATGGAAGGGGCCAATATCGGCCCGCGCGTGACGCAGTTTACGCTGAAGCCGCCAACAGGGGTGCGCCTGACCAAAATCACGGCGCTGGAGAACAACCTGGCGCTGGATCTGGCAGCACATTCGATCCGTATTGAGGCACCAATCCCGGGCAAGCGGGCGGTTGGTATCGAGGTGCCGAATATCAAGCCGGCGATGGTGCGCATTAGCAGCCTTTTGCAGTCAAAAGAATGGGCAGGGGTGACGGGGCCGCTTGGTTTTAGTATCGGTAAAGACATATCCGGCACGCCGATTGTGGCCGATTTGGCCAAAATGCCGCACTTGCTGGTTGCCGGTCAGACGGGGTCTGGTAAGTCGGTGATGATAAATACTATCCTCACCAGTCTGTTGTACCGCAACAGCCCGAGCGATCTCAAGCTGGTACTGGTTGACCCCAAACAAGTCGAGCTCAAACCATACGACGACATTCCGCATCTGCTAACACCGGTTATTACCGAGCCAGAGAAATGTATTAGTGCGCTCAAATGGACAGTTGCCGAAATGGAACGACGCTACACCGCGCTGTCTGAAGCCCGCGTGCGCAACATTGTTGAGTACAACAACCAGAAAAAAGAAGAAGGCATGCCATATATCGTGGTGGTTATCGATGAGCTGGCTGATCTGATGATGATGGCAGCCCGCGACGTCGAAGCGCTGATTGTGCGTATCGCCCAGAAAGCTCGTGCCGTGGGAATTCACCTGATCTTAGCGACACAGCGGCCGAGTGTCGATGTGATTACCGGGCTTATCAAAGCTAATATTCCGGCGCGTATTGCCTTTACGGTTGCCAGCCAAGTTGATTCACGAACCATCATTGACCAAATGGGCGCCGAGAAATTACTTGGTTCGGGCGATATGCTGCTGCTGACCGCCGACATGCCCAAGCCAAAGCGCGTACAGGGTGCGTTTATATCTGACGCCGAAACAAACAAGGTGACGCAGTTTATTCGTGACCAGCGCGAGCCACAATATGACGATGAAGTTGTCAGCCAACCGGTGCAGCTCAATGGTCGGGGTGGTGTCGTGGCCAGCATGGATACCGACACCAATGACGATATGTGGAAAGATGCCGTCGGCGTTGTCGTGCAGGCTCGCAAGGCCAGCACCAGCCTGTTGCAACGGCGTTTGCGCGTTGGCTATGCCCGTGCGGCACGGCTTATTGAGACAATGGAAGAACGGGGCATTATCAGCCCGGCTGATGGCTCACGGCCGCGTGAAGTGCTGGTCAACAGCGTTGAGGAAGTACTGAATACCAGCCCAGATATAGCGGCAGGTGGTACCCCAGATGCGGTACTAGACGAAAACTTCTCCGACGAACCAGTTGACGAACAGGGGTGATTGGGTTACAATAGAGCTACATATTAATCGGTTCACAGCTTTAGGCGTGTGGGCTATAACCAGAGGAGGTACTCGTGCAACAATACGAAGTAGCAATTCTTTACGACCCAGGACTTGAGGTCGATTTGTCAAAGGCTGAAGACAGAGTCAAGAAAATCTTTAGCGATAACAAAGCCAAGGTCGTTTCGACTGACAACTGGGGCAAGAAAAAACTTGCATACCTAATTGCCAAGAACGACCATGCCGTCTACGTGTTTTACATCGTAGAAATGCCAGCTGAAAACGTCGGTAAGCTTGAGTCAACGCTCAACATCACCGATGAAGTTATTCGCTACCTTATCGTTCGGCAGGACGAAAAAGAGCTAGCTAAAGCAGCTGAAGCAAAGGCGGCCAAAGCGAAGTCCCGTAGTGATGACGAAGCATCTACTACTGGGGAAAAAGCAAGCAAAGAGCGTAGCACAAAAGATGAAAAAGACGAAGCTAACGGAGAAAGGTAGACAGTCAACAGTAGACAGGCTACAGTAATAAAAAAGAAAAACTGTGAACTGTCAGCTGTAAACTGTAATCTGATTCGACAAAGGAGAACCACATGGCACGAAGCTTAAATCAAGTAACACTAATGGGAAACCTAACGCGGGATCCCGAACTGCGCCAGATTCCTAGCGGGCAAAGCGTCTGTAGCTTTAGCTTGGCACTCAACCGCAGCTACAAAGACCAGAGCGGCGAATGGCAAGAGGTAACAGACTATATTGATATTGTTGCGTGGGGTCCGCTCGGCGAGCGCGTTGCGCAGTATTTGAGCAAAGGTCGTCGCTGCTTGGTGCAGGGGCGCCTGCAATCCCGAAGCTGGGAGCAAGACGGGCAGAAGCGCAGCAAAGTTGAGGTGCTGGCCAACGACGTCACGTTCCTTGATAGCCGCGGTGGCGGTGACGGCGGAGACAACGCCAGCGGGAGCAATAATTATCAGGCTGACAGCAAGCCCGCACCAAGCAAAAAAGCCGACAAAGATGACGTGGTCATCGAAGATGTCGGCGACGAACCTATTAACCTAGACGATATACCGTTTTAATTAGAATTTAAGAATAAAGATTATAGATTTTAGAATAGATTCTATATTCTACAATCTAACTTCTATAATCTAGAGCGACGAAAGGAGCGAATATGGGAAAGATTTTTAAGACAAGAAACGAAGTTGCCTACTTTGACTACAAAGATTTCAAAAGTTTGCAGCGCTTCGTAAACATTTACGGGCAAATTGAGCCACGTAAAAAAACCGGCCTACGTGAAAACGAACAGAAGCAACTGGCTCGCGCTATCAAACGCGCTCGTCACTTGGCGCTTCTACCATTCGTAGCAAATAGTTAACAAGGAGACTCAGATGATAAAAACTTACTTAGTGGAACGCCTAGAAGTTGCGGGAAGCACTGAAGGAGACCAAGAAGGACTTATCCAGGTGACAGTACATGATACCCCCCGTGATACAAGCTCTCCGTTCGTCCTAACTAGGGAAGCAATCGAGGGTGCAGGCGTACAAAGCATAGAGGGATCAAAAGGGTTGGCATATATTTGTGATGGTAACCGAATTCTAGGGATTTATCCCACAGAAGGATAGACTGTGTCTTTTGGGATAACTGATCTTAAAAAAGGCACAATTTTTCAGTATGAAGGCGTGCCATACCGAGTAACAGAATACGGCCAGAAGGTGATGGGTCGCGGTGGCTCAATTGTAAACGTCAAAATCAAGAGTCTGATAGACGGAAAGGTGCTCGACAAGACATTCAAGGGCAACGAATCTGTCGAGCCTGCTGACGTGAGTAATCAAAATGTTCAGTACCTGTATAACGACGGTGCGACGTTCTATTTTATGAACGAAGATACCTACGAACAGTTTGAAGTTGCCAGTGATATGATTGGCGATCAAGCGGGCTATCTCAAAGAAGGCGACAAAGTCGTGGTGCAGTTTTTTGACGGACGCATTATCAATGTTGAGCTACCAAAGAATGTCTATCTCGCAGTAACCTACGCCGAAGACGTCGTCAAAGGCGACACGACCAGCTCTGTCATGAAAGATGCAACGCTGGAGACAGGCATCACAGTCAAAGTTCCGGCGTTTATTAAAACCGGCGATGTGATTAGTGTGGACACCGAAACCGGAGCCTACCGTGAACGCAAAAAAGACTAGGTTGGATCAGGGACTGGTTGAGAAGGGCTTGGTGGCGACGCGAAGTCAGGCAGAGAGCTTTATTAAACTTGGGCAGGTGACCGTCAATGACAAGGTGGTAACGAAACCTGGCTATTTTGTTGATGTTCGTGCTGATTTAAAACTAAGTGCACAGGAGCAGTATGTTTCGCGGGCCGGTCTGAAACTAGCTTCGATTGCTGATCAGTTCAGTCTCGATTTTAGAGACAAAGTAGTGCTTGATGTCGGTAGCTCAACCGGTGGATTTACTGACTATGCACTCAGGCACGGGGCAAAAAAGGTCATCGCGGTTGAGGTTGGTACTGACCAATTACACCCGAGTTTACATGGCAATCCGAACATTGAGCTGCACGAGCAAACTGACATCCGGACTATACACAAACTGTCTGAGCCAGCTGATGTTGTCGTGATAGATGTATCATTTATTTCTCTACGAGAAATATTGCCGCATGTGGCAACGTTGGTGGACAACAGCACGCACATCGTTGCCATGCTCAAGCCACAGTTTGAAGCAGGGGATAGTGCCAAACATAAAGGTGTCATCAAAAACGACCGGGTTCGGCGCGAGATTTTGCACGATTTTGAGAACTGGGCCAAACAATACTTTGTGATTGAGCAAAAAGCCGACTCGCAAGTAGCTGGCGCTAAGGGCAACGTCGAGCGTTTTTACCTACTCAGACCACACACCACCAAAAAGTAAACCGGCAAAGCCGTTTTGCTTTTTGGTTCTTGGCAAATAACTTTGTTGTAAACTCCGATGCTCAGTCGCCGTAGCACTCCTACGGCTTCTTCCGCTTCTCATTTACGCCTCGTTCTTTACTCAAGTGTGAGGTCTGTGAGCCCCTGCAGGGGGTTAGCGATGCTGTGCTAGACAGCGGCACTATGCGCATGCGACACAGTCTAACAGTTTCGCATGTGGATGCAGCACAAGGAAGCAAGGAGGAGCGAGCGAACCGTATAAATGATACGGAGAGCGAGAGACAGACGCCAGCTGACACAGTGATGCGCCACAAACAAGGGCAGAGTGGCTAGCTATGCTAGACAGCAGGCCTTTGTGATGCGACACTGTTAGGGATGTATTTTAAAGACAGGACCGAGGCGGGCACATTAATTGCAGCCAAACTAGGACCAAAATACCGCTACGAAAACTGTGCGGTTATAGCACTGTCTGATGGTGCTGTTGTGGTTGGTGCGGAAATTGCTCGCGAACTACACTGCGTGTTAACGATGTTGCTCACCGAAGCTATCCACCTGCCGGGTGAGCACGATCCGTTAGCCGTGATTGACCAAGATGGACGCTTTACCTACAACAATATGTTCTCAGCCGGGCAACTCGAGGAATTTACCGGCGAGTACCATAACTATATCGAACAAGAAAAACGCCAGAAATTTCATGCCATCAATCAGTTGCTGGGCGAGGGCGGGCTTATCCGCCGCAACTTGTTATACGGGCAAAACGTTATCCTCGTCTCTGATGGGCTGAACAGCGCGTTGTCTCTCGATGCAGCGGCTGAATTCTTAAAACCGATTCGGACTGAAAAAATTATCGTCGCCACACCGCTTGCCAGCGTGCCCGCTGTCGACAGAATCCACCTGATTGCCGATGATATCGTTTGTTTGAGCGTGGTTGAAAACTACATGAACACCAATCATTACTACGAAGACAATACGTTGCCGCCGCACAATAAAATCGTCAAAACCATTGAACAAATCGTTCTGAACTGGAAGTAAAGCGTCCAGTCTGCTTTAATAAAGCCAGAAAGGCATGACAGGCATGGTGAGGCTTCCAAAGCGTTCATATAGTGTACACCCAGAGCCCAGCAAGTGGCGTTGGTTGGTGCGGGCTGGCGTCTTGCTCCTGATATGTATCGCTGCTGCTATTCTGTTTGTTTGGTTGTTCGCAAAACCTGCGGCCGCTCCAGATACTTCTGGCAAGGTCCAGGATACACAGGAAGACACTCCGACAGCCGTCAGCGGGACCTATATGTTTAGCGGCACGGTGGTGCTGGCCCGAGCTGTCGAGCGGGCTGCCCAAACGCCTAGTGGCTATGACTATAGTCAGCCATTTAGCGGCATGAATACATTTGAGCCAGCCCAGTATGACGAATGGATTGTGGACTGGGAGTGTCCGACAACCGACAAAATTACCATTCCGTATGCACAGCAGATTGCCAACCTGCAATTTAATTGCCGCCCGGAGTGGCTACCCGAATTTACCAAGTATTTTAGCCAGGTAAACCTTGCCAACAATCACTCGGGCGACCTTGGCCAAGAAACTTTTGTCGAAACACAAGCGCATCTGCGCAAGGCTGGTCTGCAGGTGGTGGGCAACTACGACCCGGCTGAGACCGATGATATCTGCGAGGTCATGGGTCTCACTGTTCATGTCACTCAGGCTGACGGCAGCGACCAAGAGGGCGTACTGCCAGTTGCTTACTGCGCCTGGCATTATTTTGGCCGCGATCCGCGCCCGGACGAAATCGAAACCATGCAGCGCTACGCCAAGGTCATGCCGGTGTTTGGGCTGATGCATGCCGGGGCAGAGTATGTAGCCGAGGCCGGTGCCAATCAGCAGGCCATCGCGCGTCGTATTATTGATAACGGTGCCGAATTTGTGGTTGGTAACAGTCCGCATTGGGTGCAAAATAGCGAAGTCTACAAAGACAAACCGATATTTTACTCGACTGGCAACTTTATTTTTGACCAGCTGGAAGCCGAGACAAATCGAGGTGTCAATATTGCAGTCAGCCTGGATATTCCCTACAGCGACGCGGTGGGCAAGTGGCTGGCTCTAGCTGAAACATGCAAGCCAAAAGCGGCAGCAGACGATTGTCTGGAGCAAGCCGAACAGCAGGGCTTGGAAAAACTATCGCTCACATTGACCTACGAACCAGTTGCCAACACCAGCGGTGCCGGACAGATTACCAGACGAGGCAACGAAGCTATCCAGCGGACGGTCGAGACGCGTTTACGTTGGGCAGAAACCAAAAAAGCGTTAGGTCAATAACATGGAAGACAAAGAAACCAAAATTGCGCTGGACGAAGCCATGCGGTCGATTGACGAGCCGGCGCCGCAGCCTCGGCCGCACCGACGGCGTTGGGTGGTTATAGCACTGGTAATTTTCTTCGTTCTGGGTGCAGCGCTGGCGGTATGGCGGATGCGTAGTTCGTCCCCTGCAGCACCGGCCGAGCCAGCCGTGATCGACAACCAACCACAGACGCCAGAAGAACCAGAACAACCCAAAGAGCCTGAGTTTGACAAGCTCGCTATCCAAACGGTGCTCACGCAGTGGCAACAGTCTGTTGGCGGCACGGCGGCGGTCGTGATAACTGATAGCACCGGTACAGTCCTGGCAGAAACAAACCCGGACCGATCCTTCTTCGCAGCCAGCATCTATAAATTGTACGTGGCCTACGTTGGCTATCAAAAGATAGATGACGGCACCTATAAACTGAGCGATCCCTATCTGAACGGCTGGACGCGCGGCAAATGTCTGGACGAAATGATTCGCACCAGCCATAGTCCGTGCGGCGAAAAAATGCTGGCCGAACTGGGCGGCCAAAATCTAACCTCCCAGCTCAAAACCTACGGGCTCAAACATACCTCGATGACCGCAATTACCACGTCTGCTGCAGATGCCGCCATAGTGCTCGCTCGGATCGAACGCGGGCAAGGCCTCTCGAGCGCTTCGCAGAAAGCGCTGATGGACTCGATGCTGCATCAAACCTACCAGGCAACGCTGCAGACCGGTTTCAAAAACGCTGACGTCTACAGCAAAATCGGTTTTCGTGATTTGGTTGAATACCACGATACGGCCATCGTGCGGCTCAAAGACGGTCGCAGCCTGATTGTATCGGTCCTGACTGAAAACGTCGGTACGCGAAATATCGCCCGGCTTGGTGCCAGCCTCGAAGCGGCGCTGGCTGAATAATCTGTATCGGCTAAAATCCTGATTTATAGGTGTTGTTATGGCGAGCCGGGGTTACTACAGAAAACTTTTGAGTGTCTTTTTGTCTTTGATTGTAATTTTGGACTGTTGGCTGCTGATGAGGCCTTTGCGTTCCAGCGCGGACAGCTCGCGGCTAGTAGTCTCGCGCGATGCATTGATGGAGCTGGCGATATCTTGGTGTTTGAGGGGCAGGTCAAGCAGGGTGCCGTCTTTGGTTTTTTTGCCGAAGCGGTTCGATGTTGTCAATAGAAACGAGATCAACCGCTCACGGACGGTGCGGTACTCAAGATTAATAATGCGCTCGGAGTGCAAACGATACATCTCCACCACCAAGTCTAGGACTGGTAGCATAATATTGACATCACTCCGCAGAGTCTCAAGGTATGTTTGTTGGTCGATACGCCATACGGTAACAGGAGTAATAGCTTCGTAGATAACACTTTGTGTTTTGCCGGAGAGCGTCCGGATAATGGGGAATACCTCGCCCTCTCTGCGGATAATCAACAGGTTTTCTTCGCCGTATTTGGTGATGTCGTAGGCTTTGACCATGCCTTCCTCGACATAAAAAACGCCCGAAGGCGTTTCATTGGGGCGTACGATTAACTCGCCTTTTTTGTACGTTAGTCTCGTCCCTTTCCGAAACAGCTGAGCGAGAGCTTGGTCCCGTATATCGTCTGCCAACATAGATACATTATGCCACAAACCGACCCTTGTGAGTAGAACCCACCCTAATCGTGTGATAAAAATCATAACGGGCCTGTGACGAACCTAACAGACAGATAGCACGTCAGGGCGTACGATAGAAACGTAACAGAAGGGAGGCCATTATGGTACAAGCACTAGACGTTGAGAGACAGTTGAAGCGTATCGGCGTATCCTTCCGGTTCTGGGGGCGCGGTGAGCTCAAAGAATTGCCCAAAATCTTAATGGAAGGCGAAGAAATACAAGGCTGTATCAACGGCCGGTATGAGGGCGGCTTTGCGATGCTCTGCGCCACCGATCAACGGTTGCTGCTCATCGACAAAAAACCGATGTTTTTAACCGTTACCGACCTGCGCTACGACATGATCTCGGAGATTGACTATGGCTACCGCTTGCTTGATGCCTCGGTCCTCATTTGTACGCCGAACAAGAACTTATCGTTCCAAGCGTGGCGCCACAAAGAACTCCGCGACATTGCAGTCTATGTTCAGCAGCGGGTCATCGAGCTGCGCCAGCATAGCACCAATCAGCCCGCCATGGTTCCGCAACCTGAAGTTGGACTATTCCAGCAAGTCGCCCAGCCGCAGCCAGTCCAGCAACGGCCGGTATTTCAGCCGGTGGCGCCGGTTCCTGCTGGTGCTGGCATGCAGCCAATTGCGCAGGCTCCACAGCGCTACGCGGCTAACCCATACACTAAAGCACCGATTACTTCACGCAGCCGCGTGGCCAAGTTCGGCGGCTTACTGCTCGCTACGAAACGTTAAACTTGAACTCAACGACATCATCTGGTTGCATGACGTAGGTTTTGCCTTCGGTTCGCAGCTTGCCTACAGAACGCGCTGCAGCGATAGATCCGGCCTGCACCAGGTCAGTGTAGCTCACAACATCAGCGGCAATGAACCCGCGTTCAAAGTCACCGTGAATGACACCGGCGGCTTGCGGAGCAGTTGAGCCTTTGGGGATAGTCCAGGCCCGGACTTCTTTGTCACCAGCTGTGAGGTAGCTCTGCAACCCAAGCGTATCGTAGGCAGCGTGGATGAGTTGCTCAAGTCCAGACGCATTCACACCATAGCTTTCCAGCAGCTCGGTGCGGTCGATTTCGTCCAGGCCTTGCAGTTCTGCTTCGAGCTTAGCGCAGATAAAAACAGACTGAGCGGGCGAGACAAGCTGCACTAATTTTTGTTTCGCGTCTTCGTTTGCCAGGGTGGCTTCATCCACATTGAACACATATATGACAGGCTTTAGCGTTAGCAACTGTAGCTCCTTTTGTAGCCACGTTCTATCTTCTGTTTTCCAGTTTCCAGATTCTTCAAAAAGAGGCGTATCGCCATCAAGTGTTTGTTTCACGGCTTCCAAAAAATCAACCATACGCTTCAGTTTGGGATTCGCCTTGGCCTCTTTTTGCAGTTGCGGCAGGCGCTTCTCGACAGTCTGCAGGTCCGCCAAAATAAGTTCGGTATTGATAACTTCAATGTCTTTTTTGGGGTTGGGTGTTTCGTCGACATGTTGCACGTTACTATCGGAAAACGCACGCACCACATGAGCAATGGCGTTCGTGGAGCGAATATTAGCCAAGAATTGGTTGCCTAAGCCTTCGCCCTGAGCAGCGCCCGCGACCAGACCGGCAATATCAACAAACGTGACCGTGGCCGGCACAATCGGTGCATTATTATAAAGCTCGGACAGTTTTTGCAGGCGCACATCAGGAATCGGCACAATGCCGGTATTTGGCTCGATGGTGGCAAACGGATAGTTAGCCGCCAATATATTATTGTCGGTCAATGCGTTAAATAGGGTAGACTTGCCGACATTCGGCAGCCCCACGATGCCGATACTCAAGCTCATGCTTGGTCTCCGGCATCTGCACCAAAAACTTGCGGCTCCACAATCTGATTACAGACTGCTCCGCGCAGGTTTTGGTGCGGGGCAGGCCCAACAATTCCAATAGATAAAGACATGCATACATTCTAACAGAGGTAGCTTGTTTTCTGAAGTGCATTTTCGGGGTTTAATCATAAGCGTAAATAGTCTATATTGTACGTAAAGAGGGTACTATGAAATTTCGCAAACCAAAGCAACAGGGCAGCAAAGAGATGAAAGGCGTCGTCCTAGATGAGGGGAGTATTGCGAATGGGTTACACACACGCGTAGCAGTCAAGCGGCCAATCCTCATTGCTATTCTTGTGACCGTAATGATTGTAGGTGGTCTCACGATTTTTCTCGTACAGAAAAATAACCGCCAATCAAACAGTACGGCTGAAAATGACGCGACGCCAGCAGAATTCTCAGGAGATGAAGGACTTGTTGCAAGCGAAGCGAGCACGAAGGCGGCAGAAGGTGATTTTAAAGGAGCCTTAAAACTTGTCGATGATCACATAGCACGCAATCTGGAAAACAAGAGAGAGGTAGCGTATCTTTATTCAGTGAAGGCAGATTTAGAAGCAAGATCGGTGGATTACAAAGTTGCCTTAGAATCAATATTAAAGGCCGTAGAGTTAGATCCAACTGATCCACGATATTATACTCAGGCGGCAGGGTACTATGTGTTAACTGGCCATCAGGGTAATGCTAGAGAATACTATCGTAGAGCATTGAGTGCCTATGACGCAGGATTGCCTTCTGGCTACGAAGGTCCAGATCGGGAATTCTATCAAGAGATGGTGTCAACTTTGGAGGCAGGATAGCCAATATGCGTAGACGGCTGTATTTTAATCATTCTGAATTCTTAAGAAGACCTGCTTTGATACTAGTATTATCCATTTTGTTCCTGGTGGTTTTTGCAATATATTCAGATATCAACACAACAAAAGCGGCGCCTGCGCCAGCAAGTTATTTTCCAACAATTAGAAGAACGGGGGTAAATTCAAGTAATGGCAAGCGTCCGAATATAGACGCGAATCAAAAAAAAGCCGATTTGCATTGGTCAATAGCCCGAATTTACAATGACTCGGGCAAGCGAACTTGCCAAAAAAGCAACGGAGCACGAGATGCGATCCTCGTTGAGGAATTCATGGTAGGTACCCAGACAAAGTCTGGAACAACTTTTTCGAATACGCACCCATGGGCCGCCGCAGGTAACGCCAGATGGATAGGATTAAACAACGATGGAACACATGAAGGCAATGGACTTGCACAACAAGCTGGGAGTCCGTCTGGGTGGTGCTACGACCCTAGTTATGATGGTAATAGTCCTGTGCCCCAAGGGCCACCGTTTAATGGGAGGCAGCATGGTCCACCTGCAGGCGGAGAGGTACTTCCAAATAACAACGGGGGTAATTATGCCAACTGGAATACGTATGTGTTCAGATATAAAAATATCAGCTCCTCTAGTCCTTTAGTCATAGACCCACGGGTAGATATGTCGACAGTGAGGCTTACTATGCGGGGAATGGCAGATAACTTTGTTGGTGTGAAGGTTAACGGTGTGCCTATGAACATATCGTGCGATGGGTTTGGCTCAACCACGACGGACTCAGGAAGCGTACCCATGTGCAATAGGGGCTTCAGTAATATTAACGATGAGTTTACGGCTACGATTAAATCAGGTACCAATCCGTTCGGGACAGGCAGGATAACAAGTATCGAAATATATGTAAAATCATCTCGTGATCTTGTTGGGCTTATCTTGACGGGTATATCATTGAATGGTGATTTGAAAGATGATCCTAGTCTTCGCTTTGAACATGTTGTTAATAGTAGGGGTCGAGTTATAGCAGGGGGTGCTGGGGGCTTGCGTGTCAAACAGGGCGGTGCAGTCGAGATTGAAGCTTCACTCTGCAATACGGGTAATACGATTTTCCCAGCAAGTGTCACCAGCGAATTGTCGTTACGCTTAAGGACACCACGAAATGGAGCAAGTGGAACTGTGTTTACTCGTGGTACGGGGCCTGGTGACTATCCAAGCTATGCCGAGACTTTCATGCCGAGAACCGAACCTGGCAGTACAGCCCTCACGGCGGGTGGCGGCATAAATAATATGCAAGATAGCAGATGGACCATCAAGACTACGGCAGGAGTGCCAGGCCATAGTAGCGCAAGTGCAAACTGTAGTAACCCGCAGGCTTCAGCGGTTGGCGGCTTTGGCCGTGGTCGTGGCTGGACAACTGTTCGGTATAACGTTCCTGATAATGCACCGCTTGGTGATTACTGTTTCCGAGCCGCCGCAAGTCCCGCAAGCGCAACCCAGACAACAGTAAGCTCTAGCGATATATGTTTTACGGTTGTGATTGACCCACTCGAAACGCCGTATACGAAATTTTATGGCAATGACGTATTTGTCGGTGGTAATTTTGCAGGCAAAGATGATGAAGGTAACGAGCTGCAGAGCTGCGATCCATTTAGCCCAGCAGCCGGTATTTTTACGTATCAAGACGAAGCGACGAGATCCAACCAGCTTCATAAACTTGCCTCGTCTGTACAATATGCAGCGTTTGCACTCGGTGAAATCCAGCAGTTCCACTCTGCCGGTACCCGCCTTGGCACCGGTGAACCACCCTTAGCGCCGCATGGAAACTGGACGAACGGCATACCAACCAATATTCCGGCTGGTCTTATTTTTGGCAACTTCGACGGAAGTGGGTCGGGTAAAAAGAGCATTGGTGATTATGGTAAATTCCGCTGTGTCCGGGACTATTTTGCCGATGCGCCGACCCAACAGAATATAACAGGCTCGCACACCGTAAATCTAAATAGCACTCCAGGGGGTGAGCACCATTTTAGTCCCACTGGGATTACAACAATATCGGGAACAGTATCTTCAAGCAAACAGACCACTGTCTATATAGACGGAAATGTCTATATAGGGGGTAACATTGTTTTGGGCGACTATGGCGCAATTCCTGCCATTCCAAGCTTCCGTCTTGTCGTAAGAGGAGACATCCGTATAGCCCCAACTGTTACACGGCTTGACGGTGTGTATATTGCACAGCCCATGGCTAATGGAACCAGGGGCGAAATATCGACCTGCGCACTTTTAGGGGGCTTCTTTAGTGGTGCCACGGGCACTACAAGGCGAGAATGGTACAACAACTGTAATAACAATAGATTGGTTGTTAACGGTGCATTCATTGCCAAAAAAGTTCGCTTAGACCGTACCTACGGTCAGTTGAGCGCTTCTATGATGAACAGTACAAGTGCGTACGAAACTGTCGGCATAACACAGCGAGCTGCTGAAGTCTTCAGGTTCTTGCCAGAATTCTTTTTGACCGATTTTGGCGGGAATACGCCAGGATCAAGCAGCAAAACGTATGATTCCATCATCAGTCTACCACCGATACTGTAAAAGCCACTTGCGCGGGCGCATACCGCTTATGTATAATCAAGCGTAAGATGAGTCCCATTGGAGCCTCGGGTGGGCGACAAGGGCCTCAACGGTAATAAAATATGCACAACATTACTTCGCGAAAACAGACCATGTCAGAAAGGACACCACGAGGATGAGTTTATTGTCTGGCGTATCTGATTTTTTTGGACTTGACTTGGGTACCACAGCGGTCAGGATTGTCGAGCTGCACGGCAGCGGCTCAGCCAAGCAGTTGGCACGGTATGCTTACGCACCGATTGATAGCAAAATCGCACTGAGCGACGCTAGTGCTGATCAGCAGAAGGTCACGCAAGTTATTCGTGATTTGATAGCCCAGGGCCGTGTCACCAGCCGGAATGCTGCTGTTGGCATACCATCCAACAAAGTATTTACAACCGTGTTTGATATCGACCGTCTATCACCGGCAGATCTGGAACGAACTATTCACTACCAGGCCGATTCGCTCATACCAACACCACTGGCAGAGTCAAAAATAGACTGGGCGGTGCTTGGTGATTCGCCAAAAGACAAAACCAAAGTCGAGGTGTTACTGACGAGTGTGAGCAACGAGTTTATTGAAAAACGCCTTGATATGCTGGAGTCAATAGGGCTCAATGTGATTGCGTTTGAGCCTGATAATCTTGCCTTGGCGCGTGCCCTGATAGCCCCAGATGTTACCGTGCCGCAAATGGTGCTGGACATTGGCTACAAAAGTACGGATCTGGTGATTGTCATGAACGGCGCACCGCGTCTGACACGATCAATCCCAACCGGTTCAGAGGCCATTATCCATGCCGCAACCCAAGGCCTGGGCATTGATGACAAACAAGCCGAGCAGTTTATATTTAAATTTGGACTCAGCAAGGACAAACTGGAAGGCCAGATCTACCAGGCAATTATCGGCACTGTCGACATCATCATGAGCGAAGTCGAAAAGTCGATAAAATTTTTCCAGACACGGTACGCTGGCACGCAGTTTGACCGGATTATTGTGACGGGCGGTGCTTCGACGCTGCCGGAGTTCCCGTTGTATCTCGCTAATAAGTTTGGCGTGAATGTCGAAATCGGCAATGCCTGGCGCAATGTTTCGTACTCCCAAGACAAACAAAATGAACTGTTGGCTGTGTCGAATACCTTTGGCGTGGCGGCAGGACTGGCGGAGAGAGTAGAATGATCCAATTTAATTTATTACCAGACGTAAAACTCGAATTTATTCGTACCCGCCGCATGAAGCGCACTGTAACTGGCTTGGCAATCATTGCATCTGGTATTTCGCTGGCGATATTCATCACGCTATTTGTTGTCGTTCATGTTGTGCAGCGCCAACACATTGATAACCTGACCAAAGACATCGAAAACGGTGTTGCCGAACTAAAAGCGATTCCAGATATCGATAAAGTACTCACCGTGCAAAACCAGTTGGGCAGTCTGACGCCATTGCACGAGGACAAGCCGGCTGCATCGCGCGTGCTGAACTACCTGGGTCAAGTTACACCAGCCGAGGCGAGTATTTCTACGGTCAGCGTTAATTTTGAAGAAAATACCATGTCTATTTCTGGAGCCGCTGGCTCCCTCGTAACGGTGAACAAATTTGCCGATACGCTCAAATTCACCACCTATGTCGTTGGCGATAGCACCGACCAAAAACCGGTTTTTTCTGAAGTCGTCTTATCGAACTTCGGAGTGGGCGAACAGGGCGCAAGTTATCAGCTTGACTTTAAATTCGATCCGGAAATATTCAAAAATACCCAAGAAGTGAAACTGTCGGTTCCAAATATTATCTCGACACGATCGCAAACCGAAAAGCCAACCGACTTATTCCAAACCAATGAACAACCAACCAACGGAGGGGGGCAGTAGGTATGGCAAAGCAAACCTCACTCAAGCGTATCCAAATCGATAAGGCAAACACCATGATGGTCGTTGCAATTGCTGCAGCTGCCTTTATTGTGGTATTTTCGCTCATCGCAGCTCGAAGCTTGTGGGTAAAAAGCAGCTTCCAGGGGCGACTTATCCAGCAGAAAGAGTTGGCGCGGAATCAGCTGGAACAAAACCTTGCCACGGTTGATGAGCTAGTGGTGGCATATCGCGCGTTTGTTGACACGCCAGACAATGTTATCGGCGGCAATCCGAACGGATCGGGTGAACGCGATGGCGACAACGCTAAGATAGTACTTGATGCGTTGCCGAGTAAATATGATTTTCCAGCTCTTGCCACCAGTTTAGAGAAGATTCTCGATGACGGCTACAGGATAGGGAGCATTACTGGTACCGATGATGAAGTCGCACAACAGGCAACACCTATGACCAGCTCGGCTCCTATTGATATGCTGTTTGAAGTCTCGGCCACCGGTAACTTCAAGAGTGCCCAAGATTTGTTATCAATTTTTAGCCGGTCAATCAGACCGATGAAGATTAGCACGCTAGAGATTAGCGGCACCAATGCCGATTTACAAGTTTCTGTTGCAGCAAAGACCTACTACCAGCCTGAAAAAACGCTAGATGTACAAAAAAAGGTGGTGAAGTGATGAATCCCGTTAAAATTCTGCTGCCGGATGGCTCAGTGAACATAGAACATAACCGTAGTGTAATGCGAACGGAGGAATTCTAACGGGATGAAACAAAAGGACATAGCCATAATTATCGTCGTTATTTTTATCAGCGGTGCATTTTCACTGATTCTTTCAAGCAAGCTGTTTGCCGTTCCCCAAGACCAGCAAGCCGAGGTGGAGGTCGTTGAGCCAATAACCGCAGAGTTTGTACAACCAGACCCTCGCTATTTCAACAAGAACTCAATCAATCCAACTCAGCCAATTAGAATCGGCGAAAACCAAAATAACCAACCGTTCAACGATAGTCAGAACTAGGAGGCACCGCTATGAGTGTCTTGTCTGAAGATACCCAAAAAAAGGTCCAGCAAAGCCTGATAGAAGACGGCGTTATCAGCGACGCAGATCTGAAGCAATTACACCTTGAGGCGGCAAAACAGAATACGCCGCTATTCGCGGTGCTGCTTTCATCTGGGAAAGTTTCTGACGAAGTACTGACAAAAACAGTGGCCAAAGTGACGAATGTACCATATGTCAATCTCAGTGCAGCCAAGATTGACCCAGAGCTTCTGGCGTTGCTGCCCCAGGATATCGCAGAACGCTACATGGCCGTCCCGCTAGGTGAAATGCAACACCGTCTGGTGGTGGCCATGCTGGATGCTGACAATGTCCAGGCGGTTGATTTCTTGTCGAATAAGATCGGTCGGCCGCTCAAAGTCTATGCTGCCAGCGAGGAAGGTATTCGTCGGGTTCTTCGGCAGTATCGAGCCAAGCTCGACAAAGAGGTCACCGACGTTTTTGAACAAAAACAGCAGGAAGAAACCGAAAAAAACGACATTGCCCAAAATAAAATCGAGGCCATTGTCCAGGACTCGCCAATCAGCAAGGCGCTTTCGGCGATTTTGGACTACGCGGCCAATAACAGGGCGAGCGACATTCATATCGAGCCGCTAGAAAAAGAGGTCAAAATCCGCGCCAGAGTCGATGGGGTTTTGCGCGAAATAATGCGGCTGCCAAAATCTATCGAAGCACCGCTCATCTCGCGCGTGAAGATTTTGGCGAATTTAAAAATCGACGAACACCGCATACCGCAGGACGGCCAATTTACCATCAAAGCTGTTGGACATAACATCGATCTGCGTATTGCTATCTCGCCGGTCGTATGGGGCGAACAAGTGGTCATTCGTTTGCTTGATAAGACGGGTACCAGCTTCAAGCTCGAAGACATGGGGTATACAGGCAGTTCGCTCACGCGTATTCGCGATTCGCTCAAATATTCAAACGGTATGGTTTTGACTTCTGGCCCGACAGGTTCTGGTAAGTCAACCTCAATGTATGCGCTGATTCAGGAAATCAAGAACGATAACATCAGTATCGTAACGCTTGAGGACCCCGTCGAGTACAAGATAGAAGGAGTCAACCAAATCCAAGTCAATAACGAAGTCGGTCTGACGTTTGCGACCGGGTTGCGGTCGGTGTTGCGTCAAGATCCAGATGTCGTGATGGTCGGAGAAATCCGCGACAAGGAAACTGCCCAGCTGGCGGTGCAAGCGGCGCTGACTGGCCACTTGGTTTTCTCGACCCTGCACACCAACTCCGCAGCTGGCATTTTGCCGCGCTTGCTCGATATGGAAATCGAGCCGTTTTTGATTGCCTCGACCGTACGGACGGTCATTGGTCAGCGATTGGTGCGCAGGCTGGGCGAGGACAAAGAACAATACAAAGCCGATGCCAGCGAAATACAAGCGATTCACTCCACGCTGGACCGTTTATTGCCCGCTGACGAACAGACGGCAAAAAAACTCGCCCCAGAATATGGCTATAAGTCCTTGCCCTTGAAGGGGCAATCCGCTTATACTTTGTATAAGGGCAAAGATAGTCCGGACGCACCTGGTGGTTATAGAGGAAGAATGGGCTTGTACGAGGTCTTTAATGTGACCGAACAGATCCAAAGTCTTATTCTCAAACATGCGACCAGCGCCGAAATTCAAAAAGCGGCGCAGGCCCAAGGAATGATTACCATGCGTGAAGACGGCTACTTAAAGGCTCTCGCCGGTCACACAACACTGCAGGAAGTGAATCGTGTTGCCGCCGCGGATAGTGCCTAATTAAGAAATGGGGTAGGGAATGACCGACAAAAGCACCAACTTACGAATCGAACCGCTTCTGGACGAAGTGGTCAAAAAGAAAGCCTCAGACCTTCATTTGCAGGTCGGATTGCCGCCGATTTTACGTGTCGACGGTAAATTGACTCCTGTATCAGGTACTGATGTTTTGACCGAAGAAAGTGTCGAATCGCTGGTTTTTGCTATTTTAGACGAAGATCAAAAGCAAATTCTGCTCAAAGACAAAGAGTTCGACTTTAGCTTTGCCTACGGCGACCTGGGACGCTTTCGCGTCAACGCCTTTCACGAACGCGGCAACATGGCTGCGGCGCTGCGTCTAATTCCAAACGAAATCCTCACGATTGAACAGCTTGGCTTACCGCAAATCGTCAATAAGTTTGCCGAGTATCCACGCGGCCTGGTGCTGGTCACCGGCCCGACCGGATCAGGTAAATCAACCACGCTGGCAGCACTGGTTAACAAGATTAACACTGAACGCGCTGAGCATATTGTGACCATCGAAGATCCGATCGAGTTTACGCACAAGAGCAAAAAATCAGTCATCGTCCAGCGCGAAGTGCACTACGACACCTATTCGTTCTCGGCCGCCCTTCGTTCCAGCTTGCGCCAAGACCCCGATGTCGTGCTGATTGGAGAAATGCGTGATCTTGAGACCATCGCCGCGGCGATTACCATCGCCGAGACCGGTCACTTGGTATTTGCAACCCTGCACACCAACTCGGCAGCTCAGAGTATCGATCGTATGATTGACGTGTTTCCGCCGCACCAACAGCCGCAGATTCGCTCACAGCTCGCCAATATCTTGATGGCAATCTGCTCACAGCGCCTGATTCCGGCTATTGGTGGCGGGCGCATGGCAGCAGCTGAGATTCTGATTGCGACACCGGCTGTACGAAATATTATTCGCGAGGGCAAGAGTCACCAGCTCGAGGCAGTGATTCAGACTGGCGCCGAATACGGCATGCAGTCAATGGACAAGACACTCGTCGGACTCGTCCAAGCAGGGACGATTACCTATGACGAAGCACGTAACTACGCAGTTGATCTCGAAGAGCTTGACCGCTTAATGAGGAGCTAAAAACAGTGAACAGTGAACAGTTTACAATTTACAGTCCTAACAAAAAGCCACAGCTAAAAACTGTCTACTGTCTACTGTCTACTGTCGGCTTGCGAACGGAGTTCGCGATATGTTGACATTCAAATACACCGCGCGTGATCCGGCAACTGGCAAGAAGGTTACTGCTACGATGCAGGCTAACAACGAACAAGCCGTCACCCAGTCTATCAAGTCACAAGGTCTGGCTCCAATAAGTATTCACGCTCAGGATGCCGGCACTCAGGGGATTGGCAAGTTTCTGCACCGTATCAAGACCAAAGACAAGGTACTGTTTTCCCGCCAGCTATCCACCCTGATCAACGCCGGTCTGCCACTGGTGCAGAGTTTGCGTAATGTCGCTGCCCAGACCCAAAACAAAGCCTTTCAGTTAATTATCAACGACGTTATTGCTGATGTTGAGTCAGGCACAGCGTTTTCTGTTGCACTCAAGCGGCACCCTGATATTTTTGATGAAGTTTTTGTCAGCTTGGTCGCCGCAGGCGAAGCCTCCGGTACTTTGGACGCATCGCTTGAGCGTATTGCCAACCAAAAAGAAAAAGACGCCGAGATTTTAAGCAAAGTCCGCGGTGCCATGGTCTATCCACTCATTGTATTGGCCGTGATGACCGGCGTGGTGATTTTTATGGTTGTGCAAGTTATTCCGGCCGTAGAAGAGGTCTATGCCGGATTGCCTGGCGCGCAACTACCACTTATTACAAGAATATTGCTCTGGGTATCGAGTGTAGTCATTCGCTTTTGGCCGTTCATCCTTATCGCAATTGCCTTGATAGTCTTCTTTACGACGCGTTGGGCGCGAACACTTGGCGGCAAACGGGCAATGGACAAGCTCAAGATGCGGGCTTGGCCAATCGGACGGCTTTTTATGAAAGTCTATATGGCACGCTTTACCCGTGTTGGAGCAACATTGGTTGCCAGCGGTGTGCCACTGCTCCAAATGCTGACCATTACTGGTCGGGCAGTCAACAATGTGCATGTCGAAGAGTCAATCATGACTGCTGCCGAAAAGGTCAAAGGCGGCAAGGCGCTGTCTGAGTCACTGAAAGGCGACCCGAATTTCTTGCCGCTTGTACCGGATATGCTCCGCATTGGTGAACAATCCGGCTCTGTTGAGCAAATGCTCTCGAAAACGGCCGACTACTACGAGCGGGAAGTCGATAACGAAATCAGAACCATCTCCACAACAATTGAGCCAGTACTCATGATTGTTATGGGTGTGGTTGCGGTAACGATTGTCGTGGCGGTGCTGCTGCCGGTGTACAGTCTCGTAGGAAGTGATTTATTGTAGCAAAAAATAAGGCAAACAAAGTAGGCAGCTATGCCAAAACTCAAAAACAATACGGCTACCGCTCGCACAAACTCAAAAAAGAGTGATGGTGGCTTCACCATCATCGAAGTCATGATCGTCCTGGTCATTGCCGCTGCCATGATTTTGATTGTTTTCTTGGCCGTGTCGACATTACAACGCAATTCGCGCAATAATCGCCGCCAGAGCGACGCGGCTCGGGTTCTGTCGGCCGCCAACGAATGGCGTACTATGAACGCAAACAAGTTGCCGAATTGCAACGATATGGCTGGTCGTCCGGAAGGGGTTATTCCTCCTTGTGCCGATGGCTCTCGTGAGGCTATAGAACAGTTAGCTGGCAAGCTCAGCCACTATGAACATATATGGAGTGTAGGGCATGTAGAATATCCACAATTTATGGAAGCCGACAATTCGCTAACCCAAGATCAAAATGTCATTAACGTTGTCGGTGACTCAGTGCTCATCCGGACCGGTACCAAATGTGCTGAGCCAAACAAACTTGTAAATGGCGGTGGCGGTATGGTGGTCCTCTATTCACAAGAGACGCCAAGCGGTATCATATTGGCATGCAGAGGGTAAACCACCAATCACTCATGCGCCGCAATACTGCTCAAAACGGTTCAGTATCAATAACCCTGGTTGTACTTTGTGTTCTTGCAATCATCGGTCTGGTGCTCTGGAGTATCGTGGGCCTGAGACTCTGGGCGCGCCATAGCCGTAATACGCAGTATCAGGCCGATGCTCAGGCGCTTCTGGAGTCTGCCAGGGCCTGGCGCGAAAATAATAACGCAAACTGGCCCGAACAATGCTTGATCGAGCCCGGCACCCAAAGGCTGTGCCCAACAGGCAAAGACAGAGACGCCATTCTAGCTGCCAGCAGCCCGCTGAGCAGCGACTACGAGCTGTTCGTGGTCGATACAGCACTGTGATACAAGGAGATGTCGTCGGTAACAACCTCATCATCTACGGTTTGAGCAAAAACGCCCTTATTCTGGTCAGCCAGGCGATTTGTTTCCAACAGAGAGAGGTGATGCAGAGCAATGGCTTTGCTGTCATCTACGCCCGCGAAACCAAAGATGGTACCACGCCAGCCTGTGTATAACATATTGCACAGTTGTTGGTGCCGGTGTATCATCTAAACATAAGTATAATAACCCCGTATACACAGGGGAAAGGGCACCAACACAATGCAACAACTAAAGAAAAAAACGCGTGACATCTCATTGTCATCGAAAGATAACAAAGGCTTCACCATCATCGAAGTCATGATCGTCCTGGTCATCGCCGCTGTCATCATCCTGATTGTCTTCTTAGCAGTACCAGCTCTACAAAGAAACAGTAGGAATAATCAACGCAGGAATGATGCAGCTCGACTTGCGGCCTCAACAATTGAGTACAGGTCTAACAACAGGGTTTGGCCAGACCATGGGCAATTGATCACTACTGTCGGTAGTCTTTCTTTGTATCAGTCAACAGAAGTTCTGGTAGGAGATGGCGCGACAGGTGTAGCACTTTATCCGAATCTTGCAAACTGGGATGATAGTGGTTATACTCCGCTTACAACTATTTATGTCCTGACCGATACAAAGTGTACGAATAACAACGCTATCAGCACCACTACTGGGGCGCTCGCTGTTGTTTATGGCGTCGAACAGAGTAACGGCACCCGCAAGGCGACCTGTGTATAAAGTAGTCGCAGAAACTTGCATTCTAGATTCACAAGCAGTATCATACAAACCATAAGCATTAACAACACCCTGTATAACAAGGGGAAAGGGCACCAACACAATGCAACAACTAAAGAAAAAAACGCGTGACATCTCATTGTCATCGAAAGATAACAAAGGCTTCACCATCATCGAAGTCATGATCGTCCTGGTCATCGCCGCTGTCATCATCCTGATTGTCTTCCTAGCAGTACCAGCTTTACAGCGAAACAGTAGGAATAATCAACGCAGGAATGATGTTGCCCGCGTGCTTGGACTTGTGAATGAGTATGCTTCAAATAACTCGGGTGCTACACCAACCGGAATTACGTGTACAGGGACCACTGTAGGAACAGGTCATCTAGACTTGCGCAACGAATCGTTCAGCAACTATCAATGTGCTAACTTTAGTATTGGTGATATTGGTTCTACTACAGCAGCCTCAGACATCAATCTTGTTCTTATCCGAACGAATGCGCGTTGTTCTAACGCGCAAACAGCAGCTTCAGGAGCTGGTAGCCGTGCCTTTGTTGCGCTGTTCATGGTAGAGACTGCCAGCAGTCCACAGTCTCAGTGTCAAGCAAGCTAGAACATAAAAAAGCCTATGCTCACAACAAAGCTCCGCTAGCGGAGCTTTGTTTATTGCCATACTTCCGTAAACCACGTACTATAAAGTGCAAATGATACTACTTATCCTTATTGTGCTGGGGCTTTGTCTGGGGAGTTTTGTGAATGCCCTGGTGTGGCGGCTGCATTTGAGAGAGCAGAGAGCAGAGAGCAGAGAGCAGAGGAAAAAGCGGAAAAACCCAGCCCTATCAATTTTGAGGGGGCGTTCCATGTGCGTGCACTGCAAGCACAAACTGGCCGCCAAAGACCTCATACCCGTGCTCAGCTGGCTAGAGCTACGCGGCAAATGCCGCTATTGCCACAAATCAATCTCGTGGCAATACCCGCTCGTAGAGCTTATAACACCAGTACTTTTTGTGGCGTCCTATCTATATTTTCCATATCAACTACCAACTCCTAACTGCCAACTCCTATTCGGCCTCTGGCTCATAGCGACGGTCATATTTGTTGCTCTGACAGTCTACGATCTGCGCTGGATGCTGTTGCCAAACAAGCTTGTGTACCCGCTCATTGTTATTGCGGCGCTATCTGTTGCGCTGAGGCTTGTTGATGGGGCTGCAAGCACGGTGCTGGTGGGCGCGCTCGCTGGCGTGGTTTGTCTCGCCGGTTTGTTCTATCTGCTGTTCCAAGTATCTGGGGGCCGTTGGATTGGCGGCGGCGACGTTAAACTAGCCATTGCGCTTGGTTTATTTGTCGGTGGACCACTGAACGCCGTGCTGGTATTGTTTTTGGCTTCACTGGGCGGCAGTCTGGTCGCTTTGCCGCTGCTTATCAGGGGTAAGGCTGGCCGCACCACCAAACTACCCTTTGGGCCATTCCTGATAGCAGCGACGTACATTGTCTATCTATGTGGCGAGTCCATAACCACCTGGTACGAACACGTTTTCTTGGGGTTATAAACGAATCGCTTATGCTATACTAGAACCATATGAAACGTATGCGCATGCCGTTATTTGGGTGGTTGCGTCAGCAGCGCAGCAGCGGCTACACGATTATCGAAGTGTTGATATTTTTTGCCGTCACAGGAGTGTTACTTGTCAGTGCGCTAGCCATTTTTCGGGGTCAACAGGGCCGCACACAATTCACGCAAGCTGTCCGCGAAACCGACCAGCAACTTCGTACCATTATCAACGAAGTCGGTAGCGGCCAGTATACAAAGAAAGAAAACTTCACCTGTGTTGCCGCGGGCCAAACAGCTGCGCCAACCTTTAACAGCTCTAGTTCCGAGCAGGGGACGAATACTGGTTGTATCTTTCTAGGCAAGGTTATACAGTTTGGGCCGTCTGTTCCTGGCCAATGTACGGCGCCAAGCCTTTCAAATTGTACGCAGTACAACATCTTCACGCTTATGGGTCGCCGGCAGTATAATGGTCAAGACGTTGCGAGGCTTAGTGCAGCTAAGCCTAGAGCGGTTCCGAATTTGACTGAGAACTTCACGCTGCCTGGCGGTCTGCGTGTGACAGCGATGAAATGGCAATTAAATAACGGTAGCACCTATTACAACAGCAGCGCTTTTGCACTAGTGTATAGCTTGGCCGCAAGTAACCCAAGTGGCGACCCAGTAAGCAGGACTACCAGGGTAGACGCAATACCTCTCTATGGAGGTGTGCTTGTGGGTGCCTATCCTTTTCCTCTTGGCAAGACGACCACTGATGTCAATAACGCTATTGAAGTGTTTCACAACGCGGGTCTAGGCGGAACAGACGCTAATATCAGGAGTAGAACCACTGCGATCACCATCTGTTTTGATCAGGGGCCAGGAAGCAGAAAGGCGGCTATACGTATTGGCGGCAATGGACAAGAGCTGTCGACAAACACATTTATTGACAACGTACCAGGGGAGTGCGCAACATGACAAAAGGATACGGGTTTCGTAAACAGGCAGGCGACACCATAGTAGAGGTCTTGTTTGCTGTCGCAGTCGTTGGTTTAGCTATTGCTATATCATATGGTATTGCTTCGCGAAGTCTTCGTTCGGCACAACAGGCGCAAGAACGTGGCCAGGCGCTTAAATTGGCCGAAAGCCAACTGGAGTCCATGAAAGCGATTGCCAGCGGCGAAGACGATAGCGCGAAAAATGCTTTATTTGCAATGGGGGGTAACAAGGTGTTTTGTGTGAGCGGCGCACTAGCGATAGTTTCGTTTACTGGCGAAGGCTGGGGCGCAACAATTAAAGACAGAAGTGTAGATGATCTATCTGGCTACGAAGAAGCCTGCGTACATGGTTTGTACCACATCGCGGTTCAGCGAGAGCAAGGTAATACAAGCGCAAAAAGGCAATTCACAGCTGTGGTCCGTTGGTATCGTTTGGGAACCGACCAGCTTGACGAAGTAAAATTGGTGTATAGGTTGCATCTGTGATGAAAATGACAAAACTTCGTCAGTCTCAAACTGGTTTTACCATCATAGAGCTGATGATTTCTTCGCTAGTGTTCTCAGTCATTTTGCTCGGTGCGACCAGTGCGCTCATCCAGATAGGCCGTATGTATTACAAAGGTATGATTTCCTCTCGTACTCAAGGCACGGTCAGGGCAATTATTGACGACATTTCGCGCTCTATTCAGTTCTCTGGAGATACGCCAAATGTGGCTGGCACCGACAGAGTTTCCATCAACGGTACCGAATATGATCGAGGCTTATTCTGTATCGGAGATACACGGTACACCTACATACAAAATTTGCAAATCAACAACCAACAACCCCATGCATTATGGCGCGATTCTGTTACAGGCCCTGGTCAGTGTAATTTCGAAACAGGTACTTTGCCCGATCTCAGTGCTGTAAACCCTGGTGGTAGCAACGGACAGGAGCTGCTTGAGCAGCACATGCGGTTGGGTGGCATATCAGTAGGCTGTAACAGTGACGGGCGACTTTGCACAGTTTCGGTTCGGGTTGCTTATGGCGATGACGATGTACTGAATTTTGATGAAAGCGGCACACCAGTGTCGTGTAAGGGTTTAACAACCGGAGCGCAGTGGTGCGCAGTATCCGAGCTTACGGCCACAGTGTTTAAGAGAATATAACGGAAGGTAACTATGAAAAAAGCATCGCTTTACCACGATCAAAACGGACTTGTTTCCATAACAGTAACGTTAATGTTTATATCGATTATCACACTCATAACAATTAGTTTTGCCTTTATGATGCGCCGCGAGCAGAAACAAGTCCTTGATCGTCAGTTGAGTACCCAGGCGTTTTATGCCGCTGAATCAGGGGTAAATGATGCCATCGCTGATGGTATTGCCGGCGTACCACAAGAAGAATGTAGCGGTACGGGTGACACACTTGCTGAACCGGTTGAATATACCTGTGTGCTGATTGAGCCAGAGCCCTCAGATATTGTTTTGCAAGAAGTGCCGGTAGACGATTCGGTGGTCGCGAAGCTGCAGTCAAACGGGGCAGCTATTAGTAGAGTCGAGATATGGTGGGAAGCTGCCGAGCCCGAGAAGAAAGGGTTATTCGCTGGTAATCAACATGGCGAGTCGGTTATCAATTTGCCAACCGTCGGTTTCGCGCGCCCGGGTACAGACGAAGAAAGAGGCTTTAGCAATAACGTCGGTATATTGCGTACCACAGTCATTCCAATACCAAGCTCTATCAGTAGGGCCACTATAAATAATGCCGCCGAGACATACTTTTTGTACCCGGCAGGCGAGAATATCGTTGTTGCCGACGGAAGAACACCACAGAGTATAGGCTATAAAACCACGTGGGCTGACAGTGCCTTTACGGAGGGCGACTGTACTGTCAATAGAACACCGCGAGAATGCATGTCGGAGATTACCGGTTTTAGTCACAGCCAAATATATATACGCCTCAAATCAATATATCAGCCGTCAAATGTCGTGATACGTGCTTTTGACTCGGATAATAATCAACTCCAGTTCTCTGGTGGCCAAGCAGTTATTGATGCCACCGGCAAGGCTAACGACGTCCTGCGACGCATACAAGTGCGCGTTCGACTTAATGCTGGGGAGTACGGCCTGGGCGGTGGAGTAGAGTATGTGCTTGAATCCATGGATTCTCTCTGTAAACGGCTTGTAAAAAGTAAAGATGCCAGCAATCAAGACATAGTTACAAGTTATTGTGACGATTGACGATTACTTTTGCCGTGGTATTTTTCGTGAACGCTTTTGAGATGGGGGTCGGTCACATGGGTATAGATTTGCGTGGTGGCAACATTGCTGTGGCCCAGCATAGCCTGCACTGAACGCAAATCAGCCCCGTTCATCAATAAATCTGTCGCAAAGCTATGGCGCAGGGTATGCGGGCTGACGTGTTTGGTGATACCGGCGAGCTTTGCGTAGCGGGTCACCATGCGCTGGATACTGCGGGCAGTCAGGCGTTTGTAGTCGCCGCTAGTTGTTGCTTGCGAACGTCCGCTGTAGCTCACAAACAATGGCGGCAGGGTGTCGGTGCGTTTGTTTAAGTACGTTTGCACCCATTCGGCCGCCTCAGCGCTGACAAAAATGGGCCGGTCTTTTTGACCTTTTCCACGTACCATAAACTCGCGGCGGGTCAGGTTGATATGATCTCGGTTAAGGCCCACCAGTTCCGAAACACGCAGTCCACTACTAAAAAGTAGCTCCAAGATTGCTCGATCACGCAGTCCATTTACAGTGGTAATATCAGGCTGAGTAAACAATGTGCTCAATTCTTCGGGCGAGAGGAACGTGACTTGCTTGCGTTTGGTGCGGGCCAACTCAATCTTATCAGCAGTCAGTGTGTCTATCTCACGCTTGGCACAGAACTTCAGAAAACTGCGCAGGGCAATCAAGTGATAGTTGAGTGTCGCGGTATTGAGTTCGTCTGATGTATTGGTGCCGAGTCGGTTTAGCCATAGTCGCCATTTACGCACCAGCTCATTGTCTATGTCGCTCACTTTGATGTCGCCGGCATAATCAATGAGTCGTGTTAAATAGTGATCATAATTGCGAATGGTCTTTTGTGAGCGGTTTTGCTCAATCTCCAAATATTCCAGAAAATTAGTCTTGGCCTTACTAAGAAGCATAAGCCTATTGTAGCGCATTATTTTGCGACATACTTGACTTATTATTGTTTGCCCGTGGTATCAGCCGAACGGCTGATTACTCCCCGGGGTACGACATACGCAGCATATCGCAGGCAGACTAGTGAGTATTCTGCTACAATAGTGAAAACAAAATGTAATACATAGCAAGGAGATAGCCCAAACTTTATGGAACGAACGCTTATCATTCTAAAACCAGACGCCGTCAAACGAGGCGTCAGCGGTGAAATCATCAATCGATTTGAAAAAGCAGGACTCAAGATAATCGGCATCAAGATGTTGCGGCCTGATTACGACCATTTCTACCACCACTACGAAAATATCAGCAAAATGGTCTCTCGTCGCGGCAAAGAGGCCTTTGACGTAACGCTTGCTATGATGCAAGAAGGGCCAGTCATTGCCGTCGTGCTCGAGGGCATCAAGGCTGTCTCGCTGGTGCGCAAGATGGTTGGCGACACCGAGCCGGAAAAAGCTGCACCGGGCACAATCAGAGGCGACTACGCTCACATGGGCTTTGAGCACTCCAACAAAGAAGGCATTGGTGTACCGAATGTTATTCACGCCTCTGGCGACGCCGCTGAGGCCAAAGATGAGATTGCCCACTGGTTTTCTGAAGCCGAACTGTTTGACTACGAAACAGTCCACGAAATCTATACCCAAGCAAAACGCCGCAAATAAGCACAAGGCAATACGCTATAATAAGATGCGCCTCTCTTTAAGGAGGAGCGTGTCCCCGTAGTTCAATGGATAGAATAACTCCGTCCTAAGGAGCAGATAGCGGTTCGAATCCGTTCGGGGATACCATAATTTCAGGCGATTATCCTGTACAATATGCTTATGCCCAAAGAAAAGGCCAAAACCAAGGCTGCGAACCAGAAAAAGTTTGGCGACCAATACGATGATGAAGAAGTGCTGTACGTGTTTCGCAAGCACCCGATTGCCATGCGAAAGGGCTTGATTATTGCCTGTGTCGCTATTTTGGCCGGCCCGCTTATAACGTTGGGGCTAACCTATGCCCGGCCAAACAATCCGCCGTCAATGACATTCTTTTTTGGTAGTTTGTTCTTTAGCTTGGTGCTTTCGGTGGTGCTGTTTTTTCCGTCCTGGATCGCCTGGTATTACAGCTACTTTATCGTGACAGACCAGCGGCTCATACAGATTACCCGCAAAGGACTGTTCTACAAGACGGTTGTTGACATGAACCTCAGCCATATCCAGTCTATGAACTACCAAATACCCGGATTTCAGGCAACCACGCTCGGATTTGGTACAATAATGATACAAACCTATATGGGCGATTTAGTGATTCACGAAGTCCATCATCCAGAGAAGGTGCAGCGGAAAATTGCCACGATTCTCAAAGAACAGGGCATCACCGCTGAAGTTTTGACAATAAATGAAGGGGAACCTGAGGGCAGTGAAGAAGAAAAAACTGTTTAAGAAGATCGAGGAGCAAAAAGCCAAGCTCGCCGCTCGAACAGAGGAACCAGGAGTCCCGAAGGACGTTCCGACTATCACCAATACGACTGTTGCCGAACACCGCGACGAGGTGCTAACCTCTGCGCGCAAGCTGATTTATCCGTTGCAGCATTCCAAACACAAGATCGTGCTGATTTCTACGGCGATATTTATTGCCACGCTTATCGCATTCTTTACCTACTGTACCGTTGCACTCTATCGTACGCAGTCAACCTCGGGCTTTTTGTATCGGGTGACACAGGTGGTGCCGTTCCCGGTAGCGCGGATTGGCAGACAGTTTGTTGCCTATGAAAATTATCTGTTTGAACTGCGCCGCTACATTCACTACTACGAAACACAGCAAAAACTGGATTTCGAACATAACGAGCTCGATAAAACACAGCTCGATGAATTCAAAAAACGCGCCCTCCAGCGCGTGATTGACTTCGCCTACATCAAGCGTATCGCCGACGAGCACGATGTTTCAGTCGGTGGCCAGGAAGTGCAAAGCGAGATCGATTTATTACGAGAACAAAACCGACTCGGATCAGGCGACCAAACGTTCGAAGACGTGCTCAAGGACTACTTTGGCTGGTCAAAAAGTGATTTTGAGCGCTATTTGTACCAAGAGTTGCTCATCCAAAAAGTCGTCGCCACGCTTGATACGCAAACAAACGATAAAGCCCAAGAGGTGTACCAGCGTCTACAAAATGGCGAAAAGTTTGAAGCACTGGTGGCAAAGTACTCCGAAGACGAAACGACCAAAAATAACGGCGGCGAATTTGGTTTCACTATCGACCGCAACAGTCGTGACCTCACACCGGAAGCCACCAAAGCTATATTTGGTCTAGAGCCTGGCCAACATTCAGAAGTGGTGAACACCGGCTACGCGCTGGAAATCTTCAAACTTATGAGCAAGAAGGGCGACAAGGCCGAAGCCGCCCACATCCTGTTTACCTTCAAAGACGTCAACGGCTATGTCAATGACCAAAAAGAGCAAAAACCAGCCACAGCCTACATCAACTTCGAGTCATAAGAATAGCCGGCAGGGGTTCTAACTCAACAGGGCGCCGCCGTCGACGACGATTTGGCTGCCGGTCATGTACGACGACATGTCTGAGGCAAGAAACAGGGCAACCATGCCGATTTCGTCCGGTTCGCCCATGCGGTGCATCGGTATTTTGGCCAGAAAATCCGCTGTGGTGTCGGTTGGCTGGGTGGGCGCACCCTGGCTCATAGCTGCCACGCCCGGTGTGGTGATGCCGCCCGGCGCAATGGCATTCACCCAAATGTTGTGCCGTGCAAGCTCAAGCGCAGAGTTCTTGGTAAAGCCCCACATGCCGTGCTTGGAGGCATCGTAGTGCGCCAGGCCCACCATCGAAGGGTGCAGGGCATCAATCGAGGTAATGTTAATAATCTTGCCGCCGCCGTGTTGCTTCATAACGTCGCTCGCGTACTTGGTGGTCAAAAAAACGCTGCGCAGATTGACGTCAATCACTCGCTCGAACATTTCTTTGCTCATGTCGGCCAGCGGGGCAGGCGGGTAAATGCCGGCATTGTTCACCAAAATATCAACGGCGCCAAACTGTTCCTTGCAACTGGCTATCATGGCTTGGACGGCGTTTTCATCGGCCACATCAGTCACGAGGGCCGAGGCAACCCAACCCTTGTCAGTGAATTCTTGAGCGGTTTTGGTGGCAGCTGCTTCGTCCGTATCGGCAACCAAAACCTTCGCGCCGGCTTCTGCCAGGCGATAGGCAATACCGTAGCCAATACCTTTGGCGCCGCCGGTCACAATCGCAGCCTTGCCGTCCAAACGCAGTAATTCTTGTAGTTGTTTCATGAGAGCACTCCCTTTGCTGCTTTTATGATAGCAAATACAGCCAGAAAGTCAGCTTGCCAAAAAACTTGCTTATGCTTGGGGGATCTTAACCTTTGAGGGGTGGAACCGGTTTGCTAAGGCAAAAGATCAATTGGCAGCCTGCCTGAGTACTTCTTCGCTAGGCCTTGGTCCAAGGTCACAAACGTAGCGCATCCTTCTCTAAGAGCGCAAGCAACCTGTAACGCATCTTCAAAATCGCCACCCCTAAAGTTCGTAAAAGCCCACTGAGCGTCAGCGTCAGTAACGGGAAGCCAACTAAAGCTTTCCAGGAAACTCTTAATAGGCTTCCAGGGAAGCTTATCTCTTTCAACAAAATACATAACTAGATCGAGAGTCAGGGTTGATATAGCCTTATCTTCATCATTACTAAGAAATTGCTCACAGGTTTTTGCATGAATCCGTTTTTGGATAACCTCTAATAAAACATTAGCATCTACAAAAATCATTAGCGGTACTTTCTGGAACGTAATTCAGAGACCTGTTCTTTAAGACTGCGAGGATCGTGTTGAATCAAATCGGGTACCACTATGCTACGCAAGTTTTTTAGACCCTGTCGTATGGCTTCAGGCGAGCCACGTCGTAATGGCTGGCCAGGAGCATTAATTGGCTGTAGAACACCAATAACTTTATGGCGATAGCTGAGTTGCACTGATTTACCGTCCTGCAAATCGCGAACTACCTGTGCCATATCGTTCCTAAGCTGTTTTGTAGTGATTGTACTCATATTCTAAGTTTAACTTAAGACTCAATATATCGTCAAGGTTAAACTTAGCGATCCGTAACTTTCGAGGTTGCTATAACTAACGATAAAGCTGGCTATGCGTGCCGATGTGTGTAAATAGTGCCGTGTCTTTCTCGACCAACTCGTATACTGCTCGGTAGTCGCCCGTAATATCAATGCTATAGCTGCCTTTGTACGGTGTGTGGAGTGCGTGATTACGGAGCTGACTATTAAGCGGGTCTTGCGCAAACAGCTCTATTCGCTCGATCAGCTTTTGTTTGACCTTTGGAGATAACCTTTGAGCCATCTTCTCAAAGCGTCTGTGAAAAACGACGTTCATAGTGCCTTAAGATAGTCAGACGCCGCTTTAGGACTGCGTAAAGTCGGTGATACATTCTTGCCTTGTTGATAATCCTTGATAGCTTGACCAAGCTCTTTTTCAATTTCAGGCCTTAAACGGGGTAGAGCCGAAACTGTCAATGAACGGCTGCGCACGAACTCTTTAAGATTAGCAATAACCACCGTACTCAGCGGCACGCCGATTTCGTCAGCTAAGGCCTGGGCATCTTGCTTAAGTGCCTTGCTCAGCTTGACATTCATAATGGTTTTATCCAGTGTACTCATATACCAAATTGTATACATTGGTATAGAATTTGTCAAGAGTGCTCTGCAAAAACCCCTCATAAACAGAGATAATTTAGTCGGCGAACCTTGACAGACGACATGTGGAACTGATAGATGTCTAAGAACGTACTATTACAATCGACCAAAAGTAGACATCAATTTGCCGTTTTTGCCACGGACTACCGGTTTGCCGTGTTGGTTATAACCCATAATGACCGTAGAACCGATCCCGCTCACTACTACAGGAAGACCAGGCGGGCCCGAGTAATGATCACTTTCTTTGTTTATTCGTGGTTCTACATACTTCACTTCCCGGATAGGGCCGGGGTATCCATGTCTCAGCTCGTGAAAGCCCACGCCAGTTCTCTCTTTTATAGCGGCAATTGTGTGGCGATCAAGGACAGGATCCTCTATGCCTAGTCGGCGAGCTAAGTCTCGAGCACTACTTTCAACCAGTAGTAATTTAACTGCTTGGCGCTTCCCGTAGTCGTCAGGTAGTTCGCTCTTACCAGTCATTCTTGGTTCTATAAACGCGTCATAATCATCAATAAGTCTTTGTGCTTGTTCTATAGCTGCCTCATCATCGCCCTCCAAGGTGAAACCGAGGGAAGTTGCCTCTTCGGCTACACCTACAGCAAGGTTGAGCCGAGATAGTGCAGGTACCTCATACCCATTTATTAGCTCTTTAAAGGGGTATGGGTTTGGAGCGTCGGCAGTGCTTACTCCAGTAGTAGCAAAGACTGCGCCGCTAAACCGGTCCATATCGTTAAATAAGGCTTCGAGGGGTTCTCCATTAGCGTGCTGCGCAGCGAGCCGGTCGTGCATTTCTGCACTAATCTGCGATGCCTGGTCTAGAGGAGAGAGAGTTGGGTTGTTTGTTTCAGAGGACATGAACATATACTAGCATAAGCGGAACAAAAAGTCAATCTGATGATCCATAACTTTCGGGGTGTGGAACTATTTTTGCTCAAAAGCCTACACAAAAAACTGCATGTCCCTAGTACGCATGTAATCGTACTGGTCTACCACGCGCTCATATGTATCAATGCCCATATGACCTTGACTGGCAAGAACTTGCAGACATTCATCTCGATCTTCACCTAACCCCACGACGCTATGAACAGCCGCACCAACTGTGCCAAGCACACAATGACGACCTATCGGGAGGTTACCCGAAAATGCAGGTCTCTTTGTAATAAAATCAGGTGCTCCTGGAACTTCAAATTGTTGAGCTGCGGGCGTGCCCTTCATCCAATACCCAAAACGATGGCAATTATAACCTTCGGTTATTACGTCTATTTGGTGACCATTGCCATCCAAAACGGGCTTGGCTCTGCGTTCGTCGCCAAAATAACGATTAAAGAAGCTGAGAAGTCTTTCTGCTGTCAGACTGGGCATCTCTATTACCTCAAATGCGGCATCAGTTCTATCGTAATCTGACTCAGGGAAACAGGGATCAACTTTTAACCATGTTGTAGTACGGGTGTCACTCGCACGGCTTAGTCCAACTACGCGCCGATAGGGCTCGTCAAGACTATCGCTAAAAGGACTGACCCATGTGGATGGCACGGTATGTAACCCGACTCTCTCTAGATCTGTCATAAAATAAATAATAGCATAAAAGTGCTATTAAATCAATATTAACGGACCCAAAAAATAATGACCGGGTGCGCCTTTGGCTTGCACGGAATTCGCTTTTCGGAATAAATTCCTGCGCAGCAACCGGATACTCTCCCTGCGGTCGAGGCGCCTGCGTCGCATGCTCGGAGCTAAGAGGTAGTTCCTGCGCGTGCTCCTTGTCTCCGAAGCCGACAGTTCGAATCACGAGTTGAAACTCGTCAATAGAAAAAGCCTCAGACTTAACAGCCTGAGGCTTTTTCTATGGCGGGCCCGACCGGATTCGAACCGGCGATCTCCTCCGTGACAGGGAGGCGTGTTAGGCCAACTACACCACGAGCCCTCGCCACAACCACGCGCCGCATCGGTCTGCTTTCTGGCAGAGCCAGAAACTCTACCGATACTTTTGGCGCATAACCTGATTTTTACCTGCGATGCTCACGTCGCCGTATTATTTATACGTCTTGTTGCGCTTCTCGGTAAGAAATCAGCTTCTGCATCCAAACGCGAGGTTGTGGTCGCGCAAGGGTGCGTCGTTAAAAACAACAGATGGGATAATAGCAATTTTGGTCACAAAAAGCAATTAGTAATTTACAAAACCATACAATAATTGTAAAATAACAATAATGACTAACGATAACACCCAAGAAATTCTGGCGGATCAGTTTGATAATGCTGTTCTGCGGCGCTACACCGTAGATGCCCAGCAAGACGATTTAGCTGCCAGTGATGAAGATTTGGCCAGCTCTCGTGACGCACCAGACCAAAGTTTTGCGGATTTTAGCGATCCTGATTCTGTCATGACAGGGGCAGCAGTTCGCGAGCGATTGTTACAGATAGTGGACGAACGCGCATCGCAAGCAGAAGAAGAACCAGAACCATCGGCGCCGGCGGAACCCCGGCCAATCCCGGTGCTGTATAGAATCTGGCATCAAGCTCGCCAACGCGATATTGGTCGTTCTGCTTCTGCGACTCAGCCCCAACCCAAACCCAAACCTCCGATGCGGCAAAGCGCCAGCCGCAAGAAAATTTGATCATCCGAATCTCCACGTTTTGCTATAATACCAAGGTAATTTACGCCAAGAACCCCAAGAGTACATATTTTTGACGACCAATCCTATTATTGACACCAGTCGTTAATTGACACTATACTCTTTTCCGAAATGCCAATGCCGAGAAAGCCAAGATCAGACTGTTTGACTTGCAAAAAGCAGACTCCTCGTCCTGGGTATAAGTACTGCAGCAATAAGTGTCAAGCGAGCTACCAGTATAAAGTTTATATAGAGAGTTGGCTTGCCGGAGAGGTGACAGGACTTCAAAGGCTTGGTATAGTTTCTGGGCACGTAAAACGATACTTACGAGAGAAATTTAATAATCAATGTTGTATTTGTGGCTGGTCGGAGACCAATGTGATCACAGGTAAAGTGCCGTTAGTGGCTGACCACATTGATGGCAACTGGAGAAATAATAATGAAGCAAACCTTCGTTTGATTTGTCCAAACTGCGATTCGTTATCAGCTACATATGCTGCTTTAAATAAAGGGCGAGGCAGAAAAGACAGGAAAGTCAGTAAAAGAGTCGAGGAAGCGCGATCGTTATTAGCAGATTTGCCGGGGTAACTCAGTTGGTAGAGTAGCTGTTTCGTAAATAGCAAGTCGTGGGTTCGAGTCCCATCTCCGGCTCCATTTTTCGCCAAAAGCTTCGAATGGACAAGCGGCGGGTATCGTATAGTGGCTAATATGCAACCTTCCCAAGGTTGAGAGCAGAGTTCGATTCTCTGTACCCGCACCAGAACCATAAGCGTTATTAGTACTTGTGTCCGGTTGATATAATGAATTTATGAATTGCCCTAAATGCAGCAAGCAAATGCGAAAAGTTCGTTGGGAAATTACGAATAACTTTAAAACAGGTAAAGATTTTAAAGAGTACGATAAATTCACCTACGAATGCAGAGATGATGATATTTGGGTAACGACAGAAACTCCGATAACTGAAAAGCCTAAGAGTTCGTCCTCAAAATAGTTCTGACCTTGCAAAACGCGCACCATAGACGAGGCAAGCCAAAAAGCATATACTAGAATCATTCTATTTTCTAATATCTGGTTTCTAACTTCTAATCAAATATGCATATCCCAAAAAACTATTTCCACGATCGATTTGCGCTCCTGCTGTTGACGGTCAACACGTTCCTGGTGGGCCTTATGAGCATTCTCATTTTACTGCGGCTGGATAGCACCAAGGCAGAGAGCTATATTATTCAGTACCGCGCCAATCTCGGCGTTAACGCATTTCGCTCGGGCGGCGGCACGACATTTATCAGTTTCATCATTTTTTCTCTGATTATTTTGCTCCTTACGACAGTCTTGAGCATGCGGATTTATCCGGTGCACCGCCAGTTTGCGTTGATGATTTTAGGACTTGGACTTTTGCTTTTGGTGATGGCGCTGTTTGTCAGTAACGCACTCTTGGTTCAACGATGACAGACATCGAGATACCACTGCAACACCAAAAAACCAAGCGCTACCGGTTTTTTGAGATGTTGCCAGGGCTGTTGAGCTGGTCGATTTTAACCTTACCGTTTATCCTCAGCCTATTTATTCCGACCGTCGTGGCGTTGATTATTATCGCCTTTTTCTTGCTGTGGTTTGCGCGGGCAGTCGGTCTCAATGTGCGTGTTATACAGGGGTGGCGACGAGTGCAGCAACACCAAAAACTCAACTGGGCAAAAATGCTCGAAGAGTTAGAACAGCTTGACCCGAAGGGGCACAGCAAAGAGCTGCCCAAGTGGCACTACGAAATCATTGAGCGAGTTAAAGCCACGCCAACCCCGATAAAACCGCACGAAGTCATTCATGCGGTGTTTGTTTTTGCCTACAACGAAGGGATCGAGATTCTGGAACCGACCGTCCAATCGTTGCTTGATTCGGACTACGGTATGAAAAAAGTCATTTTGGTATTGGCCTACGAGGCACGCGATGGCGCGCAATCAGAGGAAGCCATGCTGACGCTGGCCAAAAAATACGGCAGTGATTTTCGCCATATTGTCGTGTCGAAACATCCGCTGACGCCCGGCGAAGTGCGGGGCAAGGGCGGCAACTTTAACTATGCTGCGCGTAAACTCCAAGATTACCTCCAGCAACAACACATCGATCCCAAATACGTTATGGTAACAGCGCTTGATTCTGACAATCGGCCCCATAGTAAATATTTCACTGCTCTGAGCTATATTTTTACGGCGACGCCAAACCCAAAACACGCTTCGTACCAGCCGGTTCCAATGTTTACCAACAATATCTGGGACGCCCCGGCGCCAATGCGGGTGATTGCCACCGGTAATTCCTTTTGGAATTTAGTCTTGTCGCTGCGGCCGCATATGCTCCGTAATTTCTCATCACATTCGCAGTCAATGGACGGCCTGATTGCCACCAATTTCTTGAGCAGCCGCACGATTGTAGAGGACGGTCATCAGTTCTGGCGCAGTTATTTTACATTTGACGGCGACTACGAGGTTTATCCAATCTATCTGCCAATCTATCAGGACGCAGTACTCTCCAGTAATTTCCGAAAAACCATACGGGCACAATTCGTACAAATCCGCCGCTGGGCCTACGGGGCGTCTGATGTTGCCTATGTGGCCGAAAAAGCCTTCTTTACGCCCAACAAAGCACCCAAAGCCGATAGATTATTCAAGTTTTTACGTCTGCTGGAAGGGCATGTGAGTTGGGCCACGGCGCCGCTCATTTTGGCGTTTGCGGCCTTTGTACCACTGCTATTTAACCCCGACAACTATACTGCCAACCAGCTGCCGCTGATCGCCAGCCGTATCCAGACCATTGCGCTGACTGGTATTTTTATAACGCTGTTTTTGAGTATCCGCACTTTGCCGCCGAAGCCATTACGCTACAAGCGCCATCGCTCGGTATTTATGGTGCTGCAATGGGTGTTGTTGCCGGTGACGACAATCCTTTTCAACGCGCTGGCGGCCCTGAACTCGCAAACCCGGCTGCTGTTTGGCCGCTACCTCGATAAATTCGACGTCACTGACAAATCAGTCAAAAAATAAAAGACCGAAAAAGAAAACTTGAAAGGAGAAAGCTGAATGTCGTCAGCAAAAGATTTTCAGGACCTGCTTGTCTGGCAAGAAGCGCACAAATTAGTCCTACGGGTATACCAATTGTCAAAAAAGCTACGTGCGCACAAAAACTTCTAACTCCATTTTCTGTTTTCCAGTTTCAAGTTTCTAATTTCTACTTTCTGATTTCCAGCCTCACGGGGTGATATGCTCGGTAGTGAACCATTGCAGCCCGGTCAAAGCGCTGTAGTACCGCTGTTGCGATGATGCAGAGTTGATCGCGAGCGACAATTACGCCGTATTTTTTACGGAACATGCGTGCAATGACGGTGTCTGTGAGGGCCGCAGCGTCCTTTGCAGGCTGTTTACGGTGTTTGCACGCCTCGTAGAGGCTAGTAAACAAAATATCGCGCTGGAAGGGTTCTAGACGCTTTGTGGTGTACTGCACGCGCAAGGATTTACTGAGGTCGACAAGTTCATTGGTGGTAAACAGGGCACCACAATCAGTACATTGTCGGCGGCGCCACACTTGGTTGAGCTTACGCTGGGCGCGTGAATTGCTGACTGCTAGCCTGTGACCACAAAATATACATACCATGTCAACATATTGACATAACGCTATACAAAAAGCTAGTGGATAAATTTGCGAATTCTGGGGATAGAAAAACCCTCCTGCCAGGCAGAAGGGCTCCGTTTGCTAAACGTCGGGTCCTACTTGGTAGCCATTGCTCGTGGCCGACGTACGCGGTTAACGCGCTTGTTGCCGGTCATGAACACGAGCTCCTCATAGAACAGCTTAAAGTCTTCTAACGAAGACTTGCGTCTATTGATACTCACACATGAGCCTCGTTTAACCTGCTAATGCTAACATATCAGACGAATAATGTCAATACTCTAACAGAGTAGCCATAAGCGTTTCGCGTATACGGCCTCATGCTAAATTTACGCTTGTGGTTATATCTGGCTATCATGGTGGTAGTAAGTATTATGAAACAGGACGCAACACCCCATAAAACGCAGCTCGCCCCTATTAAAGGGATATTTTTATGGCTATCGCGGTCATGGCAACAGTTCTATTTCTGATTACATCACGACTAACTGGCCGGGCAATTGCCGAGTGGCGGGTTGTCGTCGCAGCGCTCCTGCTC
>CAZRSX010000006.1:0-26868 GCA_964602865.1 uncultured Candidatus Saccharibacteria bacterium
TGGGACAAGAACATATCACCACGACGCTCAAAAATGCCCTCAAAAGTGGTAAAATTAGCCACGCCTATCTTTTTACCGGTCCAAAGGGTGTCGGCAAGACCAGTATAGCTCGCATACTTGCGTACGAGGTCAACGGGCTGCCGTACTCCGATGACAGTCAGCAACACCTTGATATTATCGAGATTGATGCTGCCAGTAACCGACGCGTCGACGAAATCCGCGAATTGCGTGACAAAGTACACGTTGCGCCGACCAACGCCAAGTATAAAGTCTACATCATCGACGAAGTCCACATGTTGACCAAAGAGGCTTTCAACGCACTCCTCAAAACACTTGAGGAACCGCCGGCGCACGTTATTTTTATCCTGGCCACAACAGAGGTGCACAAGCTACCAGAGACCATTATTAGCCGTACGCAACGGTTTACCTTTCGCCCGATTGATGCTCAGCAGGCAGTTGCGCACCTCAAGAAGCTTGCCAAAACCGAAGGCATTACCATCGACGACGCCAGCCTTGCTCTTATCGCCGAGCATGGTGGTGGCAGTTTCCGTGACAGTATCAGCCTGCTCGACCAAATGAGTAGTAGCGCCGAGGCAGTAAACCTGGATATTGTGCATCAGACTATTGGTCTGCCGCCGGAGAACGCCATTCAGAATCTACTACGAGCACTTAGCGACAAGCGTGCGCCAGAGGTATTGAGCGAACTTGAAGCGTTGTACTTGCAGGGCTTTCAAGCTCCGCAAATCGCCAAACAGCTCATGCGCCAGCTGAGTAGTGACGCCGGTAGCCCAACTGACTTCGGGTTGCTTCGACAACTACTCGAAACGCCTATGTCACACGATCCGAAAACGTACCTGGAGCTCGTCTTGATGGAAGCCGCGCTGCATGAAGGGGTAGGTACTGCCAGCGCTCCTCGACAGCCTATTACTACAGAAGATGGTAGCGCAGAAGCTCCGGACCAGCCCCAGCCGCAACCGGTCAAGCAGCCGACTCCGAGTAAGCCAGACAGCCTCAAAAAAACAGCGAAGGCCAGTCCGGGCGGCGACTTGTGGTCGCAAACACTCGATGAGCTAAAAGGTCGGCACAACACGCTGTACGGTATTGTCCGCATGGCTGAAGCTACACAATCGGGTGATACGTTGACGCTGACGTTCGGATTTCCATTCCACCAGCGACGCTGTAATGAAGCGCGCAACAGAGAACGCATCGAGGCAATTCTTGAGCAACTGAGCGGCAAAACAACGACAATCGAGTGTGTTGTTGGCAAAGTAAAACCAGGCGCCTCGCCCGAACCGACCAAGCATAAGCCGAAAAAAACTGAGAAATCTGATACACTAGGGTCCATAACAGAGGTATTTGGTGGTGGGGAAATACTCGAGTAGATTATGAACCCCGATACAACTAAAATTCCACCGCAAAACACCGACGCCGAGGCGAGTCTACTCGGCGCGATTTTGATTGATAGCGATGCGATTGTTAAAATCGCCGACGAAATACGATCAGCCGATTTTTATGACGAGCGGCACCAACGTATCTACGAAGCAGCGCTGGCTCTGTACGAAAAACACAGCCCAATTGACGTGTTGACGCTCACTGACCACCTCAAAGACACCGGGCTACTTGATATGGTTGGCGGCGCAGCTTATCTCACCGAACTCACCAACTACGTGCCAACAGCTGCTCACGTCGAGCGTTATGCGGATATTGTGGCTCAAAAATCACTCCGGCGGCGCTTGATAAAAGCCAGCCAAGATATCGTCGGACTGGGCTACAACGAAGCTAAAAACCTCCAAGAACTTATCGAAGAAGCTGAAGCCAGCCTGTTCGAGATCAGTCAACGGCATGTCAGCCAAGACGTCGTCAGCCTTGAATCTATCCTGACCGATAGTTTTGACCGACTTGATGAGCTACACAAGGACAAGGGCAAGATTCGCGGCGTGCCGACTGGGTTCAAGGACCTTGATAGTATTCTGGCTGGCCTACAAAAATCCGACTTGTTCATCTTGGCGGCCCGCCCCTCAATGGGCAAAACAGCCTTGGCACTCAACCTCGCGCACAATGTGGCACTCAAGGCCGGCGTACCGGTGTTACTATTCAGCCTTGAAATGAGCAAAGAGCAGTTGGTTGATCGTTTATTGGCTATGGAATCAGGCGTTGACGCCTGGGCCCTGCGTACCGGCAATTTGAGTGATGCTGATTTTGAGAAAATCGGCCACGCCATGGGGTCGTTAAGCGAAGCACAAATATACATCGATGACACTCCTGGCATTACCGTCAGTGATCTACGCACCAAAGCCCGCCGCGAGGCACACCAACGGCCGCTGGGACTCATCATTGTCGACTATTTGCAGCTGATGAGCGGTGGCGGCCGCTACGGCGGTGATGGTAACCGGGTGCAAGAAATATCTGAGATTTCCAGAGGACTCAAGGGCATTGCTCGCGAACTGAACGTACCGTTAATTGCGTTGAGCCAGCTGAGCCGGTCTGTTGAGAGTCGAAGCCCGCAAATCCCACAACTGGCCGACCTTCGCGAATCAGGCTCAATTGAGCAAGACGCCGATGTCGTAGCATTCTTATACCGCGAAGAATACTACCGGCCCGACACCGATCGAAAGAACATTACTGACGTGCTGATCAAAAAACATCGTAACGGCCCGACCGGTGCTGTCGAGCTGTACTTTGACAGAGAACGGCAACGTTTCCGTTCGCTCGACAAGCGGCACGCAGCCACGCCATTTGATACCGAAGAACAAGCATAAATGCTATACTAGGCACGAATATGGGAAAAATACGACGGTTTTTTGCTCTGTATTGGCAAACGATGGCCGCGGCAATCGTAGTGCTGGCCGTCGTTGTCGGGCTTCTTGGCTTTCAGCTGGGCACGATCGTGCCAGGCATGAGCGCAGCCGAGGTGGCTTTTGTTGATAGCGCAAGCTCTATCGAGAAAATCATCGAGAACCCGCTCAACATCATGATGAAACTGCCGCTGTTGGCCCTGCAACACTTTGGCTATGCAACGCCCTTGAGTGTGCGGGCTGTTGGCGCCACGTTTGGCGTGCTGACAGTACTGTTGTTTTACGCTGCCATGCGTCAGTGGCATACACAACGCACCGCGCTTTTAACTTCATTTTTACTTATTGTATCAAGCTGGTTTCTGCAAATTTCCCGCTTAGCATTGCCGTATATTTTGCTGGCGTTTGGTGTGATTCTGCTCATTACCATTGCCCGCATACTGCACAACAAACAGGCATCAAAACGAGGAGTATGGTGTGCCGCCCTTGCAGCGGTTAGCCTGGTCTACACACCGAGTCTTGTGTGGTTTCTTATACTTATTGGCATCTGGCAGTTTCCAGCTATCACTCGACAGCTGCGCAGTCTTGGCGCGGACAGTAAAGTCTTACTGACCATAGCGCTGCTTGGGTTACTTGCACCGTTTGTCTACGCCAGCTACCGCGACATTTCCGTTTTGCAGCAAGCCTTTGCTATTCCATCATCGTTTATACCATACGAATGGTTGCAGCGCTTGTTAGTGTTGCCTGTATTTGTAACAGCCCAGGGACCGCTTGACCCGACCTACAACCTGGGGCGCTTGCCACTGCTTGACGTCTTCACGACGACACTGATGGTACTGGGTGTTTACGCCTACTATTTCAAGCTCAAACTACAGCGAACGCAACTTTTCATCGTTATGACTATTCTAGCCAGTGTCATTATTGCCCTCAATGGTCCGGTCTTTTTACCGCTGCTCATGCCAATTGTATTCATTGTCGCCGGTTCCGGCTTAACACTACTGCTGCAGCAATGGTTTACGGTCTTTCCGCGCAACCCGATTGCGCGCAGTGTCGGTGTGTTGACCATTGCCCTGGTTATTGGCATCACCGGCGTATATCATACAAGGCGTTATTTTGTGGCCTGGGCTGGCAACCCAGAGACACGAAATGAATTCATCTATCTGTTGGAACGCGAATAATTTGTTACAATAGAACTACTAAATACTAGAGGAGAATACACATGAGTCGATTTGACCAAGCCAAGATGTTATTGAAAGCCAAAAAAATGCAGAAAGAACTGCAAAAAATGATAATTACCGTCGAAAAGGGCGAGGGCGCTGTCCGGGTTGAGATTACCGGCGAGCAAAAGATAAAAAAGATTCACATCAATCCAGAATCAGTTGATCTTGACGATATTAGCGAGCTGGAACGCTGGCTCGAAGACGCCGTCAAAGAAGCTATCCAGGAAAGCCAGAAGGTGGCCGCCGAGAAAATGCAGCCCCTTATGGGCGGTATGTTTGGCGACATGGGAATGTAGGACTATTGATGAGTCCCGCTAGAGCAACTATGTACAATGTATACACCTCAGATGAGTTATATCTTCAGAGTTACCTAAAACATGTCACAGAGGCTCTAACAGGATGAGTGTTCTGCCGCAGTCGCTTGAAGCCTTGATAGAGGCGCTTGGAAAACTTCCGGGCGTTGGGCCGCGCACTGCCGAACGCTATGCCTATGCGCTCCTCAAAAGCGATCCATCAAAAGCCGCCCGTTTGTCAGAAACGCTCCAACAGCTGCACGACAATATTAGCTACTGTCCTAAGACGTTTGCCCTCATAGAAAAGGGTAAAAAATACTCCGACCTTTATACCGATCCGACTCGCGTCAAAACAGTGGTGGCTGTGGTGGCTGAGCCATTTGACGTTGTGGCACTGGAAAAAATCGGTGATTTCACCGGCACCTACCACGTGCTCGGTGGACTGGTCTCGCCAATTGACGGTGTTGGGCCGGAACAGCTGCGTATCAAAGAGCTGATTCGTCGTATTGATGACGATAAAGTCAAAGAAGTTATCTTGGCCACCAATGCCAGTGTCGAAGGCGAGTCAACCGCACTGTACATCCAACAGCAAATTGGCAACCGTAAGGTAACGCTCACGCGATTAGCCCGTGGCCTGCCGATTGGCATCGATCTTGAGTATGCTGATCAAATTACGCTCTCACGGGCGCTCGAAGGACGACAAGCCGTATGACGACTGCTGACACGAATAAGCTCAAACAGCTCATCGACGATGCCAAAGCAATCGTTATCATCCAGGCAGACAACCCAGATGGCGACAGCTTGGCCAGCGCCTTGGCACTTGAGCAAATTCTGCACGACCTGGGCAAGACACCATACTTGTACTGCGGCATCAACATCGCTGCCCACCTCAAGTATTTGCCCGGCTGGGACAGAGTCACAAACGATATGCCAAACCAATTCGACCTATCTATTATTGTTGATTGTAGCTCAAAAACATTGCTTGAGACTGCCGAAAAATCTGGGCAACTATCGTGGGTTGCCGCCCGCCCGTGCATTGTTATTGATCACCACGACGTCAAGCCCACAATTGACTTTGCCACCGTGACCTATAATCAAACTAAGGCTGTTGCCACTGGCGAGGTTATCTACGAACTAGCAGAGAAGTTGGACTGGCCGCTGGATATCAACGCTCTGAACATGCTGGCAACGTCGATTTTGTCTGACAGTCTCGGTCTCATGACAGAGGCAACGACACCGCGTAGCATTCGTGTCATTGCTGAGCTGGTCGAAAAAGGCGTCAAGCTGGCCGAAATCGATAACGCCCGCCGTGAACTGATGCGAAAAAGCGTTGACCTGGTCCGCTACAAAGGCGAACTCCTGCGACGCATTGAATACACCGAAGGTAATCAGGTCGCGACCATTACTATCCCGTGGCACGAAATCGAACAATACTCCAATGCCTACAACCCATCCATGTTAGTCATTGACGATATGCGTCTGACCGAAGGCACCGACATCGCCATTGCGTTCAAAGAGTACAAAGACAAAAAGGTCACCGCCAAAATCCGCGCCAATTACGGCAAAGCCATCGCCCACAAGCTAGCGGAACACTTCGGCGGCGGCGGCCACCCATACGCTGCCGGCTTCAAGATTCAAGATGGCCGCCCTTTAAGTGACATCAAGAAAGAAACCATTGGAGTTGCCTCAAGACTACTAGACGAACTTAGGAGATCAGAATGATGAAAGTTGCCATAACAGGTGCAACCGGAAAAGTCGGCCAAGCACTCATTGGCGAGCTCGACCCGCAAGTATTCAGCATTACTTCGCTCGATTTGCCAGAGCATGACGTGTCAGACCTAGATCATCTGGTTGCGGTAACAAAAGGTCACGACACACTTATTCATCTCGCTTGGAAAGACCTCAGCACAGACTCAGTTGACCCGCAGAACAGAGTCATGTATGAAAATGCCTACAAAGCGGCTGTTGCCAATGATATTGGCCTCGTTATCATGGGCAGCTCCAATCATGCTCGAAGCCACGATGAACGTGAACCTGATGACAAGATTCGCTACACCGGCAAAGTTGAAACGCCCAATAATATCTACGGCGAAGAGAAACAAAACATGGAGGCGATGGGTCGCGACTTCGCGAAAGAGAATGGTTTACGCGTTATCGCACTTCGTATTGGCAATATCAATCCCGAGGACAAACCACGACCTGATGTCCCGACTCGTTGGATGAGCCATCGTGATTTTGGCCGTATGGTCACATTTGCATTAACACATCAGTTTGAGCCTGGTCATTTTGAAGTTGTATACGGTGTGAGCCAACAGCCTGTTTTTGATTGGGTCAACTCATTCGGCTACGACCCGAAGGATAGTGCGCTATGAAACGAGGGTTCAGTCAAGAATCACAGGAGCTTACAGCATGAAAATCGTCGTCACTAATAAGCAAGGATTCACGCCAGAGCAAGAGGCTCGGCTTAATAGCTTAGGCGATGTGACATACTACGATACTATCCCCGAGAGCGGTCAGGAATATCTAAAACGAGTCAAAGGTGCAGACATTATCTGCTCAGGAACAGCAGGTTTACAAGATGCATATGATCAGCTTAAAGATGTATATGTGACTGTTGGTTTTGTGAGCGTCGCTTTCGTTGACACAGAAGTAATGCGCAAAAACGGCGTAACTATTTCTAACGCCCCAGGCGCAAACCACCATGCAGTGTCGGAGTGGGTTGTCTGGATGATGCTAACGATGCTTCGCAAGCTGGATACGGCGCTGAATCGAAAAGAAACATATCGCAAGAATGGTGATCTGCCAAAGCTAGAAGAAGGTCTTGCCGATAAAAGGCTTGCCGTTCTCGGGGCTGGTAACGTTGGTAAGCAAGTGGGACGACTTGCCGAAGCATTTGATATGCAAGTTAGTTACTTCAAGCGAGGAGATAACCTACTTGAAGTCGTCAATGACGCTGATGTCATCGTTGATACGCTCAGCAGCAATCCAGACACACAAAAAATACTCAATCAAGAATTCTTCCAATCACTCAAGAAAGGAAGCTATTTCATAACGGTTACCCGAGCAGAGGTAACTGACGAAGATGCCATGCTGGCTGCGCTTGATGACGGCATCTTGGCTGGTGTAGCAACTGATTGTGGAGGAGTGCTGGTCGGTGATACGGAAGACCCACTGTACCAGAAAATGTTAGCCCATCCGAAAGTCTACGCCACACCCCATATTGCATACAGTGCTACTAAAAGCTTCAAGCTCGGTAATGATATTATGATTGATAATGTAGAAGCATACATTAACGGCAAGCCACAGAATGTGGTGACTGGAGTATAAAATGAAACTGCACAACACCCCAAGCAAATCATCACAAAACCCAGGAGCTATGAAGTATCTTGACTTATCAGTTGTGGTTGACGAAAAAACCCCTGTCTATCCTGGCGACCCTGCAACAAAAATTGAAACGGCAGGTGTTTTTGCGAAGGATGGCTGGTGCGATCACTATATTTCAATTGGTACTCACGTCGGTACGCATATTGATGCGCCCATGCACATGTTGGAAGATGGGACTTCGTTAGACAAGTTCTCGATCCAACAGTTCATAGGCAGAGGGTGTTACGTTGACGTTACCGACGGTAATTTCGATGTACTAAAAAATGCCGACATTCAAACAAACGATATTGTACTGCTCCATACCGGTGTGGGTTCAAAGTATCATGATCCTGTGTATTTCGAAGACTACCCGGCTATGAGCGAAGAACTAGCGCACTATCTCGTTGAAAAGAAAGTAAAAATGGTAGGCATCGATGCATGCAGCGTTGATAATCAGGATGGCTTTCCGGTGCACAAAATCATACTGGGCGGCAATGTACTCATCATAGAAAATTTAAGTAGCCTGGAAAAGCTAGCCGGAAAAGAATTTACCGTCTATGCGTTGCCCATAAAACTTGCTGTTGACGGCGCGCCAGCCAGAGTCATTGCGGAGATTAAAGAATGAAGCTCTATAATACGCTAACCAGAAAAACCGAGGAACTCAAGCCACTTGAAGGCAAGAAAGTGAAGCTGTATACGTGTGGCTTGACAGTATACTCACAGCCGCACATCGGCAACTGGGTAGCGTACGTTTACTGGGATATTCTGGTTCGCACACTGAAAGCCAGCGGTTACGATGTTGAGCACGTACAAAATATTACCGATGTTGGACATCTGACTTCAGATGAAGATGCTGGCGAAGACAAGATGCTGAAAGGCGCGCTCAAAGAGGGGATTACCGCGTGGGAAGTTGCCGACAAGTACATCAAGATTGCCGACCACGAAGCGTTTGATTTGCTTGGCCTGCTGCGTCCAGAACATATGCCGCGCGCAACTGAGTACATTGACCAGCAGATTGCCTTTGTGCAGGAACTAGAGAAAAAGGGCTATACCTATACCATCAAAGACGGTGTGTATTTTGACACAAGCAAGCTCAAAAATTACGGAGAGCTGGCGCGGTTGGACATCGAAGGACTGCAATTTGGCGCCCGCGTCGCTGACACTGGTAAGAAAAATCCGACCGATTTTGCAGTCTGGAAGTTTAGTGGTCCGGCCGAAAAACGCGACATGGAATGGGAAAGCCCGTGGGGGAAAGGCTTCCCTGGGTGGCATCTTGAGTGTTCCGTGATGAGTAGAGAGCTGCTTGGTGATCAAATAGACATCCACACTGGTGGTATCGATCACATCCCCGTCCATCACACAAACGAAATTGCTCAAACCGAAGCCGTCACTGGCAAAAAGTTCTCGAACTTCTGGGTGCATGCCAACCACATCAAAGTAAACGGTACAAAAATCAGTAAATCGCTCGGTAATGGCTTTACGCTCGAAGATATCACCAAAAAAGGATTTGACTTGCAGGCGTTCAAGCTCATGGTGCTCAGCAAACATTACCGAACAGAAGGTAACTTCACCTGGGAAATCCTCGAAGCCGCCCAAAACCGCCTGAATGAGCTGAGAGCTTGGTCAGATCTTAGGCATCAGCCTAGCGCTGACAAGATGCCAACCGAGCTGGATGAAATGTTCCGAGACACACGCGAAGGCATCTTGAAAGCCTTACAGGATGATCTTAATACTCCAGAAGCCCTGGCTGTTTGGGGCAAACTAGTCAGCTACATGCAGACCATCCCCATACCTGGCGTAGAGGGCAAATACACTGACGGCACATTAGCATTTTTGGACAGCGTTTTTGGTTTAGATCTAGCTGACCGTCCAGATATTACTGACGAGCAAAAACAACTCATCAAAGACCGTGAAGCTGCGCGAGCAGCTCAAGACTGGGCAAGATCAGACGAACTCCGCGACCAATTAAAAGAGCAGGGCATACAAGTCCGTGATACCGACCACGGCCCCATCTGGTCCCGAACCTAGCCCAACACAGCCCCTTCAAAAAGTACACTGAAATTATGACGGCCGTCATAAAATTGATGTAGTTTTTTGTGGCTTATATGAGTTGGCGAGACTCAAATACTTTGACGTAGTCTTTTAGATCCAGGCGTTCAATTTCTGCTGTTAGGTATTGTCTACATTCATACTTCGTCATCCATACGCTTTGCTGTGTCTTGACAAACCTCAGCTGTCTGAGTAACGCGCGAAGTTGGTTGCGTTTATTCCGATCTTCTTCGGGAATATCAAAGATGACCATAATATGCGCATCTTTTATCTTTTTGGGTCGATACAATTGGAGTTGAGCCATTCCTTTATCTGTGACGTAGGGCTGACCGTCTTGTCCGAACTCAATGAATCCTTGCTTTTTGAGTTTGTAGAATGAATTTTGGAGAGAGCGCTGCTTGTAGCGGGAGGCTTTTTCTAGATCACTGAAGAACAGGCTGGGCTTGAATGCCAGCTTTATGTTTGCTTCGGTGTACGGAATTAAGGCTTCGAGCAATAACTGCCTGGAAGAGCGGTATTTCTTCATACCAAAATTATACATCAATTATTGGACGGCCGTCATGATATTAGTGTATTGCGTGTGCAGACGAGGTGGTGGGGTGGAATTAAGCTTTTTTGTTCGGAGACTTATCCCTGAGCTTGTGCCCGTAGTATTCCAAAAAGTAGATACGAATACAGCCAGCAATCGGGATAGCTACCAGCGCGCCCAGGAAACCAGCCACACTAATACCCAGTAATGCCGCCACAAACACGGTCAGCGGCGTGAGCTCACTGTACTTGGACTGGATGTAAGGCTGCAAGGTCGCGTTCTCGACCTGTTGGTAAACAAGGAAAAAAGCCGCCATCGTAATTGCAAGCGGCAAAGATACGAACAGACAAACCAGTACGACAATAACTGCTGCCAGGGTATTGCCAATCATTGGAATGAGGCCGAGCAGAGCGACAATAATCGTGAGCGCCAGTACGTTGATCTGAGCATCGAAGATAGTACTGGCGATCAGCAATGCTACCATCGCAAACAATGCAGCAATAACCGTGATCAGCAGCTGGCCATTCACATAGCCTGTGACCATGGTATACATACGCCCCGCGACCTGTCGGCGCCGCTCGCTGTCTTCAGCCGGCATGAGCTCCCAAAATCGTCGAATCCAAGCTGGGCCTTCAATAAGCATCATAAATGTCATGACCAGCACGGCAATAACTGCGACAATTGCGCTGCCAATAGCTGTTGCAGTTGATACCGCACGCTTTGCCATGTCCTGAAGTCCGTCGCGAATTTCTGTCACAAGCTGGGTGTAGGCATCTTGCAGACCGTTATTGTTGATAAATCGCACCAGCGGCGTGTCTTGATTTTGCAAGTCGTCGACTGAGGTTGGGATACTGCCGGCTACCTCTGTTCCTTGCTGGACTAACGGCGGAATCGCAACGAAAATAAAGCCAGCGATAATGAAGAGGACTATCAGGTACGCCACAGCGGTTGCCCGGCCGCGGCTTTTACTTTTGAGTTTGCCGGCAATCCACGACACAGCCGGATTCAGCGCCATAGCCAGAAAGGCCGCAATAGCGATCAGCTGCAATGGCCAGGCAATCAATGCGACAAAACGCAGCAATAAGAAAAAGCCGGTAACAACAAGCGCGGCATAAAAAATAGTACGCGGCGTGATGGTTACTTGTATGTTTTTATCGCGGTCGAATAAAGCCATGTGATTGCCTTTGTTTCATTACGTATATTATGGCACGAGCAACTCGTGCAAGGCAACGCTAACGCTCAAGCCAGGTGCGCAGTTTTGCGCCAATGGACTGTTGCATTGTTGCCTCGTCAAGCAAATCATAGGAACCGCGAATGGTATGTTTGGGCACAAAGTCGGAGACACGTTTGTACACCACCAGAGCGTGCTGCTTGAGCGCATCTAAGTCAACCCGCGGCGGCATATTGGCCCAGATAACCTTGCAAGTCTTGTCAACTTTGACGTCACAAACGTTGAGTTGTAACATCTGGCTTTTGAGGCTCATGCGGGTACGGACATCACACTGTTGCCAAAGCCGGACGTCCATATCACGGACAGCTGTGGGTTGGCGTTTCAACGCATGCGTCGCCTTGATAAGCCAGCCGAACCGGAACCGTGCTACCAGCCACGAAATAGGTTTTGTTGCCACGACTCTATAGCCAGCCCGAGCCAGCAAGCGGTTAGACGTCAGGTTTGGTATGTCGTTTTTATGTATAATGCCACCTAAAACGATGACACTATCAACTTTGGCCGCCGCCTTGGCGTGATTCTGTAGCATGAGCGTGGTAAACGCCAGACCTTCGCCGAGGGCCACAATGCGAATTCGCCGTTTGCGATGGTAGCGAAGCTTGATAAACGCAGCTAGGTAGCTGGCGTAGTTTTCGATCAGTGGCCGTTCGCCAATACTGTAGAAGCTCGACATACCGCCGATACCAGGCAAGTCAACAATCGTAACGGCAGCGTGTTTATTGAGTGTTTGCGCCAGACCAGCAACTGACTCGATACTACAATGCAGCCCGTAAACTACCAGCACTTCCTGGCTCTTGCCCTTGGGCGCTGGCAGGTTCAGCATACGGCCGCGCAGCCGGTTGATACGCAGAACGGTTGGTCGCGGTGCTTTTTGTTTGATCGCCATGATATCTCGTCTTTAGTTTATTTATGGCTTACTGTAGATAAAAAGTCACAGCCGTGCAAGGATAAGCAGTTTGTTTTTTACCCCATGGCTGCTTACGGGATTGTTCGCTCGAGATATTGTTGTTTAGTCAAAATCGGTACCGCTGTGTAAGTGTTAAGCAATTTGGCGATGCGGTCGGTCTGTACATCAACCGTAGTACCATGTTGTGAACGCGCCAGCGGTTCTGCGGCGTCCTCAAGCAGATACATTGCAAAGTTCGTGCGCGCCAACAAATCTTCGGCTGCTTGCTGGGCGGCTGTCCATTCGTAATGCATATAGATCGGCAAAAAACCGACCTGCGTAATTTCTTTACTGTCTTTACTAACATCCATAACTGCAAACCCGCTTGTCAGCGTTTCGATTTCAGTCTGAGCATTCAGAAAATTACCGAGGCTATACCACACGTAGGTTGGACGGCCATCTTTGCCAGCGAGTTTCTTTACCGGCTGCAGCACATGCGAACCATGACCAAGCACGATATCAGCACCGTGGTCAGCTAAGAACTGGCTTTGTTTGGTCTGTGCCGTATTAATGTCGCTAGAGTATTCCGTGCCCCAACGCATGCTCACCATAACGATATCGGCGTTCTTTCGGGCTTCTGCCAGCTGCTTTTCGGCAAGTGTTTCGCTGTACATAGTGACGCTATAGGGTTGTTTGTTGGGCGAGTTGAGGTACGTCGTATAAGACAAGAAGGCGAACCTGATGCCGTTGGTTTCAAAATAACGGATGGCTTGTCTTTCGGTTTCTGATCTGTTGGCGCCGGCGATGGCCTTCATGTTTGGTATGTCGTCCCAGACGGCGATAGAGGCGTCGAGTGCTGCCTGCGACTTGTCGTTGGCATGATTACTGCCGGTGTTAATAACGTTGCAACCAATCCCCGCCATGTCTGCAGCAAGCCGGGTTGGAGCATTAAAGATCGGGTAGCCAGTGATGCCAAACTGTTCGCCAGCAGCGAGCGTGGCTTGATTGCAGAAGCGTACGTCAGCAGCATCAAAGTATGGTTGCATGGCTTGCATAAACTGGCCGTAATCATAGCCAGCCTTGGTTTTGGCGGCAGCGTTTAGCGCATCGTGAGCAATCATATCACCGGTCGCTACAATTCTTAACAAAGTATCTTCGACTTCTGCTGCCAGGGGCTGTTGCTCGGCATGTTGCGATGCTGGCGCTTGCGTTTTTTTGGCAAAAATGACATACACAGCAAGAAACAAGCCAAACATCACGATTACCGCGATAGCCAGCAGTAGTTTCTTGCGGCGTGGATGTGGACGTTTTTTGGGGTTTGGCGTAGCGGGTGACGACTGGATTGGCTGGAAACCTGTAGTTTCGAACTTACTCATGGGTCGCGTCCACGCCTACCCACACGTACTCCCATGGCTCAGGCTCGGGCCCTTGATCGCTCACACCTTCGGGGTAGCCAGGGATAAAACCGAATTGCTTTGCCTTGGCATAGTTATTAGCTTTGAGCCATGAAAAGCATGGGGTGAATTCAAAGGCGCGGCCAGAACCATCCTGACAAACGAGGTCAATCGTGTAGCCGGTGTGGTGCCGCGAATAGCCAGGCGGTGCGACAACGCCCATAAGTGCATCGAGTGCTGCATCAGCCTGACCGTTGCGTATGCTTGCTGTCGTTATACCGCGTGTTTGCAACTGTTGCTGGAAGTACTGCCGTTGCCAGTCAATCGAGCGATAGCCGGAGTTAAGCTTGAGTGGTACCTTCGCATTTTTTGCCTGTTTTTCTAGCAGTAGCCAAGCTTCGTAGGCTTTTGGTTGCAGCAAGTCGTCTTCATCGAGTCCAGCCACATTGGTCTTAACAATAGGCAATACTGGCACACTCCGCAGCACATAGCCACGACGCTCGGCAATACGGCGAATCTGGGCATCAGCTGCCCCATCGCCAGTGATAACAGGAGCATAGCGGATCCGTTCTGTATTCGGCATGGCCAGCGATTCATACAATGCCTGGAACTGTTCGTTGGTAAAGCTTTTGAGCGGGCGACTCGTAGTTGTCGTGCCAGCCACGTCCGCGCTACGAGCGCCGGACTCGCCAACAGTTGCACTATCAGCGTCAGATGGTGGCGCAGATGCCTTATTGCCGTAAATGCCCAAGGGAAGAGCGATAACCAGCAGCAAGCCAGCGACGGTCAGTATTTTGATCCGACGCTGTTTGTTTCTTTGCTTGGTTTGCGTATTTTTGAACATGTGCGGCTCTATAACTCGCATGTGTTTAGTATACCAGGTGGATTGTGCAAAAGGCTTTTTTGCGCTAGAATCAATCTGTTAAACGTTTTTAACAATGGGACGTGGCCAAGTGGTAAGGCACCGGGTTTTGGTCCCGGCATTCGGGGGTTCGAATCCCTCCGTCCCAGCCAAGATAGTTGATTTAAAATCCAGTAAGCATTCACGTTACTTGATTTTTAATGTCATAAAAAGGGCTTACGCATCTGTAGATTTTGTCGTGATATATCTGGCCGTGGCAGTCGCCATGTCCTTGAGTAGCTTATTGCGCTCCTCGTCAATTCGATAAATCGCTCCACGATATCCGTCTGAGACTACCCTGAACTTTCTCACCCTATTCTACTTCCAGTCTGGAGATATCTCGCTCGATAACTCAGGAAGTAAGGCTGCCAAAGCGTTGACCTCGCGCTTTCAGGCTCAAACTCGTCAACTCCGTCATGTATAATACGAAATCATGGGTATTGAAGTTAGGCCGACCACCGAAGAAGATATACCAGCTATTGCCCGGGTTCTGTCACAGGCGGCACTTCACAAAGCCCAGCAAGATGACTTTTTGTGGGGCACAGAACCCTATGACACCAAAGAAGTCGAGGCGAAACTTCAAGCCGGAGGACTGTTTACAGTGACGCAAGACGGTACAATCGCAGGAACAGTTACTATTACAGATAAGGACAGTCGTGTCTGGGAAGATGATGGCACAAATGATGAAGCACTATACATTCATTAGCTAGCTACAAGCGACGAGGTGAGAGGCCAGAACGTTGGCGAGCAAGTTATCGAATGGGTCGTCGACAAAGCGCGGGAGGAAGGGCGAAAAGCGGTTCGCCTCGATTGCAGCTATACAAATCGCAAACTGTGCGACTATTATCAAAGGCGTGGTTTTGCAGAGGTGAGACGAAGAGACATTCCACGAAAAAGCACTGCCCGAGATTTGAGAGACCCCGTTTATAAAGTCGCCTTGTTGCAACGAGACATTGCAGAATAACACAAAAACACCCTCCGTGCACTGGAGGGTGTTTTGCGCTTTTGTATTTGATATTTAGTTAACGTTGGCGCCGATACCAAGCAGCGTTTGCGTCACTGAGTTGTCTTGGTTATTGGTGTTGCCGTTGTTGTTGCCTTGGTTGCTGTTGTTTGAGTTGTCGGTATTTGTAATGTTACCGCTGTGGTTTGTGTTGCCGTTGTTGCGGACATCAACGTTCACGTTTGTGCTGTTGTTGCTGTTGTCGTTAACCGTATTGTTGGTATTGCCACTGTCACGGACTGTCGTGGTAGTGTTACCGCTGTTTCGGTTGTCAACACGGTTGTCGGCGTAGCTATTGCCGCTAAATCGGCTGTCGACGCTGTTGTCTTCGTAGCTCAGGCTGTTACCACTGTAGCGATTATCAACATTTGTGTTGCCATTGCCCCAAGTCCACGACTGGCTGTTGTAATTCCAGTCCCAGTCGTAGTTGATGTTGGTTTCGCTCTGTAGTTGTGCAAGACCGCTGCCCAATACGTAGCTGCCAAGACCTTTCTGGCCTACAGCTGCTACAACAGCGTCTGTGGCTTCTGTATCGCCATTACTACTGCTTGTTGGTGTGCAGCTACCATTTGCGGCTGTCGCATATGGCGTCACGGTAGCGCTTTGGTTAAAAGTACCGGCCTTTGCGGTGTTTGCGTTAATAACATTTGTTGCGACCACCATCGCAATGATACTTGCAGCGACTACTGCAACGAGAGTTGAGGCAAAGGTAACGATCATATTCGTACGCATTGCCATGTACTGTTGTTGTGTCATATTTTGACCCTCCATTAGATTTATCCCCACATGCCCGTAAGTTTGCGCTTCGACGGCGAATATGGTCAAACGCTTATGTTTTTATTCTTGTGGATAACTATAGGCCGACCGCAAGAAGTCCTGCGTTGCGGTTTTTATAACAACGAAAACACTAGCGCGAAGCTGTATACATTTTCGCGACGTACTTACTAATAATGTCAAATTCGATGTTAACTATGTCGCCAACTTTCAGCTTGCCGAGCGTCGTGTGCTGGAGGGTATGAGGGATCAGCGCAACTGACACGACGTTTGTATCGACGCTTGCCACCGTTAACGATACGCCGTTTATGGTAATTGACCCTTTGTAAACAACAAGGTCTGTGAAGTCAGCAGGGAAGCGCACAGATACTCGATAGCCGTCTGTCCTGTCAATGTCTTGGACTGTCCCGGTGCTATCGACATGACCTTGCACAAAGTGGCCGCCCAGACGATCGCTCGCGCTCAGCGATCGCTCAAGATTTACCGTCTTGGGAATAGCCTTGCCAAACGAAGTCTTAGCGAGCGTCTCGCTCATCAGAAAACAATCGTATGAGTCGGTGTGAATTGCGGCAACCGTAAGACACACGCCATCAGTGGCGATTGATTCACCAAGTAGCAGATCGTTCCATTCGTCTGGACGCTTGAACGTTAACGTCACGCCATTAGCGGATTTATTGCTACCTGCAACTGTGGTAGTGTTTGTGATGATACCCGTGAACATGCTTCAAGTAGTATCCCTGGCTGGGGGGAGTTTGGCAAGTGCTTGATGAACAAACCAGGCTCTGGCCAACTTTTCATCACGCTTCATCGCTGCGACCAGATCATCTAGTGAAGAGAACTTTTTGTTGGGTCTCAGAAAAGCAGCAAACTCCATAGTGAGTGTTTTATCGTAATAATCTTTGTCAGGTATGTCGAGTATGTGTGCTTCTGTACGGCGTTTTGCATCACCAACAGTAATAGGCGAGCCAATAAACAACAGTGCGGGCTGGCGCCTAAACTCGTCAAGCGATGCAAAGCCAACATACACACCATCTGGCAGCAAGGTATCGGTATCAATATTTGCCGTCGGATAGCCAAGTTTTCGGCCGTTTTTACCATGCGAAATGGTTGTACCTTGTAGGGTCTGCGGCAGCATAGTAGCAGCTACTTGACTCATTTCAGTAAGTGGGCAACCCGCCACTTTTCAGGTTTACAATAGATTCTTTAATAAGGTCTTTGAGTATACCCTGGTCTAGGTCTGACAATCGTTTGATATAGAGGCATGATTTTCCAGTTTTATACGTACCCAGCTTTTTCATAAGATCAGGGCATGAGGTGAACCCGGTCATGATGTAGAGCGTGATGTTAGCCTTGCGCGGGCTAAAGCCAACCAAGAACCAATCGCTAGTGCCGCGCGTGTTGGTATATCGCCATGAGCCGAAACCGACGATACTCGGCCCCCACATGACCGCGGGAGCTTTGGTGATATCGCTCATGAGCTTGCTGAGGGCTTTGCAGTCGTCGCGTTTTTGCTCGTCTGTGATGGCATTCAAAAATTCACTGACGCTTGCATTGTTCTTTTTTGTCTTGAGCTCTGCCATATTGACATTATACAACGAATGAAGATGGGTTATAATGATGGTCATATGCTTGAAAGACTAAAGCAACAAACGCTTGACACAGTGCTGCCGTATATTTTGGTAATAGGCGGGTTTGTTGGTTTGGTATCGTCTTTTATCTTGACCTTGGAAAAGATTGCGCTTCTGAAAGACCCGGCACATCAACTGTCCTGCAGCATCAATCCGGTCCTGAGTTGCGGCTCGATCATCATGTCTGACCAGGCCAGCGCGTTTGTCTTCCCTAATCCGATTCTCGGATTGATTGGCTTTTCGGCTGTGATTACGGTTGGCATGGGACTCCTCGCCGGTGCGACTTATAAGCGTTGGTTCTGGCGCGGGCTGGGGCTAGGATCGTTGTTTGGGGTCGTGTTTGTGCATTGGCTCATCTACGAGAGCCTGTATGCCATCGGCGCGCTGTGCCTCTATTGTATGGTTGTATGGACAGTAACCTGGCCAATATTTTGGTACACCACGCTGTACAACCTTCGTAAAAAGCACCTGCCGACGCCAAGATCGCTGCGTGGTGTGGTTGAGTTTTTACAGCAACACCATGCCGATATCCTCGTGGCGTGGTACATCATTATCATTGGGCTTATCATTCATAACTTTTGGTACTACTGGTCAACACTGCTGTAGCCTCAGCCCTAAAATACGGGGTACAATAGAGTCACATGGAGGAGTATAACAAGGCATACAAGCAGCTCAATGCTGAGCAAAAACGCGCCGTTGACCACATCGAAGGACCGGTGTTGGTAGTGGCCGGCCCAGGGACAGGGAAGACACAACTGCTGGGCGTGCGCGTGGCCCGCATCCTTGAAACAACTGACACGGATGCCAGTAGTATTCTCTGTGTAACTTTTACAAATAAAGCCGCGATGAATATGCGTGAGCGCCTTAACCAGCTGATCGGGCCTGAATCGCGACACGTCGTGGTGCGTACGTTTCACAGCTTTGCTGCCGATATCATGAACGAATACCCTGACTACTTCTGGAGCGGCGCTCGTTTAAGTGTTGCGCCAGATGCGGTGCAGGATGATATCATCCAATCTATTTTGGCAACGCTGCCGCTTGATAATCCGCTGTCCAGTACTTTTGCCGGGAGCTATACAGCCTTGGGTGATGTCAAACAGAGCCTGAAACTTGCCAAAGAAGCCGGGCTGACGCCAGAAGAGCTACGCACCGTCATTACCGAGAACTTAGAGTACATTGAGAAACTAGAACTGATAATGGTTGAGCTTTTATCGCCAACGCTCAGCGTCAAAAAGCTTGAGGCCCTGCAAACAGCAGTTAGTAAGCTGCCCGACCAGCCAGATAATCATTCTGATTTGCTACTGCCCTTAAGTAGTGTCATCAAAGATAGCCTGGCCCAAGCAGTTGCAATAGATATGGAAAGCGGCAAAACTACTGAAACGGGCAAGTGGAAAAAAGGCTGGGTTCAGACAGTCAATGGCACAAAAGGCATGTACAGCGAACGAAAGCGCAATGAATGGTGGTTACTGGTCGCCGATGTGTATGAAGCCTACCGAGATCAGCTTCATGCTCGCGGCTACTACGACTACTCGGACATGTTGGTTGAAGTACTCGAGCAACTGCAAAAACAGCCTGAGATGCTGGCTGATGTTCAAGAACGGTACCTGTATGTACTGATTGATGAGTTCCAAGACACGAACGCCGCTCAGCTGCGCCTGGCACACCTCATCGCTGATCACTTTTCGGCTCATGGTCGACCGAACCTTATGGCGGTCGGAGACGACGATCAATCAATTTTTGCTTTCAACGGGGCAGAGCTCAACAACGTACTCGGATTTCGACGAAGCTATCCTGACACCAAAGTAATTGTGCTGAAGGGCAACTACCGTTCCAGCCAAAAGATTCTAGATATTTCCGAGCAGATTATTGAGCAGGCGGAAGACCGGCTGGTGAAACGCGAGCCAGATCTGACGAAGAACCTCGTGGCTCAAAGCGAGCCCAAGAAGCCAACTGCCGCCAAACACCTTAGTTTTCCGACGCAACACCATCAATTCTCGGCACTTGCCCGCACCATCAAGGACCTATGGGATGACAACGAACAGGATATTGCCGTACTGGCTCGCCAACACAGCAGCCTCAAACAACTGGCAAGCTTACTCCTGAAGCAGGGTATTCCCGTACGTTATGACCAACAGAGTAATATTCTGGAGCACGAAGCGGTGAAACAAATCTGTCACATTGCCCGAACTGCCGTCGCTATAGCCACTGGAGACAAGAACTCAGTGAACGTAGAGATTTCCCAGTTAGTGCGTCACCCGATGTGGCATTTGTCAGCACTACAGCTATGGAAGCTCGCCACAGCGAACTATAGCTCACCTGATTGGCTGAACAGCTTGCTTGATAGCGACGACGAACAGTTACAAAAAATCGGACATTGGCTTGCGTGGCTTGGCCGGAACAGTAACGATCAGCCGTTAGCGCTTACCATCGAGTACATACTGGGGCTTCGAGAAGGACAATATCTGACCAGCCCATTCCGAGAGTATTATATAAACAAGAAGCCGGTTAGTAGCGAGTACCTGGAAACACTTTCTGCTATCAACGTCCTACGCAACCTCGTAGAAGAATTTGGTAGTAGCGAAACGACCTTGCATGATTTTATGCGTTTTATTGAGCTCAATCTGAATACTAACCGCGTGATCGCAGATGAGTCCTGGTTTACCAGTGGCAAGCAAGCAGTGCAGCTCCTGACCGTCTACAAAGCAAAGGGCCTGGAGTTTGATCATGTCTACGTTGTTGATGCAACCGAAGACATGTGGAAGCCAAAACGCCGAGGCCGCGCCTCACCAGCAAACTTACGGTTGCAGGCGTACGGGGAAAAGTACGATGACTATATTCGCTTGCTCTACGTCGCCGCTTCTCGTGCCAAACGAATGTTCACTGCTACCAGCTACTTTACTGACAGTGTCGGGAATGAGCTTCTGCAGACACCACTCCTGTCTGCTATCCCCACAACCGTCGTAAGCGAGCCGATTGATGAGCCAGTTCCGGTACTTGAACAAGGACTGGCATGGCCCAGGCTGTCGACTACAGACGAAAAGGCACTCTTGGGTAGCCGGCTTGAGGAATATGTGCTGAGCCCGACGGCATTTATTGATTTTTTGAACATTGCCGAAGCCGGACCACAAAACTTTATGGAACGGCACATTCTGCGAATACCAACACTGGGCTCTGTGGCAGGAAGCTATGGCAACGCCATTCACGCCGCCCTTGAAACAGCGCAGCGCCTTGTCAATAACAGTTCGCTTGAATTCGGTACTGTGCTTGATCGTTTTGAAGCCACGCTTGAGAGTGAGCACTTACTGCCCACTGACCGAAAGCGACTGCAAGCAAAAGGCCAGAAGCTATTATCGGATTTACTGGAACACGGTGGTTTAGCGCTCAGCAAGGGAAGCTTAGCGGAACAGCGGATTGCAGACATCTTTGTGGGTGAGGCACGCATAAAAGGCAAGCTTGACCTCATTACCGCAAAAAATGAGCAACTCATCATCTCCGACTACAAGACGGGTAAGGCGTTGCCGAGCTTTGACACTAAAAATCAAAGCCTACTTATCAAGACGTGGCGCCATAAAACGCAACTGCTGTTTTATGCACTGCTGGCTTCAGAAAGCAGTCGTTACAAATCCAAAGATATCTCCGCGCAGATGATATACCTCGAAGCAGACAATCCAAAACAGCGCATCCTCACTATGAATCCAACGAAAAATGAGCTAGACGAGCTCAAAGTCGTCATCAAAGCCGTCTGGCAACACATCATGAACCTCGACTTCCCAGACGTTTCGGCTTACCCCGAAGACTATAAAGGTGTAGAATTATTTATAGAAGACCTAAGAGCAGGAAAGGTATAGTTCTATGGCAAAAAAACCAAAGGTAGCGTTTGAATCAAACCCCTTCAAGGTTATCTTTAACGGCTTTGACAAGCTATTCAAGTTCAACCAAAACATGGCGATTATCCTTTTGGTCATTGCAGTCATATCCTCATTCGGTCAATTTTTGAATTTTGGGTTCGGTGGGGCGGGCAGTTCAGAGTCAATGCCTGTTGAGACAGCCTCATCGCCAGAACTTGCGACAGGGGTCATTGTGGCGATTGTCATGATTGTCGTGAGCCTAGTATTGGTAATACTGGCTGTCGCTCTATTTATCGGTACTATCGTGAATGGTTTTATGGCCTATGTTGCCTACAAAACAGCTCGTGCGGAAACGACTACTTTTAGCGAGGCCATCAAAGCTGTCTGGGAAAAGTTCTGGACGATTTTGTGGATACAAATTATTGTGTTTTTTAAGGTAGTGGGCGGACTCCTCTTATTTATCGTTCCGGGAGTACGCGCCATGCTGCGCTATGATATGGTGCTCTTTCCAGTATTTGACGGAAATGCCAACGCTAAGCAGGCAATTGCCAAGAGTAAATCGATCACTAAAAATCATCTCATTGAAGTGTTCGGCATGGCAGTTGCTGCGGGTATTATTCCATTTATTGGCCAGCTATTCCATATCAGTGGGCGGGCGATTATGTATCCGCAGCTCCGCGACTTGCATGCCTCTGGTACAGCTGCACCAAAAGTACATTGGCTAAACTATCTTGGCTTTGTGCTTGCAATCGTATTGTTACTACTTATTGCTGCGATCGTCAGCATTATTGTCATGATGACGGATCCGGAGTTAACCAAAATCCAATAAAAAAGCGCCCGGCATACGGCCGGACACTTTTTGCACGAAATGGACTCGTAGCTATTTTTTCTTCTTTGTCGAAGACTGAGCAACGCTCGTCAGTGCTTTGTCGCCAGCAAACAGCATGGCGTACAGGTTCATACCAACAACGGCACCAAGAATTGGACCGATGACGTAGGCTTTGTCCCACGACTGGACACCAAGTGCCACTGCAGGGTTCAACAGACCATTGCTGGCAACACCGGCGGCCAAGATACCGACTGCAAGTGAACCGCCGATAGTCATAGCAAGTTTGCCGCCATCATATTTCTGATAGATAGCAGCTGCGATACCGAAGCCGAATATAGCTGTACCGACAAGTTCTGCTACCAGAACAGGCCAGGCGAACTCTGGCGCTGCGATATTTTCAAGCGTGCGACCCGTCAGATATTCATACAGACGGAACGCCGCCAGCGCACCAACAAATTGGGCTACGATATACAGCAAGGCTTTCACAGTATCAATCTTGCGCAAAGTCCAGAGCCCCAACGTGACAGCTGGGTTGACGTGCGCACCTGACGTGGCAGCGAGCGTCATGACTAGCACAGCGAGCGTTAAACCAACGCCAATAGCCGCAAAGTACGAGATGCCGATGGCAGATTTCGCAACTGCAAGCACACTAAAGGTTAGTATTGCAGTGCCAAGCGCCTCTGCGACAAGCATGGCAACGTTTTTACGAGACAACATATTTTCCCTCCATTATGGTTATGTTACTTTAGACGATACCGCGTACCAGCCAGAAAATCAATACGCCATAGAGAATATCACAACTTAGCTATCTGACCAGAGCCGCAAAAGTCGCATATCTTTGGTCAAGCGATACGCCGTCGCGTACTGGCGCATCACCTCTGCATGAAGCAATCGGCTAAACTCGTCTGCGTCTGCACTTGCAGCTTCCGCCATACGTACCATGGGGTCAACATCTACCTGGAACGCCGGAATGCGGGAGTGGTCACGATCATTAGAAGCACCTTTGCGATGATTTATAGTTGCACCCTCGGCAAAATGGCCGTGTCGCGATTCAGCGTTATCGATATCTTCTGCAAACGCATCGCTCACCGCATCAAGTACTTCGACGGTTCCGTCTCGTGCTTCGACCACATTTTGAATCTTCCCGTGGTCCCACGCCTGCCATGCGACATCATCAGCCATAGCCTGATAGCCCTTTTGTGCAACCTGCCAGTGTTCAAGATTAAAGGCATCACCCAAATCAGTTCGGGCTTGCTCGACCCACTCATCATCCATCGCATGATCAGCAGCATCATGGTCAATCTGAGCCCCATTGTCAATAGCGCCGCAACCAGTTTTCTTGACGCCCCCCCCCGTGCGGTTATCAGAGTCTTCTTCGAGCTCGGCTACATCATGAGCATGGCGGTGTGCACCAAGCGTCTCTCCCGCATCCACCAGAAAGTCTGCCGCTTCCTCCAATAATGCATCCGGGCTAGCTTCAAGGCCTTCTTTAGAAAATCCGGACCAGCCAATTGCTACTGCCGCTTTTAAGAATGTGTTGGCGTTCCCGCCGGCCAGTTTTTCACGAACCGGCTGTGGTTCACGAATATCCCGGCGTTCATCCATGCAGACGACGGCAGGGTCTTCAACTGGCTTTTGCGACTCAACCATAGAAGCTTCAACTTCCGCCTGCGGGAATCTATCGGTTGGCGTAATAGTACCAACACCAGCGCGAAACACCGTTAGGCTATCTGTTTCTGGCATATATTGTTCTCCTTGTGACATTATTTCGAGTTTCTCCATTTTTAGTTTTACTACTCCTTATAAAACTGCTCCACTATACCACTGTTAGCAGAGTGGTTCAATATCAATTTGTGAGTTTTATCACAGCATATTTATCAGAATATGTCATTAATAATCGTAGGTAGAAAGCAAATCGTATGGCAGGCACAGACTTTTCACCAGGATTCGAACCACGACACGAGGAAGTGCCAGGTGGTTTTCATGAAGGTTTCCGAGCGTCTATAGTTGCCGATCCGAATGATCTTCGTGATGGTTTTAAGCAGCGCGGAAGGGACCAAACTATTGATGTTCCCGCTTTGCTTGTTGATGCAGCTCGTTATGTTCAAGCTCGTTTTTTTGACCGAGGCAATCCGGCTACAACCCCGGAGGAGCGCGTCCGCCTCAAAGAAGCCTTTCTGGCAGGCTATACGCTACGCGTCTCTGAAGGTGAACTCGCTGAACTAGAAGCAAATTTTAGAGAGCCAGACAGTCCACACACCCAAAGCGCAGCCTAGCGGCGGGCTTTGCGGTGGCGTTTGAGTTCGGCAACCTTGAGCTGGGTTGTAGTGCGGTCAAGTAGGCTCTGGGCGTGCTGCAAAGATACTTGGTCTTTGGCTTCGCGTCGTAGTTTTTGGGCTTCTTCGTGAGCCTTTTTGACTTGCGTCTCGTTGATTTCGTCGGAATGATCGGCCGCGTCCACTAGTACGCGCACCTGATTGTCGAGCACTTCGATGACTCCGCCGCTGACGGCATAGCGTTCCATAAAGTCATCCGGATCGCCGGCTTTTTTGCGTACACTGATAATGCCCGGATCAGCCAAGCTCACCAGCGGCATATGATGTTGAAACACCGCGATAATGCCGTCTGGGGTCGGCAAAAGCACCTCGTAGACATCATCGCCAAACTTCGTTCCTGATAGTGTGACCAGCTCAAATTTAATCATACTCTAGCTTGGAATCCTCTCTAGTCCTGGATACGGAAATGCCTGATCAAGTTCTTGTAGCTCTTGCATAATCGCTCCTCGAGCAACGAGTTTTAACGCCCTACTATCAGCACCTGGACCATCTGTCGATAACTCGGTCGATACTAGTGTGTGGAATCTTTGTGCTACGAGTGCGTCGAAATCACTTTGAAAACGGTCAAACATTTGGCGATTTGTTTCAGCCTGTGCGTCGTCATGACTCATATGCCCACGCTGTAAGATTGGGGCAAGGATAGCTGTTCTTTGCGCACGCTGTTCGGGCGTTCGGTCAAACGCCTCTGTAGTTAGGGGACTTGTAAAATCTAGCATCTCATTTGACCTCTTTTATGGTGCCTTTCATATAGAATGCGGACTCTGATTTGTCGTCGTGTTTGCCGTCCAGGATTTCGCGGAAACCAGCAATCGTGTCTTTGAGCGACACATACTTACCGGGGTTGCCGGTAAAGACTTCGGCAACGTGGAATGGCTGGGTCAAGAAGCGCTGAATACGGCGAGCGCGAGCCACCGTTTGTTTGTCTTCGTCAGACAATTCTTCCATACCAAGAATGGCAATGATGTCCTGCAGGTCTTTGTAGCGCTGCAAAATTCGTTGTACCTCACGCGCAACTTCGTAGTGTTCTTTACCAACGATTTCCGGGTCAAGGATTGTGCTACTGGAATCAAGCGGGTCAACCGCAGGGTAGAGGCCAAGCTCGGTCAGCGCACGGTTCAACACGATGGTTGAGTCCAAGTGCGCAAAGGTGGTTGCTGGGGCAGGGTCGGTCAAGTCGTCGGCTGGCACGTAGACAGCCTGTACAGAGGTGACTGAACCTTTTTTGGTCGAGGTAATGCGCTCTTGCAAGGCACCCATTTCCTGTGCCAGGTTTGGCTGGTAGCCCACGGCAGACGGCAAACGGCCAAGCAGGGCAGACACCTCGGCGCCAGCCTGGGTAAAGCGGAAGATGTTATCAACAAACAACAACACATCTTTGCCTTCGTCACGAAAACCTTCGGCAATCGTCAGACCCGAAAGTGCCACGCGCAAACGTGCACCCGGCGGTTCGTTCATCTGGCCAAACACCAGGCTAGTTTTGTCCAGCACGCCCGATTCTTCCATTTCATAGTATAGGTCGTTGCCTTCACGGGTTCGTTCACCCACGCCAGCAAATACTGATGTGCCGCCGTGTTGTTTGGCAATGTTGTTGATAAACTCGGTGATAAGCACGGTCTTACCCACACCAGCACCACCAAACAGTCCAACCTTACCACCTTTGGTGATAGGGCAGATAAGGTCGATGACTTTGATACCGGTCTCCAAAATTTCGGTTTCGCCAGATTGCTCGGATAGGGCAGGCGGTTCACGGTGAATGGCTGCGCGCTTGCCGATCACCGGCTTCTTGCCATCAATC
>CAZRSX010000006.1:26878-41536 GCA_964602865.1 uncultured Candidatus Saccharibacteria bacterium
AATCGGCTCGCCAACCACGTTAAACATACGCCCCAGCGTTTCTTTGCCAACGGGTACGCTAATCGGTGCGCCGGTGTCGGTGACTTTGGCACCACGCTCTAGTCCATCGGTCGAACCAAGGCTAATGGCACGTACGGTTGTTTCTGAAAGGTGCTGTGCTACCTCAAGGACGAGCTTGCTATCGTCCTTGATGATTTCGAGTGCGTTATAGATTGCTGGTACTGCGCCTTCGGCAAACTCTACGTCCACCACCACGCCCACAATCTGGGTAATCTTGCCGCTATCCTTTGCTCTTTGCTCTTTGCTCTTTGCTCTATTTACTGCTGTTGTCATCTATTCTCCTTCTCCTAGAATTGTATTTACCACACTCGTTCCTTCAGTTCTCCCGTGATTTAACCCTGCCATGATCCCAATTCTTAATGCTCTTAGGACATCAAGGTTATCAAGCGAGAACCCTTCACTTACAACCAATGCTTCCGCGATTAATTCTACAGTTTCATGGTCTACCGCTCTAAGATTCTGGTATATGGCTACCGCACTCAACTGGTCACCTTGGACCAATCTATCTTTTATAGTTTCAGCCATTCCATCTGGTTGTTGAAGAGGAAAATCCCTATCAACCATCTCGGCTGTTAGCGGATTCTCCGGTGATATTGGTAGTTGTATCGTAGTCACCATTTATTCTCCTTCAATTACATTATCTGTTGTTTGCTGCTCTGTCATGGGAATTCTTTCTTCAAGCTCACGCAGCGCATAGCCCGTAGCGCACATGTTCTGGAAATACTTAAGGCCCGTAGCAGTCGTAATCCTCACTGCAATTGTATGTGCAACTTCTTGATCCATACCATACCTCTGTTCAAGCAAGGCAGCAATATCCCCTCTAAACTCGCTTACAAGCTTTTGGGCAACATCAAAGATATGACTATGGACATATATATCTAAACTTTGCCTGCCTTCCATAGACTGAGCAGCGACAAAAGCACTTGAGTCTATGCCCTCGGGTGTCCTACAGTCATCATGAAGCCCTTCTCTCATCGTATGTCCTCCGCTGATCGATCTAGCTGTGAAAGGTAATACACGTATCGAGATGCTGGAACTTTCGATCCAGGCGTCGCCGTAGACGAGTAGTAGTCCATCGCTATTTCCCTTGTGTCGCCCTCTATACCGCCCCACAGATCGTCATCATATTCACCACGTGCCGCCGCGATGCCATTACACAACCGACTCATAGATATGGTTGCCAAATACTCCGCCGATGCGTCTTGCTCCGGTGTTAGTAAATCTAAATGATACGTCATTTCATGGCCTCCGCACCGCCGGAGATTTCGGCGAGTTCTTGGGTAATACCCGCTTGGCGAGCCGTGTTAAAGGCAAGTGTTAGGTCATCGACCAACTCATTGGCGTTGTCGGTGGCGTTTTTCATGGCCATCATGCGCATGCTGTGTTCGCTGGCCTGGGCTTCGTAAAACACTTGTATGAGCTGTGATTCTATCAGGCGCAGGGTGACGTTATCAAGCACCGCTTGGGCTGACGGCTCAAACACTGCTTTTTCGAGATCCTGCGAAACCGGCGCTTCGCTAAACGCTGCCGGGAGCAAGCGATCAAGTGTGACCTCTTGCAGTACGCTTGATTTGTAGTCGGTAAAGATAGCATCGACAGCGTCAATAGCTTTTTTCTCGTACAGCTCGGTAATGGTATTTAAGATAGGGCGGAGGTCATTTGCGGTTGGCTGCTCGGGAAAGTCAGTGTAGGCGGCGATTACTTCCACGCCTTCAAATCGCGTCACGAATCGGGCGGCTTGCTTGCCAACAACCAACAGTTGCGCGGTTATCTTGGCCTCTTTGTCAGCCTGGAGCGCACGCGTCAGTTGCCGCAAAATATTGCTGTTATACGCGCCAGCCAGCCCGCGGTCGCTGGTAATCACAATGTAAAGTTTTGCCTTGACGTCGCGTTCCACAAACAACGGATGTTTGCTGACATCTGTGAGTTCACGAAGGCGTGTCAGCAACTGGCGGGCCAGGGTAGAATAATCACGCGTCTTGAGCGTTTGCTCCTGTGCGCGGCGCATCTTGCTAGCGGAGACCAGCTCCATAGCTTTGGTAATTTGCTTGGTGTTTTTTACACTGGTAATTCGCCGTTTCAGCGCCGTCGTACTAGCCATTAACTACGAGTTCCTCCTTCTTGGCGGGTCACTCCAGCACGAACTGGTGTGGCATAGCCAAATTCAAAAACCACGGACACTAACTGGTTTGCAACATTCTCAAGGTGGCACCTTTCATCAGAAATATAACCACGCCCAGCCCCTTCAATATAGCTATCGTACTGACCCACGAAATCTCCGATAGTGCCCACAACCTCATCAGGCAGAGGAGGAACCATCGTATCGTGTAAAGCTGTTAGTTGACCCAGAACTTGAGCTGCCGGCGAACGGCTCCAAACACTAAACTCATGGGAGCCGCTAGACAAGTATTTTCTAACCGTTTCATAAACTTCACGGCCTCTAGGCATAAGCTCTCGAGCTTCAACAATGCCAACTTTTGCTTCTTGTATGCTCGCCATATAGAAATCCTATCTCCCAGCCCTTATATTCCAAATTCTACAATCTAGATTCTTCATTCTAGTTCTGGTACTCCTTAGTGATTTGGGTGGCGACTTTGAGGATTGCTTCTTGAGTTTTGTCGGATGGTTTGTCGCCCTTGTCGAGCTCGTTCATTTCTTTCTTGTGCTGCTTGGCGAGTGCTGAGAGAAATGCTTCCTGAGCTGACTTAATTTTCTCAACCGGCACCGTGTCAAACGCACCTTCGTTGGCTGCCAGCAGGGAAGCGGTCTGCTCCCACACACTGAGTGGGCTGTACTGTGGTTGCTTCAAAAGCTCTGTCAGGCGCTGGCCACGTTCAATGCGCTGTTTGGTCTCGGCATCCAGATCCGTCGAGAACTGGGCAAAGGCTGCCAGCTCGCGGAACTGCGCCAGCGAAAGTCGCAAGTTACCAGCCACTGATTTCACGGCTTTAGTCTGGGCGCTACCACCCACACGCGAGACAGACAAACCAACCGAAATAGCCGGACGGATACCCTGATAGAACAGGTTTGTTTCCATAAAAATCTGGCCGTCGGTGATTGAAATCACGTTGGTTGGAATGTAGGCGCTAATATCACCGGCTTGGGTTTCAATGATTGGCAGCGCCGTGAGCGAGCCGCCGCCTTTTTCATCGCTCAGTTTGGCTGAACGCTCCAGCAGGCGAGAGTGTAGATAAAACACATCGCCCGGATAGGCTTCGCGGCCTGGCGGACGTCGCAGCAACAGCGACATCTGGCGGTAAGCTGCAGCGTGCTTGGTCAAATCATCGTAAATGATGAGCGCATGCTGGCCGCGATCGCGGAAGTATTCGCCCATCGCCGTACCAGCGTATGGGGCTAAGTATTGCAGAGAAGCCGGGTCGGACGCGCTCGTGGCAACCACAATGGTCTGGTCCATCACGCCTTCGCGCTTGAGGCGTTCCACCATGCGGGCAACCTTGCTGAGCTTTTGCCCGACAGCCACGTAGATGTTGATCACACCGGTGCCTTGGCGGTGCTGGTTAATCATGGTGTCTACGGCCACGGCAGTTTTACCAGTCTGGCGGTCGCCAATAATCAGCTCGCGCTGGCCGCGGCCAATCGGCACCATGGCATCAATGGCCATTAGACCGGTCATGAGTGGTTCGTGCACGCTTTTTCGGTCCAGTACACCAGGGGCTGATTTTTCAATGAGGCCCATATGCTTGGTCTTGATTGGTGCTTTGCCATCAAGCGGGCGGCCAAGTGGGTCAACCACGCGACCAACCAGCTCTGAGCCAATCGGCACTTCCAGCACCTTACCGCTCAGGCGCACTTTAGCGCCAGCACGGACGTTGACGTCTTCGCCCATGAGCACGGCGCCGATTTCGTCTTCCATGAGGTTGAGCGCAAAGGCCGGCACTTTTTGGCCGTCCACGCCGTCGATCTCGAGCATCTCGCTGTAGCCTGCGTTACTCAGGCCATAAATCCAGGCAATACCGTCACCGACACGGGTCACCACGCCAACTTTTTGGACATCAGGGCTACTTTTAAGCGCCGCAATCGCCTCGCGAATATCTTTGCTTAAATCTTTGACAGAAAGGTCATTCATTGTGTTTTTACTACTCCTTGCTTTAGTGTGTTCAATCGGTTGCGAACGGTTAGATCGAGCATGGCTTCACTCGTCTCCATCCGTACGCCACCGATAACGGTTTTATCAATTGTTTCATTCAGAACCAGTTTGTCGTTGCCAGCCAGCTTGCGAAGCTCGCGCTTGACACTGTCGCTCAGCGGAAAGGCGCTGGTCACGTTAGCCTCAAGGACACCGTCTTGTGCGCGTTGGCGAGTCAGTTCACGCATAATCGCGTCTAGCTCGCTGGTGCGACGTTCGCGCGCCAGATAACTGGCCAGCGCACGTGATAACCTGGCAGAAGACAAATTGCCAGACAAATTACTAATTGCCCGAGCGATGTCTTTGTGGCTGGACTTACTCATACGCAACTCCTGTCGTCGTTGCAGTAGTCAGTAGACAGTCAACAGTCAACAGTTTTTTAACTGTAAGCTGTAAACTGTGGGCTGTAAACTTGTACATTATGATCGCACCTTGGCGAGCGCTCGCGTAAGCAGCGACGCGTCCTTTTTAGCATCCAGTTTTTCTTCGAGTATCAGCTCGGTCGCCTCGGCAACCAACAAGCGCATGTCTTGCTCAAGACCTTTGCGGGCATTATCGATATCTTCGTCAATGCGGGCGTGCGCATCAGCCAGCATGGCGTCAACCTTACGCGTTGCATTGGTTTCGGCTTTGCTCATAATCTCACCTGCTTCGGTGTGACCCTCAGCGATGATTTTGTCGGCCTGCTCGCGGGCTTTAGCTAGCGCTGCGGCAATCTTCTCGTCCAAGCGTTCCTTTTCGGCTTCCATTTCGCGGCCCAGTCGGACACCGTCATCAATCGTCTTGCGACGCTTTTCGAGCGTGGCGACAATACCATCAAGCGCAAATTTTTTGATAACAAAAAACAGCACCAGGAACGTAAAGGCCTGCGCCAAAATCGCCAGCGGATCAATACCAAGCGCCGCAATCCCTTGCGCCTCTTCGGTTGCTCCAAAAACAGTCAGTAAGTTCGTTATATTCATTCTCTCCTCTGATATTTTACCAGAAATCTATCAATTGTTATCCGAGTTATATGCTAGTGCAAGTAGCGGAAATCTTTGATGGGCTGCTAGGCGAAGCCGGGAATCGCAAGTGAGTCGTATGAAGCATACGGCGAACGCGACTCGCAGGCTTCAACACCGCAGCCCGCAAAGAGAACGCTACGAGAGCAAGAAGGCACCGAGTAGGAAGGCCAAAAGTGCCGTCACCTCGATCATAGCCGCGATAATCACGACTTGGCCAGCTGCTTTTCCGGCTTCTGGGTTGCGACCCAAAGCCTTCATGTAATTTGCGCCGACCCAGCCAAGGGCGATAGCCGCAGAGCCAAGTGCGATGCCGAGCATAATGCCCTTCGCCATAATTGGAACGTCGCTGGCTGCTGCTTCAGCTGCAAAAGTTGTTAGTTGTGGAACCATGTGTATAACCCCTTGTTATTCTTTAGTTTCCTTTGGCATCATGAAGCTCCGCTTTCGACCTTTTTAGCAGGACTTAGGTCATGATGTTCTTCAGTGTGGCCATCCGCATGGGCGATGGCAAGCCCCAGGTACGTGGCAGTCAATACGGTAAAGACGTATGCCTGAATTCCGGCAACAAGTGTTTCAAATAGCAAAATCGGTACAACCGCAAGCGGTGTTCGGCCACCAGCCAGTACGAGTGAAGTAAACACGGCAATCAGGATTTCACCGACGGCAGTGTTCAGGAACAGACGAAGCGACAAGCTCAAAATACGGGTAAACTCCCCGAATACCTCCAGAATACCAATAAATAGGTTGATGGGGTTAAGCGGTTTGTCGGTGAAGTAGTGCTTGAGATGACCTTTGCCGCCTTGGGCTTTAATAGATAACGCCTGCACAATCACGATCGCAATCACGCTCATCGCAATCGTGCCATTGATATCAGCCGTAAACGGTCGGAACAGGGGCGTATGGACACCACCGACCGTAACCGTAAAACCAGGCCCGACAACAGGGAGAAGCGCTAACAGGTTCGTCAGGATGATAAAGAAGAAAAACGTCCCAAAAATTGGCGCATAGGCAACGGCCTTGGCACGAGAACCAAAAACACCCTCCAGCATGCCGATTACAAAATCAGCGATAATCTCGACTATCTGCGACCAGCCCTTGCGCGGACTTACCGTGATACGACGGCGCGCCAGCACCAGCAGGCCAATAATAATCACTGCACAGACAAGTCCGTAGATCATTGAATTGGTCACCGTGAACGGCCCCAGTTGCATAATCGGCTCAGCCTTAAGGCTGACATGAATGCCATCACTGGCTGCAATATGCCTAAAAAGAGAGCCTGTCATGGTTGGCTCCCGTCGCGAGTCGTCGTGATTACGGCGGCTTTACACATCAATACTTCGCACTATACAGAATATGACCCCTGTCTGCAAGCGTTTTATCGAATTGAACGCTTGTGCTATAATAAAAGTATGAATCCCGTAGGAATTCATATTGAGAAAAGTAGGCATGATTATTAATAACTACACAACCATTTCAACAGGAGAATTCTAACGGGATGAATATTGCACATATTATCGGCGAGCACGACACAGCAAAACCAGCTGAATTTGCCAGCCATATGCTGCTCAGCTGGCTTGGCATCATTATTGCAGTACTCTTGGTTGTCAGCGCGTTGTACTACCTGTACCGGCGCCTGCAGCCCGCTCTCAGAAAAGAAAGGATCGGCCAATGATAACTGTCTATACCACCCCGACCTGCGCGTTTTGCCACGCCGTCAAAGAGTACTTCAAAAGCAAAGGCGTCAAATACCAGGAAAAGGATTTAACGACTGACCACAACGCCACCAAATGGGTTTTGGATCACACCGGCCAATTGGCTGTTCCGGTCATCGACATCAATGGGACAGTCATTGTTGGTTTTGACAAGCCAAAAATTGACGCTGCACTCACAGCATAGGTATAACACCATATTTAGCGTCTTGATTATACCTAGTGACACTAGGTATAATGGCTGGTATGGAACCGCACGCAGCAGAAAACGAATCGACACGGCTATACCCAGAAGATCCTGTCGCTGTACAAAAGCAGATTATTACTGTCGCAACAGCTGCTGAACCAAAAGAAAAACTGGCTGACTCGGCCAACCGTGACGCGCGGTGGTACGCCGAGGTTGATCACATTGAACATATCTATCCGCTATACGAGACCGAACGCGGCAGTTTCAGCTCTGATTCATTGTGCCTTATTGATTTTTCCGGCTGGACAGTGACTGGCGACAACAGTCACCTCAATGACAACGAACGCATGAGTGCCCGGCTTGGATTTTGGTATGAGTACCTAGAGCGATGGAAGCAGCTGCGTGGTTTGATGCTCGTGCTGACCGACACCTACAATACCCCGTCTCACGAAACCGAAGAAGAAATGATAAGCTAAGGTTATGGCAAAGGTTTTCGAAGATTATAAGCAAAAGGAGGCCGTTGTCATCGTCTACACCGGCGAGAGCAAAGGCAAAACCAGTGCCAGCATGGGACTCATGACCCGGGCGCTTGGCACGGACTGGCGGGTTGCCTTCATTCAGTTCATCAAACACTGGGAGGTTGGCGAACATCGGTTCATCACCAAAGTCCAGCCGCTGTTCAAAGATAAACTGTACTTCTACAAAGGCGGGAAGGGGTTTTATAACGCCGGTGATCTCAGCGCCAAAGGCGTCTCAGAGGCCGAGCACAAGCAAGCCGCCAAAGAGACGCTCGATGAAGCCGTGCGTGCCACTAGGAGCGGCGAATTTGACTTGGTCATTTGCGACGAAATCAACAATGCGGTTAATAATGGTCTTCTCACCAAGTCCCAGATGAAAAAACTCATTACCGGCAAGTCAGCCAAAACCAGTCTGTGCTTGACCGGCCGGAATTTTCCTGAAGAACTCCTGCAGCACGTTGATATCGCCACCAACATGACCAAACTAAAACACCACTTTGACTACAAGTATCTTGCCAACGAAGGCATTGATTACTAAGCGCACACCTTCGTTGGCTATCATTTTTGGCGAAATGTTTTTAACTGCTCAGACGACTTATCGTCATTGACTAATCTAAAGTTGTAATCGCTTTAATTACATTATATAATAGACTAGATGTCAGGAATTGTTAGTAACGAGATCGGATCAACTGAACCACGGATGACAACCGAGCAACTAGTTGGAGTTCTTCAGTGTACTAACACCACCATCAAAGCAGCCCTCCATGTTCTGCCAGAGCCCGCAGGAATCTATGAGGGAGGGCAGCTTGATGAAGTTATTACGGCAAGTCAAGGGTTAGAGCCAGTGTGGCATGTAGCCCGGTGCGCTGCACGTCAGGCGATTGAGCAGCAAGGCTTGGCCGAGGAAAGGTCGTTCGCTAAGTATGTCGACGCGAGCGGTACGAGATATGTCATGACCCCTGCAGGACAAGAAATAGTAAGGCCGGTTGCGGCACATCTCCTTACTTTTTCTCTGCGTCATGGAATTGGCCTAAACGAACTCATTGGCCAAACTGTCGGTAGAAAAAGGAGCGAGGGTGTTTGCGAAAATCGCTTATCAGTTATATGTGCTGTTGCTGGCCTCTCTATAGACCAAGTAAGTTTTATGGCTTCCGACCTTCAGCCCCTCACCGACATCAATAAGCGCACCTTGCATAATCACCTAAGAGATATGCGGGGATCTAGCTTACTTGAAGCCATCCACCACAAGGGACGGCACAATAGAATATCCTTAACAAAGCGCGGTAAAACCATTTTCACTGAATATCTCAGTCTCTTGGCGAAGGTTGTTACTTTTGATGCCGACTTTTACTATGAAGGCAAACAGCGAGCAAAGGAAATAAGTGAAAATGGTGAAATAGTTCGTGAACTTATGCTACTTACAAAAGCCCGCTCAAATATGGCATCAAGGCAAAGTTTTGCCAACACGAGCACCAATATCCTCGATATCCTAAGGGGTTTGGAGCAGGGCCTCTCAACTGCCGCTATTGCAGAGCAAATCGGGTATAAACCCACCCAAACTAGCAGAATACTCGGCCGACTTGTTACTACAGGACTAGTCATAGGTACACAAAAAGGTAGTGAAAAATTTTGGACACCGGCACCAGGGTAAATAGTGAATTCTCAGGTCGTTTTATTTTGTAGTCCATGAAAGACACGATACTCTAGTAGCTATGAAGCCAACGCTTTTTTTGATGCTCGGGTATCCGGGCTCAGGTAAAACCACGGTGGCCGAGATGATCGCCCGACTCACCGGCGCTGTCCAGTTGTCATCTGACAAGATACGCTTGCGACACTTTCCGCGGCCAACATTTTCCGAAGCCGAACACCGCGAGCTATACCAAGCAATTGACGCACAAACCGAAGAACTGCTGCGAGCGGGTAAAAGCGTTATCTACGATGCAAATCTCAATCGTTATATCCACCGCCAAGAAAAATACGACATCTGCAAACGAACCGGCGCAACACCGGTCCTGATCTGGATACAGACACCGCAAGACCTCGCCAAAAGACGGGCTACCCAGGAAGCCGACGATGACCCAAAGCGACCGTACGGCAATCTGGACGAAGCTGTTTTTGACCGGTTGGCCCGCCAAATTGAACCGCCGCGCGACAACGAAAACCCCATCGTCATCGAGGGTGTCACCACGACCGAAGCAATCGTACGGCAAAAACTCGGCCTGCAATGACCAAACGACACAAACGGCTCCTTATCAACGCGCTGATTGCTCTCGTCGTTATCATGGTCTCTACATGGATTGGGCCACAGGTGCAAGAAGAACTACCGCCAAACCTCCAGCCCGGCACCTACCGAGTGCTCCAGATTGACGATGGCGATACCATCATCGTGGATATGAACGGTATCGAGGAGAAAATCCGTTTCATCGGCGTCGACACGCCCGAGACCAAAGACCCGCGCAAGCCGGTGCAGTGTTTTGGCCATGCCGCCACTGCCTTTACCAAAAATCTCATCGGTGACAATCCGGTCCGCCTGGAGGCTGACCCAACCAACACCAATCGTGATCGCTACAATCGTCTGTTGCGCTATGTGTATTTGCCTGATGGCACCTTGGTGAACGGTGAGATCATCCGACAAGGTTACGGTTTTGCTTATGTGAGTTTTCCGGTGCAAAAAATGGAGGAATTCAGGGCGCTACAGGTAGAAGCCAGGGAACAAAACCGGGGCCTGTGGGCTGGCTGTGAGCCCAAAGAGAATCAGTACGGCGGCTTTGATTCGAACAATGAGTAAATCCTAGTCCATTGGGTTTTTGCGCGGTGTGTTGCCGCGGATAAACTGGCGAATGGTCCGGCGGCCGGTCTTTGGATTATACGAACGTCTGAGCGGCCACAACACGACGTAGCCTAACAGATAGGCAACCTCTGAAACTAAAACCCCAAACGGCCGAATACCATGCTTTTTAAATGCACTCCTGGTCATGCTCGTATAGCGTCGTAATTGCCGCGGCCGGTCATCATAGCGCCGTGATGACATGCCGGCGCGAAGCCGGGTATCGTACACGACTTGGAGCTTGTTGTTCTTGAGGTGTATAGCCAGGTCAATATCTTCGTGCATGGTTTTATCCATACACACCTGGTTTTTGACTGCTTGCCACGCTGATCGTCGGATAGCCATGTTGTTACCCGCCAAAAAAGAGAACTTTTTATCATACTTATGCAGTGGACCCTTGAACATATGGTCAAGCACGGCGTTATAAGGCGAAAACGGCATGTCGTAGAAATACATCGGGCCGGTAACGGCTGCGACGCTCGGATCGGCAAAAATCTTCTGGGCCTGGGCAACCCAATCCTCATCAATGATAGTATCAGCGTCAATCCGGCCAATAATATCGCTGCGCGCCGCGTTGAAGCCCGTGGTGCGAGCAAACAAGACACTCTGTTTCTGCTCTTTGACAATGCGGACAAATTGATACTGCTTGGCCACCTTCATCGAGCCGTCTGTAGAGTTGTTGTCAACCACGATAACCTCGGCAGGCCTGACTGTTTGCCGCGCAATGTGCTCCAGACACGTTTTCAGGTGGTGTTCGTCGTTAAAAACCGGTATGATGATAGCTACAGAAAGTGCTTGTGCTTTTTTGTTCATGAGCTCATATATAGTATCAAGATGTCAGCCAAAAAGAGAATCCACCCCAAGAAACCACACCACAAAGCCACCACCCGCTGGACGCGGATAACTCGGTCGTGGGCTGCCTGGTGGAGCCAAAAACTCTGGCACCAAGTGGTGGCAGTTGTGCTTGCAGCGCTGATTGTCATCGTCGGTTCAGCCTACGGCATTGCCCAATGGTACATTGCGTCGCGCGCTGATGAACCAGTGACTGTTGGCGTGACATTTATTCCGCGCTATGCGCGCTACTTTGGCCTGAATGCCGAGCAAACTATGCAAGCCATGATTGACGACCTTGGTATCCGGCAATTCCGGCTGGTCAGCTATTGGGACGAGCATGAACGCGAAAACGGTGTCTACGACTTTACCGACCTGGACTGGCAATTCAAAAAAGCCGAAGAATCCGGTTCCAAAGTGTCGCTTGCCCTGGGGCTACGCCAACCGCGCTGGCCGGAATGCCATATGCCTGACTGGGCAGAGTACCTTACTGTACCGGAGTGGACCGAAGAGCTCAAAGAATATATAGGTGTTGTTATCGACCGCTACAAGCACAGTCCGGCGCTGGAAAGCTATCAGCTTGAAAACGAATTCTTCCTCAAGGTCTTCGGCATTTGCCCTGACTTTTCGCGTGATCGGCTGATAGCCGAGTACGAATTCGTTAAACAGCGCGACCCAGACCACCCGGTCATTATCAGTCGTAGCAACAACGCAGTCGGCTTCCCGATTGGCAAGCCGCAGCCCGATAAGTTTGCCGTGTCAATCTATAAACGAGTATGGGATAAAAACATCACCAAGCGCTACTTTGAGTATCCATTTCCGGCCTGGTTTTATGGCTTTTTGGCCGGTGGCGGCAAGATCCTGACCGGCAAGGATATGATTATCCACGAGCTCCAAGCCGAACCGTGGGTGCCTGATGGCTATAGCCTCAACACAACTACTATCGAGGAGCAAGACAAATCAATGAACGCCGAACGGCTCAAGGACCGGTTTGAATACGGCCGAGCCACCGGCATGAAAACGATGTATTTATGGGGTGCCGAGTGGTGGTACTGGCGCAAGGTTGGACTGAATGAGCCAAGTGTCTGGGAAACCGCCAAAACAGCCATCGAGCAGCTGCAAGCCAGCGATACCGTCCGTTAGCGCTTTGTAATTACCGCTGTTATCGGGCATAATACAAAGGCTATGAAGCGACCCAAGCAATCCGCCAAAAAAATAACTAACCGCCGTGCTCGACATGATTACGAGCTGGGGGATAGTTTTGTATTGGGCGTTGCCCTCACTGGTAAAGAGACCAAAGCGCTGCGCATGGGGCATGGCCAGTTGCGTGGTGCGTACATTACGGTCAAGGACGGGGAGCTGTGGCTGATAAACGGCACCATTAACAGCACCAACACCTTTCAGATTGCCGAAGCAGATCAGACCCGGTCGCGAAAGTTACTGGCAAGCCGTAAAGAAATCGATAAACTGATTGCTGCCAAACAACAGGGGCAGACGATTGTGCCGACGGAGTTTTTGACACACGGCCGCTACATTAAACTGCGAGCAGCCTTAGGGCGTGGTAAGAAAAAATACGATAAACGCGAGACCCTCAAAAAGCACGACACCAAACGGGACATCGACCGCGCCATAAAACAGCAGCGTTAAGCTGCTGATACGCTCGGGAAAAAGCCGGCAGCCTGGAATGCCCGACGAGCAAGCAGCGCGCTCAGCACCACGTTATCGCCGCCCTCGTGACCATAGCCTTTGATGATTTCCAGCTGACCGCCGCGCGGACCAAGCACACGATGCGCAAGATAGTATTCTTCCTGCTTGTTGCGTGATACGCGGCTATCTTCAAACAACGCAACGTGCGTGCCGCTACCCACAGCACCAGTAAACGCCGCCGCTTCCAGGTAAACCGAAAAGTCGTTGGCTGCCATTGCTTTATGCAAGGCTTTATTCATCGGCGTCCGCGCGTCACGCAAACCAAACCGCAACATGCCCAAAGATTGTAGAACCAAGTCCGCGCCACCGCGTGAACGCTGTGCTTCACTGAGCGCCGGCAGACCGGAATCATTAATGGCACGGTTGAGGTTGCCAAGCCCGGTCTTGCGAAAGGCTTTTCCGAGAGCTCTTGGTGAGCGGTTCATCATATCGGCCGGGTCTCGCAGACTCGCCGCGCCGCAAGGTACCACAAAACGATCATGAGCAAAGACAAGCGCTGCCGCAGCCACGCCCGCACCTTGCGAATCACCGCTGACAGCAAGTGTTTCTACACCCAGCGTCTCAAGAACGCGCAACGACCGATAACCCAGCACTTCAAGCGGCGAACGGTGCCTTGCATGAGCCCGAATTGGCGTTTGGTATTCCTCGCCGCGCGTATTATTTGGAAACACGATGACTCGAGTGTCTTGAGGCAAAAGCTTCTGTAATGTCAGTGCCCGGATGTGCATGGCTGGCGAATAGCCGTTGCCAAACGGCAAGTGGAGCGCGACTGCCTTTGAGCTGTCTGCTTCGTTCTCGGCACGCAGCTCAATGACACGAGAACGCCACGCGTCACCATCAACAATCCGGGGCTCAGGCATGGTATCGACCACGCTTTGCAGGCTGCGCGAGGCAAGGTAGTCATGCACACCTCTGTCATGATCGGTTAATAACATTTGATGACTCTCTGGGAGCCACAGTTCTGCTGCTTTCACTATCTTCTCATTATACCACACTTGTCAATACTTTGTCAATCTTCGCCACTGTTACTTATGCGTACCACGACTCCGCTGCACAACGTTCAACCTTGCACAGTAATCAAGCTGTCTCTCTGTTAGCTTAGGGGAATCCCGTAGTAGTTGGCTAGCCCATCCAGCAGCTTACTGTAGTCGGGGTGAGCAGTGACGTCGCCCACGTACACGCCCCAGAAAGCGATGGGGCCGTTCATGGCGACAATGTCCGTGCCAAGCCGCCCTCCGATGCCGATGCGAGGCATTGTGGATACGCCAATCGATCCTGTCGCGACCTGAGTACCGTCGAGATAAAGAGTGCCTGTACCACTGACGTGAGTGCCGACCAGAAAGTGGGGCTCTGTGTCTCCTCCCCCGCCGAAGACGGATGAGTTATTTCCCCCCAGCTGAGCATGAGACTGATCGATATTTCTAGCTAGTAGTCGCAGTCGGTTTTCGCTGTTGGTCGCTCCGTCTATCAGTGATCGGTGAGTTGTGAGTGAGGCCATGCGATATACGGCGATCAGCGATAAATCCCCGGACAGGTTCGTATTATCGACGACAAGCAAATCATTACTCCCATCAAACACTACTGCTGATTTGCCATTAATGGCATTGGCTGTATAGATAGGTCTGTTCGCTGCGGTAGCTTGAGCTGGATCTCCGCCGACTGAGCCTC
>CAZRSX010000007.1:0-7838 GCA_964602865.1 uncultured Candidatus Saccharibacteria bacterium
CTGAGCTAACCGCCCGCAATTTGTTAATTATACCTGTTTTTGACCCCTGTGCCAACCAGCTACAAACTGGTGCGGACGAGAGGACTTGAACCTCCACAGGATTGCTCCCACTGGCCCCTCAAGCCAGCGCGTCTACCAATTCCGCCACGTCCGCATCTGTTGCAAGACAGTATATCTACCCCAACTGACTCGCTTCTCTATTCTAGCTTACACGCTGGCGGGTCTACAACTTTACAATTGTTGGCCGCCACGTCTGCATCAAAAAGCACAATTAACAGATTGAATGGTACAGGTTTATGACTAAAAACGCAAGGCTAACGCGGCAAGTGGTCGTAGAGGTGTTCCATCGAGTATTCGTGACGGAGCAGCGGCTTGACGTCATTGATGGTGACGCCGATTTTTACGCCGGGATTCAAAATACCGTGTGGGTCAAAAATCTGTTTGATTTTCTCGAATAGTTCGTAGGCTTCATCGCCGTAGAGTTGCTTGAGATACGGCGCGCGCAAACGGCCGTCGCTGTGCTCCCCGCTAGTGCTGCCACCCAGTCCAATCACGAGATTATAGTAATCATCGATAATCTTGAAGACCTTTTGGCGATCGCCCACTTGGCCTAAGTCCAAAAAGGGCTGCATGTGCAAGTTAGCGTTGCCGGCATGTCCCCAGATAGCCACCCGCAAGTTATACCGGCCAAAAATTTCATAGACACCATCAAGATATTCACGGAATCGGTCAACCGGCACAATGCCGTCCTCAATAATAGGAAGCGCCTTAGCCGTGCCCTCTGTTTGTGTAATCACCGAGGCGGCGCTATGGCGTATCTTCCATAGTTTTTCTTTGGCATGGCGTTCGGTTTCGACCTGATAGTCTATGCCACGTTTGTTGAGCGCTTTGATGGTGCGCTTGACCATCTTTTTCTGTACGCGGTCGCTCGGATTATCAAACTCAATCAAAACGATCAGCTTACGGAACGGCTTTTCGACAATACCCTTGAGTTGATTAGGGTTATGCTCGTCAAGGAAAGTCAGAAGGTTTTCATCAACCACTTCAATCGCACTTGGTATATCTGGGAGCTTCCGAAGCTCCAGCACGATATCTTTTGCAACATCAATGTCATCGAAGTGCGCTGCTATCAGCGTGGTGTTTGGGTTATGCGGTTCGGTGCTAAATGTTACTTCTGTCACCACCCCGAGCGTCCCTTGTGAGCCAACGAATAGCGGTGTGAGGTCAAAGCCGTTTTTGGTTTTGACATCAACAATATCGTAGCCGGCTGAGTTTTTTGTGACTGACAGCTGCGTGCTGTCGATAACTTCCTTGTTTTCTTCAATAAGTTTATCCAGCGCACGATATATTTCGCCCTCGAATGAGGATAGTCCCATTTTTTTGCTGAGTTCACGCTTGCTGAGCGGCTTGGTCTCGATAACTTCGCCGTTTGCCAGCACCACCCGAAGACCTTTGACGTAATTGCGCGTGCTGCCGTATTTGACGGTTTTTTCGCCGCCGGCATTGTTGGCGACAGCGCCGCCCATGGTCGAAAACTCTATCGACGAAGGAAACGGTGGTAAAAATCGGCCATGTGTATGCAACGTTTGTTGCAGCTTGGCATAGACAAGGCCCGGTTCAACCGTGACCGTGTTGCCACGCGAGTCAAGCTCCAGGATTTTGTTCATGTGCGCGGGGAAAACCAGCAAGATGCCTTCGCCAATAGCTGCCCCGGCCTGGTCGCTGCCCCGCCCGCGAGCAGTAATTGGAATAATACGGCCGCGTTCGGCTAGCTGCCAGGCAAATCGAGCCGTTTTGCGGACATCATTTTCGTTTTGCGGATAGACAATTAATTGCGGCGTTACCTGAAACACGCCGCCGTCGGTCGAGAAATATTTACGTGCCTCGGCCGATGTCAGGACTTCACCTGTTAAGTGCTCCTGCAAATAATGCGCAACTTTATTCATGTTTTACCCCTCAAAAAGCATAACTATTTCCCACCAATAATATCACAAAAGCTGTGGCTTAGTGCACTCCTGAAAGAAATTATAGAAATCTATGATCTGTATGGTGCCTCTCTACAATGAGGCTCGCACCTATTTTATGTCAGAAGGCTGAAAAACTGAAACGAGAGTAAGCCACGCCGTTTGCCAGCCAAAGGCTGACCCGCTCCGCCAGCCCTGACTTTTGCATTTTTGATGTTCCCCCCGCCGAATTTCTTTTTTGAAGTTGGAAAAAGTCAGGTCTGTCGGGTCGGCTGCGCTAAAGCGCAGAAACGGCGTGGCTGATCGGTGGTCTGCTAAAATCAAACAGGCTTAACGCCAATATATAGCCCGCGCCTTGATAATCCCTGCTCATCTTGATGTAACTCTAACCCAGTTTCTGCAAACGCTTGCTGGAATTGTTCTGGCGTGTAAAGTGCAAGTTTGTGTTCTTCCGTAAACTCTCTTGTTCCTGCGGGGCTTTCAACAACGTGGTGCATATTCAAGACTGAGATATTACCTTCAATGCTGTTATGAGCCGTACGAGTAACTTTTAGATGTTTTTCTGACAATTCACCCGTTTCTGTATGGGGTGGTCTATCTGGGTCAAAAACACCAGGTTGCAGCCAAGGTTCAATAAATAAAACTCCACCAGGTTTGATATGTGCTGCCATATTCTTTACAGCTTTCTTCAAGTCTTCAAAAGGGTGGACATAGCCGATAGAGCTAAACAAGCAAGTAACAACATCAAATTGATGATGTAAATCAAAATCACGCATATCACCCTGTACGAAGTTAAGGTCTGGTAAACGCTTTCTAGCAGCTTCAAGTTGTTGTTCTGAAAGATCAACACCAGTTACCTGATAATCATCAACCATATATGGTAGATGTAGCCCCGTCCCACAAGCGACATCTAAAAGTTCGTTCCCGTCAGTTTTCTTATATCTGTCAATTAGCCCCTTTAATGCTTCGGCTTCTGCCTCGTAGTCCTTCTTTGAATAAATAGCGTCGTAGACGTCCGCTGTCATTAGTGTGTATGATTCTGCTTCCATATCGTGTTGTGCCTGTTCAATCTCATTCATACATTTAATAGTAACTGTTGACTAACAGATTAACAACCAATCAAAGAAAGCTTTTCATTGCCTCTGTTATCTTACTTTGGTCGGCTTCTGGCATAGGTTCGTTGGCATATGTTCCGGGTGCTTCTGGCAGAACAACTGGCTTGCCCCAATTTGCCGTCTTGTTTCTGCCATAGATGTGAATATCGAAAAACGGCGTATTGCCCTCTAACAAACCCCAATTACCGTTAGCCTGCAAGTTAAACCAAGGCGATAGGTCTAAATCGCTTAAAACTCTGCAAACCTGGGCTGCCAACTTAAATGCTTGAGCCGATAAATCTACATCTGTCCACGCATTTGGAATATCTGCTTTTGGCGACACAATGATATGCGCACCCTCTGAATACGGCACGTGAGGGTTTTTGGGTGTGCTAACTGCAAAATCGGAGTTTTCCCACAGAGTAATGCTATTCATAGCCATATTTTAGCAGACCACCGATCAGCCACGCCGTTTCTGCGCTTTAGCGCAGCCGACCCGACAGCCCTGGATTTTCTTAATTGAAAAAAAGAAATTCGGCGGGGGAAATCTCAAAAAATGCAAAAGTTTCTCTGTGGTGCGGATGAGAGGACTTGAACCTCCACGAACCGAAGTCCACTAGCTCCTGAAGCTAGCGCGTCTACCAATTCCGCCACATCCGCATGCCTTAGTGAAACGTACCACGATAGTTTATTGTCGGTTACGGACATTTGTTTTGACGCGCGGCGCGTCTACACATATTCACGTTTCACATGAGCCGCCGCATCCGCATGAAGTTGCTGTGCCGAGAAATTATAGCAGATTTAGTAAATATTGACTCTGTCTTGGCGGACGGCCCAGTTTTCAACATTCGCAAATCTATCGACCGACGTATTAAGAATCGTCGGCTCAAACCCGTACAGCTTACCTTTTGTCAGATACAAAAAGCGCGGTTGGTACAGACCAATTGCCGGTGCATCGCGCCTCCAGGCTTTGAGGAACCCTTCGTATTTGGCAGCTCGTTGATCTGGATCAACCCGGCTCCGACCAGCCTCAAGCGAGGCATCAGCTTCACGTGATTTATACTCCGAAAAATTCAGCCGATTGGCCGAACGCGGATCTGCCTGAGAGCTGTGCCAATAGGCGTACACGTCGGGGTCAGTCCCCAGCGCAACACCGTAGAGGAGCGCGTCGTATGAGTGGGTGGTGATTGCCGTCTGCAGTCTGCTTTCCGGTTCGAGCAAGACCTCAACATCAACGCCAATGTCCCGCCATTGCTGCTGCAACATCTGGGCCACCTGAGCATACTGACTGTCGCTCTGAGAGTACAGCTTGAACTGCAGGGGTGTGCTGCCTTTATGCCGCAGACCGTCCGTGCCGAGTTTCCAGCCCGCTTTGTCGAGTGTTGCCGCCGCTCTATCTTTGTTAAAGCCGTGCTGTACGATGTCTTTTCGATAGCCCACGTGGCGCGAGAGCAACGGACTCCTGGCATACACAACCGGATAGCCGAGGTCTCTGATAATTTCGTCTGGGTGAGCAGCCCGGACCAACGCTTCTCGCACAGCCCGGTCTTTCAAAATTGGGTGAGAGGTTTTTAGAAACACCATCACCTCGCCCATCAGCGGCAGACTGTAGGCAGTCGCTACTTTGCTGGTCGCAACTTCTTCCGGGGTTGCCGATAAGCCGGCTACGCCTGATAAATCACCAGCGGCAAAACTTGCCCGCAGCGCGTCTTCGTCGCGAAAGGCTCTGACAAAGAAACGTTCTAGCTTTGGCGCGCCGCCATGATATTGATCGTTACTGGTAAGACCAATCTGTTCTTCGCGACTGTTCGGATTCGAACCGGTAACCTGGACTGCGTCCCACTTGAACGGACCGGTGCCAATGGGGTTGACACTATTAAAACTTGTTGAGCGGAGATCGTCGGGACTAACCCGCCCCAGTATATGTTCTGGGATGATGCCTGTTGTCAGCGAATGCGGAAATGAGGCCAGTGTGTGCGGCAGCGTGAACTGTACGACGTGCGGCTCGATTGCTTTAATGGTAACCTTTTGCCAGTTTTCAACGAGCGGCGAACGCGCATCGGGTTTTTGGATCGTCTGGTAGGTAAACACAACATCATCGGCGTCAAACGGTTGGCCGTCATGCCATACAACATTTTTTTTCAAGTGCAGTGTATAGACCACGCCGCGGTTGTCAACTTCGAGCTTTTCGGCCAAGTCGCCAACTAAACGGTTTTGGTCATCATATTTCATCAGGCTTGAGAACACTAATTTAGACACACTGGCGTCAACAGAGTTAGTGGCATACAAAGGATTGGCGTTGGTGAAAGCGCCCAGAATTCCTTCCGTATAATGACCGCCGCGACCCGGCTCTAAGTTCTGATAAAAGCGAGACAGCGCTCGGTTCTGGACAACCACACCACTAATCAAGAGTGCGAACAGCAACACCCAGCTGAGTACAAACCGACGGATACCAACAAACCTGCCCAGGCGCTTGAAAAAATGGGTTTCCAGACCTTGTTCTGCCTGAGACCCCAAGGTTTCAACATGTTGTTGGCTGCGCCGAACACGACGGCGCCAACGAAGTTTAGTGGCGCGGTTTATCATACTTATTTATACGGTTACCACCGTCAACAAAATTGAACCGGCAAAAATAGCCGCTACAATAATTGTCATCTGGAAGATGGTCTTGTCCGAACCGCGGCGTACCGTATTGACTTCGGCGCTGCCGCCAAAACCAGCCCCTAGGGTGGCGCCCCGTGTCTGAACCAGAATCAAAATTATCATCAATACTGCGCTGATAATCGTTATGTAATTAAGTGGTGTCATGATTTCTCCGTATCTAAAATTGCACTCACTAAATAGTTTACCAGGCCAATGATAATCCCGGCAAGCAGAGCCGCGCTAAAGTTCGTGACTTCAAGCGGTGCATACAGCCAGCTTGCCAGCAGCACCATGCCGGCATTGATAACAATCATAAACAAACCCAGACTAAACAGAATTGCCGGCAGTGATAACAGCACCACAATTGGTTTTATAATTGTGTTGACGACTGCCAGTATCAAGCCAGCTACAACAATCACGCCGAGACTATCCTGGTAGGCAATCTTGTCGTGTCCAATAATGGCCGCTGCGATCCACAGCCCCAGGCTACAGACAAACCAACGCAGTAAAAACCGTATAATTATATAATTCATACCCCTAATGGCTTTTTATTGTAGGCTAGTTGATGATAGCTGGCAAATCCTGGCTCATAACACGAATGCCGTTTTTGGTAACGATCACATCATCTTCGATACGCACGCCGATATTTTCTTCGGGAATGTAAATGCCGGGCTCCACGGTGAGCACCATGTTCTCGGCAAACGGTTTGGTATAGTCGGCAACATCATGCACGTCCAGTCCTAAGTAGTGTGACGTGGCGTGGGTAAAATAGCGACGGATGTTCGGGCGCGTCTTGGCAGTAATAAGTCCCAATTTTACCAGGATATCGCCCATATAGTTTTCGATTGCCAACTCGTATTCGCGCCGGTTGACTCCGGGCTTAATCAGCGAATAGGCATACCGCTGCACGTCGGCTACAGCTTCTAGCACTTCGGTGTGTCGAGTCGAGACATCACCGACAGCGAACGTCCGCGTTATGTCGCTGGTGTAATTTGTCAGTTCTGCACCCATATCGATAAGCAGTAGTTCGCCCCTGGCAATTTTTTGATTATTGCTCGTATAGTGAATAGCGCAGGCATTGCCGCCACTGGCCACGATTGGTGTATACGCATCGGTTGCACCGTGCTGCCTGAAACGCGCCGACAAGAAAGCTTCGGCTTCGTATTCATAATTCATAGCTTGTAGATTCTCTGCAAGTGCAGCAAGGCCGGTGCAAGTGATAGCAATCGCCCGTTGCATGGCTTTGATTTCTTCGGGCTGTTTTATCATGCGTTCTGCTACAAGTACGGACCGAACGTCTTCAAAGGCTACGTTTAGCGCCAAACGCCGAAGTTTTCGCTGCAATTGCATGCGGCCGCCATTCACCGTTACATTATGCTCACGGCGAGATTTCGTCCCCAACACACCGACAGTTTTTTCGTTTTTGAGAATTTTCTTGAGCTGTTCCCAGCCCTGGCGATAGTCCAAGCAGCGATCAACACCAGAACGTTGACAGAGTGCCGCAACATCAATCGTGCCTTCGGCAATCACATCAAACCGATCCTGGTACGGAGTAATGAGGAATGTTTCGCTTGGGGTGATGACCAACACCGCGCCAGCCAGCTCCACGCCACACAAGTACCAAAAATAGCTGTCTTGGCGAAACGAAAAATGACTATCCGCACTCCGCTGCATTTTGGTATGCGCAGCGATAATGAGAACCTTGCTTTTTGATTGTTGCTGCAAGGTCTTGCGGTTGCGTATAAAAAATTCCGGCTTAAACATGTTGCTCCTTACGTATGTATTGCCTGATTGTACCCGCTTTGGCGTTACCGACAACAGTGGCTATATCTGCTTCGGTGGCTTCCGTCAGTTTTTTCATGCTGCCAAAGGTTTTGAGGAGTTTTTTACGCGTCAGCGGCCCAATACCAGGAATCTCCTCCAGCATGTTTTTGGTCTGTCGTTCACGCTTGAGCACCGTATGGTAACTGACCGCAAAGCGGTGCGATTCATCGCGAATGCGCTGCAACAGCTTCACGATGTGCGAACTTCTTGGCAATCGTTCAATCCGAAAGCCGCCGTCAATCGGAACAATAATCTCTTCTTCGCGTTTGGCCAAACCAATCATGGGTATAGCAAAGCCCGCCTCGTGCATGGC
>CAZRSX010000007.1:7848-34230 GCA_964602865.1 uncultured Candidatus Saccharibacteria bacterium
GTGCATGGCGCGTTGCGCTGCGCTGACCTGGCCCTTGCCGCCGTCGATCAGCACCAAATCCGGTTTGCCCCATTTCTTGATATTATCTTGAGCGAGACGCCGCGTGATCACTTCGTGCATGTGCGCAAAATCATTGTTACCTGGGATGCGCAATTTGAACTTCCGATATTCGGTCTTGTTGGGCAGTCCGTTACTGAACACTACCATGCTGGCAACATTGTCCGTGCCGCTCATGTGGCTAATGTCGTAGCCCTCAATGCGTTGCGGTATGTTCTTCAGCCCAAGTAATTCAGCTAAGCCAGCGAGTCCCTGGTCCTTGCTAATATCCAAAAACTCCCGGTCGCCAAACACAATTTGTTTACTGAGATTTTTGAGCGCAAACAATTGGTTGCGAAGCTCAGCAGCTCGCTCAAACTGTTTGTCCGCGGCAGCCTGTTTCATCTCTTGCTCAATGGTGCGGACAAGCTGTTTGCGTTCGCCCTTCAGATATTGTGTGAGCTTGCGCAAGTTTTGCCGATAGTGTTGCAAGCTGGTTTTGTGCTCCTCCAGCCCCGGGCAGAGCCCGAGGTGATACTGCAGGCACACGCGTTTTGGCACCGCACGAACATGCGTCGAGTACGGAAAGGCTCGGCGCAGATAATGAAGCGCTTTTTTGACGGCACCGGCGGCAAAGTACGGACCGTAGTATTCCGCTCCGTCATCCAGTGGCCGGCGCGTTACCGTGACCGTCGGGTGTTGGCTTTTATAATCAATCCGGGCGTAAGCCGTGCTTTTATCGTCGCGTAGCAAAATATTGTAGCGTGGCAAATACCGACGGACAAGTTCTGCCTCCAGAAACAGGGCGTCCAGTTCGCTGTCAACTGTTATCCAGTCAACATCGGCAATTTCGCGCACCAGCGCATCGGTCTTGGCATCCAGCGGTCGGCTTTTTTGAAAGTATTGCCGCACGCGGTTTTTGAGCACTGCAGCCTTACCGATGTAAATAATTTCGCCGTGCGCGTCCTTGTACTGATATACCCCTGGCTCTTTGGGTAAATCCTTGAGTTTTTTGTCTAACGTGCTCATCGGCTCTTTGCTGGTGCTGTCTTTGCTGCGCAGTCGCTACACAGATCGTTATCTTTGCAACTCTCGCAGACAAGCACCAGCCGGTTACAGGCAACGTTGGCACAGTTTTCGTAATTGCTGGTTTTACCCTGGCAATGGACGCACTGACCGATGTCTTTGGCTTTATCTGAAAATTTATGGTTCATACGCCCGTCAAAAATATACAGATTGCCTTCCCATAAGCCATCGTCACCGTATTTCTCGCCGTATTTCACGATGCCGCCGTCGATTTGGTAGACTTCTTTGAAGCCGCGGTTTTTCATGAGTACGCTGAGTGCTTCGCAGCGAATCCCGCCCGTGCAGTAGGTCACCACCGGTTTGTCTTTGATGTCGTGGTACTTGTCGCTTTCGATTTCTTTTATAAAATCCCGCGTCGTCTTGGTGTCTGGCACTACCGCGTTCTTGAACCGCCCGACTGCCGCTTCGTAGGCATTGCGGCCATCAAAAAACACCACATCATTGCCGCGCTCTGTAACGAGCTTGTGCAGGGCTTCTGGCTTGAGATGTTTGCCACCGTTTTTCACACCGTTCTCGTCGACTTCGATTTCTTCAGGCGCACCAAATGCCACCAGTTCGGGGCGTACTTTGACACTCAGACGCGGAAACTCTTTGCCCGCGCCATCTTTCGTGCCTTCTTTATGGCCATCGCTCCACTTATATGTAATGCCGCGAAAGGTGCCGCTGGCGTTCATCTCGCGCTTGTACTGGCGCAGATTTTCGATATCGCCGCCAAGCGTGCCATTAATGCCGTGCGGGCTGACAATTACCCGTCCTTTAAGGCTCAAGCGCGTGCACAGTTCTTTTTGCCAACGCATAGTCATGTCCGGATCAGCCACCGGCACAAACTTGTAGTACAAAATCACCTTACGCATCACGTAGACCTACTGCCTCTAAACACAAAATCACCTTGTTCATCAGATCAATTATACCAAACTCTGCTCCTCATATTCAAAAACTCACGGCCGTAGCAAAATGAATATGGATTAAGTCTCAATGGTTAATCGAGCGGCCTCATAGACAGCGACGTATTTTTCTAGGTCGTATTCTGCTATTTCTGCCGCGATGTATTCGCGATGATCATATTTTGAAGCCCACACACTTTGCTGGATTTTCACGAATGATAGCTCTCGCAGTAAGGAGCGCAGATGATCACGCTTTGACCGTTCACTTTCCGGTATGTCGAAAATTACCAACAGCCGCGTGGCTTTTGGGAGCTTGGATGATGTATAAACTTTTGCTGCCGCACGGCCTTTGGCAGTCAGACGTGGTATTCCGTCTTGATCAATCTCTAGCAAGCCATTTTGTTGCGCGCGGTAATAAGCAGAACGGAGGGAGCGCTCTTTGACCCTGCCCTTCTTCTCAAGCTCGTAAAAGAATGAGCTGGGCTTGAATGACAAACGCACATTTGCATCGGTAAAGGGAATGAAAGCCTGGAGCAGATATTTTGTCGTTGGAGAGACACGCATAACATATTCAATATTACTACGGCCGTGAGTTTTTGAATATGGGAAAATTGGCTCGATTACTTCTGTTTTATGTATTTTGTTCTTTTTTCTTGACAATGGTGCTATAATTGTTGGTTGAATCATCAATTAACTACAAGGAGAAAGGAGCAGCCATGTACACAACCACATTTTCAGCCAACGATGCCACTGCTCCTATGTCTGAGTAGTTTGCCTCTCGTATCTTTAACCAAAACGTAAAAACTAAACCAATAACAATCTAGTCAGGTCGGGCAAGGAGGCCCGAGCCTATGAGCAATAAATCGAAATCTATCACTCTGAAAACGGCCGGTTTATATTGGCATCATGCATGGCGCTACAAGCGTTACGTTATTGCTATGTTGCTCGTTTTGCCTATTGCCGTACTCACTGAACAGTTCTTAAATACAATGATATTGGCAAATATTCTCGATCGTCTTGCTACGGGACAGTTTGACCCTCAAAACTTACTAGGAAGTTTCGGCTTAAGTGTGGTTACCTATGCAGCACTTATGGTAGTTGGAGGAACCATTGGCTGGAGAATAATTGACATCTTAAACTGGAGGCTTGAGGGAAATGTTCAGAGGGATCTTGCTCATAGGGTCTATGGTCATCTGATCAACCAAAGTGCAAATTTCCACGCAAACCGGTTCAGCGGATCACTCGTTTCGCAGACCAGCAAATTCCTTGGAGGCTATATTCGCATCGCCGATACCACTCTTTATCAGGTCTACCAACTTCTCGTCAGTCTCATTTTTTCAATTATAATTCTTGCACCACGAGCGCCAATCTTTTCGGTAGTTCTACTTATATTTGCAATCGTATACATGATTAGCGGCTTATTTATCACCAGAAAAGTACGAGAGCTTATGGGTGTACACGCAGCCTCAGAAAGTAAGCAGACTGGCTATCTTGCCGATAGTATCACAAACATCATGGCCATTAAGAGCTTTTCTGGCGCTCAATTTGAGAACAGAAGCTTTAAGAAGTATACCGACAGAACCAGAGATAACTTGCTCTCAATCATGCGGGCAAATCACCGACAGATGCTTTCCTTTAGCCTCATGAACCGCTTTATCCTTGTCTGCGCTCTAATTCTCGCAATATTAGGGGTTGCGGTTTTCGACGCGAACATTGCAACAGTGTTTCTAATATTTAGCTTTACCGGCAATCTGATAAACCAGCTATGGGTCTTTTGTAACAATTCCCTCAGAACATACAGCCGTGCTTTTGGCGACGCCCAAGACATGGTTAAGATACTCTCTATTGAACCGGAAATTAAAGATCCCGCTGCGCCCGAAAAGCTAAGAATCAACCACGGTTCAATTAAATTTAACGATGTCACTTTTACCCATCAGGGTATGGAGCAAAATTTGTTTGAAAACTTCAACCTTAAAATTAAGGCCGGTGAAAAAGTTGGCCTAGTCGGACATTCTGGCTCTGGAAAAACTACTTTTACTCGTCTACTACTAAGATTTAGTGATATTGATGATGGTGAAATCTTAATTGACGGTCAAAATATTGCTCACATTACGCAAGATGATCTGCATCGTGAAATTGCCTACGTTCCACAAGAACCGATTATGTTTCACCGTACACTGCGCGATAATATTCGGTACGGCGATTTTAACGCTGACGATGCACAGGTTGAAATTGCGGCCAAGAACTCACACGCCGCGGAGTTTATTAGTGAACTTCCAGATGGTTATAACACATTAGTTGGTGAACGTGGCGTAAAGCTCTCCGGTGGGCAGCGGCAGCGCATTGCAATTGCCCGGGCAATGATTAAAAATGCACCGATTCTTCTGCTCGATGAAGCCACCAGCGCACTTGATTCTGAAAGCGAAGTGCTGATTCAAGATGCCTTGTGGAAACTCATGGAAGGCCGCACGGCGATCGTGATTGCGCACCGGCTGAGCACCATCCAAAAAATGGACCGCATCATTGTGTTGGATAACGGCAAAATAATCGAAGAAGGCTCGCACAAAGAACTCATTCGCAAAAACGGCAAATACGCTGAACTTTGGAACCACCAATCCGGCGGCTTCCTGGAGGAGTAGAATAGGATAAAGCCATGGCTAAGCTCAACGTCAAAAAAATTCGCAGACACATTGCAATCAGCGTGAGAATGTTTAAGATCGCGCTCAAGTTGCGACCTAAAATCGTGATTCTGTATTTTGTTGGTGCGATTATGGAAATCGGCAGCTCAATCCTCACCATCTATGCCTCTGCCCAGATCGCTAGCTTATTGGCGAGTTTTATAACCACCAATAACGCAGAAAACATCTGGTTTTGGCTTGGCGTAGATATCGTATCGGCCATCGGTATTGGGCTTGGCTTTGTGATAATGAAATATTCCAACAATATTTTATATATCGAGTTTGGCCATTGGTCGACAATAGAGTTTCAATCCACGTTGTGCCGCATTGACCTGCCCGGGTTCTATGACGAAGAAACTCGCAATAAGATCAACAAAGTTCAGCAGGGCTACACTTGGCAGATCTCAAATTTGATTCAATCAAATCTCGATTTATGTTATGGAATATTGCGTTTCTTAGCCCTTACTTTAATAGTGAGCCAGATAGTTTGGTGGATCGTTCCACTAATTGCGATATTCCTCATTCCCTCCTTGATTGCTGAAGCCAAAAAAGCCCAAGCTCAGTGGTTTGTATGGGACAGCAAAGGCGATGAGCGTCATGTGTTCTGGGGGCTAGACTGGATACTGCGTCAGCCAAAAGGTCAAATGGAACTGAGGAGTACTCAAGCCAGTCAGTTCACCATTGATAAAATCGATACAATGCTCGAGACTTTTTATGCTGAGCAAGAACAAAAGATCAATAAATCACAGAGTGCAGTGATCGTCACCAAAATCACCGAGACCATTGGGGCGGCGGCTGGTTCTGTGTATTTATTGCACCAGGTTCTCAGTAAAGTCATAAGTCTCGATAGATACTTTTTTCTGTCTGGCGCGCTCTTAAGAATTGGTGGCGCGCTCAACTCTGTTTTTGGCACCTTAGCGTTCTTGCAAGAAAAGCTGATATTTGCTGACAGCTTTTTTGAGCTGATCGATTACCGGCCGGCGAACATCGACAAACCAAGTGCCGTCGAGATCCAAAAGGTAAAAAAATTGCACATCGTTTTTGATAACGTCACGTTTGCGTACCCCGAGACAGAAGAACTAGTCTTTGAAAAATTAAATCTCGAAATCCAACCCGGCGAACACCTGGCCATTGTCGGCGAAAACGGAGCTGGCAAAAGCACGCTTATCAAATTGCTGATGCGATTTTACAAGCCGGATTCAGGCCGAATTTTAATAAACGGTGTTGACTTAAACGACATTGCCATCGAATCATGGTACTCGCAGCTGGCAACCCTGTTCCAGGATTTTAACCAATACCCTTTACCGATAAACGAAAATATTGAAATTGGGCGTAGCAGTAAAAAGGCTGACACGAAGCTGCTCAAGCAGGCTGCAGAGTTCGCAGGCGTTGATAAATTAGTCGCCAAATATAAGCATGGCTGGGATACGGTACTAGACCCGAGCTTTGAAAAAGGTGTTGAGCCAAGTGGCGGGCAATGGCAACGCATTGCTCTGGCACGCGCTTTTTATCGTAATGCCAACGTGATGATTCTAGACGAACCCACCTCCGCTATTGATGCCAATGCCGAATACCACATTTTTAACTCAATTTTCGAGCACTATAAAGAGAGGACTGCCATCATTGTGAGTCACCGTTTTAGCACTGTACGCCGGGCTAATCGCATTATTGTTATAGACAAAGGCAAAATTGTTGAACAAGGATCACATCAGGAGCTCATGAAACGAAACGGCATGTACCATGACCTGTTTAGCAAGCAGGCTGAGGGTTACAAGTAAGTCTACTCTTCTTCGGCTTCTTCTGTTTCGGAATCGGCTTTTGCTTCAGCGCCTTCGGCCTCTTCGGCTTCAGCTTCTTCAGACATTTGCGCCTTGGTTTCTTCGACCGTCGCAATGGGGTGTTCTGCTTCGGTCAGGATTGTGACACCCTGCGGCACCACAATATCGGCAACGGTAATCTTGTCGCCAATTTCGGCCAGCTTCGTAGCGTCAACCGAAACTGAGTCAATCAGGTCTTTTGGCAAAGCCTCGATGTTGACGTGATCGAGCTGACGAATCACCATCAGGCCGACTTTTTCGGCTGGGATTTCATCGCCCTCAAGCACGATTGGCACTTCGGACTCTACCTTCTCGTCGGTGCGAATGGCGTTAAACACCACGTGCCGCAGGGTTTGTTTTTTGGGCTCAAAGTCAACGTCTTTGATGATCGTAAAGTATTCGTCTTTACCAACTTTTATATTTACTGGCTGATGCTTGCCGGCTGTCTGATAGGTCTTGACCAAATCCAAGTAGCTGCCGACAACCACGACGGAATCTTTGCCGTGATTATGAATGACCGCCGGGACTTTACCCTCGCGCCGCAGTTGATTAAGTCCTTTTCCCACCTGTTCGCGTGCTTCTAGCACCACTGTAATGTCTTGATCGCTCAAGGTTGCTCCCTCCGTAATTTCAGTGTTTTTAGTATACCAGACCTTGGTCGTGTATGCACGCGAACAGGCAACCTATGGTAGACTCTGTAGCAGACTATGATAGGAATTTCCCCGGAAAAAATTATTCAAACTGGCGGCGTTTTGTTGGTTGGCGGTGTGATTTTCGCCGAATCGGCATTGCTGATTGGCATTATTTTGCCCGGTGGCGACACGCTGCTGTTTGTGGCTGGTTTTTTTGCAGCCCAAGGACATCTGCCAATCGGCTGGTTGATCGTCGCTATTATTATTGGCGCCATTTTGGGCGATAATGTCGGCTACACCATTGGCCGGCGTGCCGGACCAAAACTGTTCAAAAAAGATGACGGTCTGTTTATGCGCAAAGACCATATTGAGCGCGCCGAAAAGTTCTACAACACGCACGGCGGCAAAACTATCACACTCGCCCGCTTCGTGCCGATTATCCGAACCCTGGCACCGATGATTGCTGGCGTTGGCAAGATGGACCGTAAAAAATTTATGTTCTATAACGTGTTTGGGGCTGTAGTGTGGGGCATCAGCGTACCGCTGCTGGGCTACTTTTTTGGTAGTCGCATTCCGAACCTGGACGCCTATTTGGGGCCGATCGTACTGCTTGGGTTCGTTGTGACCTTTGTGCCGCCGCTGGTACCAATCTTACGTAATCCAAAGTCGCGCGCTGAACTTTTTGCATACATCAGCTCTCGCGGCAAGCGTGCTGTGCGCTACATCGGGCTCAACAAAAAAATCGACTAGCCCTCTGTTTCGTCAAAAATGAAAACATCAGCCAGCTTGGTACGCGCATCTGGCACCAAACGTTCAACAACCGGCGGTGTCACCGCAAACTGCACACTTACTCTGCCAATGTCACTGTTCTGCACCCACGGCAATGTTTTTCGCATGTGCTCCAATGTGGCCTTCTGTTCCGTAATTTCAGCAATGCGCTGTGCCAGTGCCGAGCCAGCAATGGCAAGCGCCTCAAATGCCACTGCCTCAGAAACGTCAGGATGCTGTTGTTCGATAAAGTGACGTTGCCGCCCAAGCGCCGTATGAGCCCATCTATTAATCACCGGTTGTTCAATCGGTTTGTTGTGTGGGTAGTCGGGCTGACTGGCCAGCACATACATCGCAAAGCTATTCACCGCCAACACGTCAACAGGGGTGACGACCTGAAATTGATTGATTGCTATGTTTCTTTCTTGTTCCAAGGCTGTAATGCTCGTCATCTTATCATTATATCATATTTGTCAAGTGTTGTCCAGTATAAGACTGTCCTGCTTTGGCAACCTGCTCGGGCGTGCCTTCGGCCACGACCAGGCCGCCATGCGCCCCGCCCTCTGGCCCCATGTCGATGATATGGTCGGCAGACTTGATGACATCCAGATTGTGCTCGATCACTACCATGCTATTGCCGGTGTCCACCAGCGCCTGCAAAACATCAAGCAGTTTTTTGACATCAGCCATGTGCAGACCGGTGGTTGGCTCGTCCAGGATGTAGAGCGTGCGACCCGTAGCCCGGCGTGATAATTCACTGGCGAGTTTAATTCGTTGGGCTTCGCCGCCGGACAGTGTGGTAGCCGGCTGACCCAGGCCAATGTAGCCAAGGCCCACATCAACCAGTGTTTGCAGTTTGCGGGCAATACTTGGTACGTTGGCAAAAAATTCCAGCGCCTGTTCGCAAGTCATATCGAGCACATCACTGATGGTTTTGCCTTTGTAGTGAATCTCCAGCGCCTCTTTATTGTAGCGTTTGCCTTTGCATTCTTCGCACGGCACGTAGACGTCGGGCAAAAAGTGCATTTCTATTTTTATGATGCCATCACCCGCACAGTTTTCGCAGCGGCCGCCTTTGACGTTAAAGCTAAACCGGCCCGGATTATAGCCGCGGACTTTAGCTTCGGGCACGCTGGCAAACAGCTCGCGAATCGGTGTGAATAAACCGGTGTAGGTTGCCGGGTTGGAACGCGGCGTGCGGCCAATTGGCGATTGATCAATAATGATTGCCTTATCAAGTTGTTTGATGCCCTCGATATCATCATGTTTGCCAGGCACGGTGTTGGCGCGGTGCAACCGGGCCGATAGTTCTTTGGCTAAAATGTCGTTTATCAGCGAGGATTTACCAGAGCCGGATACGCCGCTGACCACCACCAGCTTACCAAGCGGAATCTCAACCGTAATGTTTTGCAGATTGTGTTCGCGGGCACCTTTGATAACCAGTTTTTTATCGTTGCCGGAACGGCGTTTTTTTGGAATATCGATCTTTTGGTCGCCCCGCAGATACTGGCCGGTGATGCTGTCTTTGGTTTTGGCAACCTGCTCGGGTGTGCCTTCGGCCACAATGGCGCCACCGTGAATGCCAGCGCCCGGACCGATGTCGATCAAATAGTCGGCCGTACGAATTGTATCTTCGTCATGCTCCACCACGATGACCGTGTTGCCAAGATCACGTAAGTGTTTGAGCGTACGAATGAGGCGCTCGTTGTCGCGCTGATGCAGGCCGATCGACGGCTCGTCAAGTACATACAGCACGCCCATCAGCCCAGAGCCGATTTGCGTGGCCAAGCGAATGCGTTGGGCTTCGCCGCCGGATAAGGTCACGGCACTGCGCGCCAGGTTAAGATAGTTCAACCCCACGTCTTGTAAGAACTTGAGCCGGGCTTTGACCTCTTTGAGTATCTGCTGAGCAATGTGCAGTTCGGTGTCGCCAAGGCGCAAATCGTCAAAAAACGCCACCGCGTCATCAATTGATAGCTCACAAATATCCATAATAGACTTGTCGGCGACCGTGATTGCGAGAACTTCGGGCTTGAGGCGCCGGCCATCGCAGGCGTGACACGGACGCTGCTGCATAAACCGCTCGATATCGCGGCGGATAAAATCACTCTCGGTTTCTTTGTGGCGTCGCTCCAGATTCGGAATAACCCCTTCGTAGGTCGTCTCAAATGACCGGCCGCCGCCGAGCGGCACTTTGTATGTTTCGCTGCCAGTTCCATACAACAAAATCTGCAGGTCTTTTTCGCTCAGTTCACCAGTTGGGACATGCAGGCTAAAGCCGTACTTGTCGGCGACCGCCTGGAGTTTTTTGGTATACCAGGCATCGGTGTTGATACGGTTAAATGGCCTGATGGCGCCCTCGGCAATCGTCAAGCGGCCGTTTGGTATGACCAGCTCCGGGTCGACTTCCATCCGCGAGCCAAGTCCGGTACAAACCGGGCAGGCGCCGTGTGGCGAGTTAAAACTAAAAATGCGTGGTTCCAGCTCTGGGATGGTTACGTCCGGATGATCAATACAGGCATACATGAGGCTATAGGCCTTGTCGGTTTTGGCATCAGCATTGTGCACCACAAGCTTGCCCTCGGCAATATCCAGCGCCTGCTCGATAGATTGCACCAACCGCCCCTGGCTGTCGTCATTGGCAACCAAGCGATCGACGACAATTTCGATGGTGTGTTTTTTGGCCTTATCAAGCTCCGGGAATTCATCGAGCGCGTAGATCACATCATCAACCCGCACCCGGGCAAAGCCGGCGCGCATGTATTGTTCAGGAATATGTTCAAAGGCACCCTTTTTGTCGATTACCACCGGTGCCAGAATAATAAGTCGGGCGTCTTTGTTGGCTTCGGCCACCTGGGCCACAATAGCAGCGCTGGTTTGTCGGGCGACAGGCTTACCGCAGACCGGACAATGCGGCGTACCGACGCGCGCATAGAGCAATCGCAGATAATCATAAATTTCCGTGACGGTGGCAACGGTTGAGCGCGGATTGCGACTGGTTGATTTTTGATCAATGCTAATTGCGGGCGAGAGACCGTCAATTTGGTCGACATCTGGTTTTTCCATCAATCCCAAAAACTGACGGGCGTAGGAACTCAGGCTTTCGACATAGCGACGCTGGCCTTCGGCATAGATGGTGTCAAACGCAAGGCTTGATTTACCCGAACCGGATAAGCCAGTGATGACCACTAGCTTGCCGCGCGGAATTGTCACATCCACGTTTTTCAGGTTGTGCTCGCGGGCACCCTTGACTACAATTGCGTCGTTTTTATTCATAAAATTTCTCACTCACTTGTCCCTCTCAAAATCCTGAGTGAAACAGTCTGTAATCAGATTGTGGAACATCAAGATTTTGGACGGGATAAAGTCTGTAGATTATACACGAAAACAGAGAAAGATTCTAGTATCTCGGCTTATCTTGCTCTTCGTTGGGTCGGGTTTTGTGGGCATGTGGCCTAATACCAAATTTTTGCTGGTCGTTACCTCTGTTATCTGTTACAATACGGTTTCATGAATCCCGTAGAAATTCATATGAAAGCAAAGCAAGTATGACCGATAAGGGTCCCGAACTAATTTCAGCAGGAGAATTCTGACGGGATGAACGTTGCGATTCAGGGCCAAGCCGGCTCGTACCATCATCAGGCAGCCGTGCAGTTTTTTGGCGATACGGCTATGCTGGTGCCTTGTGAGACATTCAAAGACACCTTTGCTGCGCTTGCCAAGAACAAAGCTGATTACGCCGTGGTTGCGATCGAGAACTCGCTGTTTGGCTCGATTAATCAAACCTACGACCTGCTGCTGCAACATAAGTTTTGGATCTGCGGCGAAGTCTACTTGCGTATTGAGCATTGTCTTATCGGCCTGCCCGGCGCCACCATTCCGGCTTTGCGCGAAGTGCACTCACAAGCCGAGGCGCTGGCCCAATGCGAAGATTATCTCGATACCACCCTTGCCCATGCCGCCCGGCTTGAACATCACGACACCGCGGCGAGCGTGGCTGACATCAAAAGATGGGCCGACCCGACCAAAGCTGCCGTCGCCAGCGAACAGGCTGCAAAGCTGCATGATATGCAGGTGCTGCAAAAGGGCATCGAAGACAACAAAGAAAACTACACGCGGTTTGTGGTAATCCAAAAAAGCAAAACGCCGACAAACAAAGCATCAAAAACATCATTGATTCTCACCACAGGCACGGACACCAAACCCGGCGCGCTGCACCAAGCCCTTGGCGCATTTGCCGAGCGCGACATTAACCTCACCCTCCTGCATTCCCGCCCGGTGATTGGTGTGGCTTGGCATTATTTGTTTTACATCGATCTGGAAATTTCATCAGAAACACCTGTATTCGCCGAAGCGCTCGCTGATCTTGAGCAGCTTGGTTTTACGGTAACAATTTTGGGCAGCTACAAAGGCGGGAGAGAACTTCGTGCGACGACTTAAACGTATCGGCATTGATCTTTTAGGTGTATTGCTGATTATTGGGTCGGTGCTCTTCGGCTGGCTGCCGGGACCGGGCGGTATTCCAATGTTTCTAGCCGGCCTACGCCTACTGGCCATCAACCACAAGTGGGCGCAAACGCTGTTTGACTTCATCAAGACCAGAGGTCTGCGTTTTATTGGTAGATTTTTTACCGAACACCCGCTGCTCATGCTTGCCTACGACGTGTTCGCAATTTTCTTGCTTGCCGGTGCAACGGCGGTCTTTATTCTATGGTCTGGCAATATCGTACAGGGCCTAGCAATCGTGACAGGGTTTGTGGGCTTAGGGATATTTCTTGGTAATCGGCGGCGGTTGCAACGGCTGGTTCGTAAAATCAAACGTTCTCAATCATAAGCACTTTTATTAAATATATTTGACTTTGTAACAATTAGGTGTATTATACAATCAAATAATTGAGGTGTTCGTGATGCTTGAGATGATCGTACTCGGCCAGATTCCTGGCACACACTTTCAAATTACCTTTTCATGGTTCGTCGCCATGGCTTTTTTGGGTCTGTTCTTCGTTGACTACCGGAGCCAACATCCGTCCAGGCACACGAAGTCTAGCCATCAGCGTCAGGCAGAATAGATTCGCCGTAGAGCCTCAGTTCCTCAAGCAAATACGTTTGCTCGCGGGTTGGGCTGGTGGCGGCCAGTTCTTCCAGGCGTGCCGCATAAATTGGCAGTTGTGTTTTTTGCCGGCGGGCGACGTGCTGTTCCCAAATTTTCCGTTCACCGTCTGTCAGGCTGGTCGGAAAATTGCGGGCTTTATACAGCGGCATGAGTGCTTGCAAACGTTTGTCGGTAAAACCACGAGCAATTTCACTGAGTTTATCAGGTGTTGCCGCCCGCACCGCGTGCATGCGCGTTCGATCGGCATCGCCAACAAAACCATCGTATAATTGTTCGTCCACGATCGTTTCGTCGGCCAAAAACGCGGTTTGCTGCTGTTTATCCAAAATGGCCAGGGCTTTTTGCAGCTTGGGATAAAATTCGTCGTGCGCTTTTTTGAGCAGTTTTTTGTGCTGCTCAATGATGGTCATGTCCAGAGACAGTCTGGTTTTGCTCGGTTCGTCCAGCACGCCGAGCGGCGCGATTGCCGGACAGCGGTTAAACTGCGTGGTTTTCACCGGCAGGCGCGGTTCGGTGCGGTCTTTTTTCCACTTCCAGGCTTCGGCTAACTGTTCTGGTGACATCGCCACAAACGGCGTGGGGTCGTGGCGCAGATCATACACCAGCACGCCTTTTATTTTTGGATGATCGCCGATCACAGTCGCGATAGTGGTTTTTTCAAATTCACTCGCATACTTGCCGCTGGCATAGACAAAGGTCGGTTCGGCCGCGACAAACTCGGCAAGCTGTTTTTTGTCGCGCATTTTGAGTAAATACTCAAATAGTTTGGGCTGCTTGCTGCGGATAAGCCGCGCCAGTGCAATGGTGGCACGCACGTCACTGAGCGCATCGTGCGCATCGCTGTGGTCCAACCCATTGAGGCTGGTCAGCATTTCCAGCCGGTTACCCGGTTTGCCCTCGCTATCGACCGGCCATTTGATACCTTCTGGCCGAAGCGCCCGCGTCATGCGCACCACGTCGAGCAAATCCCAACGCGAGCAGCCGTTTTTCCACTGCCACTCGTACGCATCGGCGTAGTTGCGGTACAGCAAAAAGCGCATAAACTCATCGTCGAATCGAATGCTATTAAAGCCCACAAAAATTGTGTCTGGCGTGGCGATGTCATGCAAAAACAGCTGCACAAACTCGGCCTCGGTTATGCCCTCAGCGATGGTTTTTTGCGGCGTAATACCGGTGACCAAAATGGCGTCTGGGCTCGGCACCGTGTCGGGCGACATTTTTATCAGCACATTGACTGGTTCGCCGATTGGTTTTAGATTCATATCAGTGCGCTGGCCGCCAAACTGCATAATGCGGTCGCTTCGTGCCCGAAACCCACTGGTCTCTAAATCATAAAAAAAGAATGTCTGCGCCATCACCCCCTAGTGTACCATTTACACAAAATGAGGCGAGCGGCTGCGGGAGGACAGGGCTAGGCTGCTGGCTTGTTATTTATAGCACCACTACGGGGCGGAACAGAACGCCGCCGTCGTCATCGTCCCGAGGGTCACGGTCCTCGTAGGCATCGCCCTCGTTCAGGAGGACAATCGGCGCGCCGAGCCCGTCCGCCTTATCCGGTGCACCAGTTTCCCAGTTGTACTCGCTAATCTTGGGGTTAGCCTGGGCAATGGCACGTAATCTGTCTATGGTGACGTCGTGTCTGAGGTCTTTGGTGTCGTCATCAACCGTGACAGCAAAGTCTTGGTTTGGTTGGCCAGGCTTGATGGTGTTCCAGCTGCGTTTTTTGTCATACGCCTTTTTGGGATTGCCAAGGTCAATGCCCTGATCAGCCGTATAGGCCAAAAAGACCTCTGGTTGGTCGGTTTCGGGATTACGGTCAGATAGAACCTGGAAACCGGCTTCGTCAACACCGTACTTTTCGGCCAGCGTGGTTGTCCACTTGGTAGCTGCTGCTTGTTGTTCGGGGGTAGGATGTGGGGGTTCTGGGGTGGGTTCAGGGGTTTCTTGTTGGGTTTCGACTGCTGTTTCTGTTTCTGCCAGCACAAGGCCAGCCTCGCCAAGGGCAGCTGCAAGTTCCGGCCGCGTTTGGGTTGCCTCGTGAATTGTCCGGGCCACCTCAACAATCTCTTTTGTTTCAAGTGCTGCAACCAGTAATTTAGAATCCATCGATTTTACTCCTTATTTGGCAAACAAATCTATGTATCTACCCTTATACTATTTGTAGATAATTATAGTATGTCCTATGATATAAATCAAGCTTATTGTCTAAAACTCGATGGTGTAGCCAAGTGTATCGCCAATGATGATTTTTTGGTTCGGCTCAATACCTTGTTTTTCGAGCTCTTTCATGATGCCCATCTTGTACATAATATCGCGCAGCCGTTGCACGCCGTGCGGATTGGCAAAATCAGTCCGTGCGGCAAATTTCTCGATTTTTTTACCAGTCACGATAAACGTATCGTCCCGTTTGGTGATGTGCCAGGCATGCTCAGGCGCGCTGTAACGCAAAACCGGCAGGGCTTCTTTGCGGCCTTGGGCTTCTTTGGTGCGAGCTGCATCAGCCAGCGCCTTGGCGGCAAAAAAGAGCTCGCTGACGCCTTGCCTGCTTTTGGCCGAAATTGCAAACAGTTTCGTGCCCCGCGGTGTGACTTGTTTGAGCTCCTTGAGCCTGTCTTGCACAATGTCGTCATCAAGCCCGTCGATTTTGTTGAGAGCAACGATCTGCGGTTTTTTTGACAGATCAACGGCGTAATTTTTAAGCTCCGCCTGAATCGTCCGGTAGGCAGCCGTGATGTCGTCGTTGTAGATGTCGATAACGTGCACCAGAACACTGGTGCGCTCCACGTGGCGCAAAAAATCATCGCCGAGGCCTTTGCCTTCGGCTGCGCCCTCAATAAGACCAGGTATGTCGGCACACAGCAGCGACGTATCGCCAACGGTCACCATGCCAAGGTTTGGAATAAGCGTCGTAAACGGATAGTTGGCAATTTCGGGACGGGCGTTGCTGCTGCTGGCCAGCAAGGTTGATTTACCGGCGTTGGGTAAGCCGACAAAGCCAATATCGGCGATCATCTTGAGCTCGAACACAACAGTCAGCTCCTCGCCTTGTTCACCCTTTTCGGCCACGCGCGGCGTTTGGCGCGTCGACGATGTAAAGTGTGCATTGCCAAAACCACCCTTACCGCCCAGCGCAATAACTGCTGTTTGGCCGGGTGTGTTTAGGTCCGCAATGACCGTGCCGTCTTCGGCAGTAATAACGGTGCCCACCGGCACTTTGAGTTCCAGGTCCGCGCCGCTCTTGCCATGCTTTTTGCGCTTGGCACCGGCCTGGCCCAGCTCTGCTTTTAACTCTTTTTGATAACGATAGTTGGCCAGTGTGTCTTCGTTATTAGACGCAACCGCGACGATGTCGCCGCCGTCGCCGCCGTCGCCGCCATCCGGCCCGCCCTTGTCAATAAACTTTTCATGCCGAAAACTCACCACGCCATTGCCGCCGTCACCTGCCTTGAGTCGAACCAACACTTTGTCAACAAACATACTTCATTAGAATATAGAAAATAGAAGTAAGAAGCCAGAATAATCACAAATACGGTGCTTAAGGCATCGTAATCCATTCATACAGTGAGCTTTTGTCGAATTTACTTCGCAAAAGCGAACACACAGAATAAGGTGCGCCACTAGAGCTACAGATTTGAGTGCAGTTTGGCAATTTTGTCGAGTAGCAAAATAAACCGTATATCTCATACGGTGCATGAGCAACGGAGACTAAATCGCCAAAATACGCCAAAAGGCTAGCAGAGTTTTTGAGCTCTGCTCAAAAAGCAGGCTGGCCGGTCTGTAGCTCTAGCGGTAGATGAAGTTTTGGTACTTGGCGTGTGCCGGTATCCAGCCGCTCGAGCCAACCCGGCCAAACCCGGCCAAACCGTTCATGTCGGAGTATTTTATGAAGTACTTGCCGTCGACAACCTTGACTGCGTCGACCACGCCGACATGCCCGGCCCAACCAACACTTGTTTGAGCAATAGCACCTGGGCGCGGGATACTGCTGACTGTCCAGCCGCTGGCACGAGCACCATTGGCCCAGTTATTGGCATTACCCCAGTTAGTTGGCACCGACACACGGTTAGCTGCGTACCATGTGCACCAACCCGGATCGTAGCCGTTATAGCCATAAATGGCGTCTGCGCCAAAGGCAAAACCGCTGGCATAGGCACTGTAGGTGCGCGCCACCGCTGATGGCTTTTTGCCGTCAGGAATAATAATGCGTTTGCCGACTGGCAGACCACGGCTTTCCAGATCGTTGACTGCAACGAATTTCTCTCGGTTTGATTGATATCGACCAACCAGGCCATCAATCGTGTCGCCAGCCTGCACGACGTATACAATGCCGTCCATCGGCGATATGTAGAGGGTCTGGCCGGCAGCAACCGTGTTGCCAGCAATGTCATTTGACCACCGAATCGTATCAGAAGTCACACCAAACTCAGCGGCAATACTCGTGACCGTGTCGCCTTCTTTGGTGACATAGGTTTTGATGTCTCTGACTGACGGCAAACCAGTGGCAATAATCTGCGGCTTGGCAGTAATGATGTTGTCGCCAGAGCCAACGTTCACCTGTGTTGTCACCGTGTCGGCCAGGTTGGCCACGTTTGTTGCCTCTGGCAAACGAGTCACATTGGCAACGTGCACGGCGATATCCGCAGCCGAGAGTTCATCGAGCGGGTTGCTGAGGGCATTGCCAGCGCTCTGGGCAGACATTGCCGGAGATACTGTCGTATTCGTCTCTGGCTTTTGGGCGACAATCGTCACCACAACCAACATGACCACAACATTTGCAGCCAGCAACGAATAGCGTACAACACGCTTTCGGTAGCGTTTACTAAATAATTTCTTGTACCATCGTTGCCGGCGAACGTTCAGTTCGTCAATACGGTTGGTAATTTCTTGATTCAAAACTTGTGTGGTACGAATACCATACTCCCGGTGCAAGCACCGACCGCAGCGCTGTTTGTTAATGATTTTTGCCGGAAGTTCGACCGTTCCGATCTTCATAGCGACGTGCAACGCTGGGGCAATTTCTACCTCTGTTACACATTGGTCACAGTATCGAAATTGCAGGCAAAATTGTACCACACGCGTAAGCACAATGCAACTATCACCACCTCTGTTCTACCTCTGTTGTACCCCTGTTATGGCAGGTTCTTTAGCGACACAGTTTGGTACAGTATTTGCGCGTTTTTTCTTCATGTTCAGCAAGGGTGTTTGAGAAGTGCGTGGTGCCATCATCACCGGCCACAAAATAGAGATAGGTTGTCTTTTTGGGACTGGCGACAGCAGCCAATGAGCTTTCTGAGACATTACTAATCGGACCGGCCGGTAAACCATCGTAGAGGTAGGTATTGTATGGCGAGTCAAAGCCCAGCGACGGTGCTGCGTCAGCCATCACCGCACCGTAAAAGGCCGTCGGATCCGATTCCAGCCGCATACCTTGCGCCAAACGGTTATAGAACACCCCGGCAACAACCGGCTTATCATCGACGTCACTGACTTCGCGCTCAATCATCGAAGCCAGGATAACACCGTCGTGCACGCTGAGACCGCGTTTGGCCATGGCCGCCCGAATGGAAGGCGTCAGCCGTTTGTGCATTTCGTCCAACGACGCGCGAACAATATCCTGGGCTGTTGTCTCAGCGGTTTTCTGGAATGACTCCGGATAGAGGTAGCCCTCGAGATTGGCCTTCGGCGGTTTATCGACCAGTGCAGGATGGTTGGCGTAGGTGCTGGGCTGTAGAGCGGTGACAACCTCATCCGGCGCAAAGCCGCTGTTAATCAGTGCTGCCTCTATCTGGTCGATGCGCTGCCCAGGCAAAATCGTCACCAGATCAGTGGCAACTTCCCCATGCGCAATAATTCGAGCGATGCTCGGTATGCCTTGGTTCTCATTGAGCGCATAGGTGCCCGCCTTGAGTTGGCTAATCAGTCCGTTGTTGCGCACATACCACTGGAAGGCCCACGATTCGCGGATTAGCCCTTGGTCTTTTAGTAGATCGGCGATTTCCTTAGCTGATGAGCCCGGCTTAACTGTAATCACTGTCAGTTTTTGCGACGTGCCAACCGGCTGCAACGCCCGATTATAGACATAACGAGTTGCTAGTGTCGCACTGACGATAAGCAGTACCGCGGCAACCGCAGTAATGAGGCCAATCTGCACAATCCGGCGGCGGGTCATCGGACACTTCCTTTCGATGCATCAACATGATCGCGGACAAAGTCTTCCAAAATATACGTCGCGGCCAGAGCATCAATGTCAGCTTTGCTGTAGGGCTTTTGCCTGGCTTCTAGCTCTTCAGTCGCCTGGACTGAGGTGCCGGCTTCGTCCTGTAGCTGCACCGATATGCCCAAGGCTTCTATGGTGGTGGCAAAGTCCCGCGCGTACCGGGTCTGGGCCGTTTCTTGGCCGTCCAGACCGCGCGGCAAGCCGATGACGATTGTACTGATGGCTTTTTCCTTGATAAGCGCTCGGAGTTTTGGCACAAATGCCTCATCATTCGGCCAGGTGCCAAACGGGGCGGGCAGCCGGGCTGCCAGGCTCGTCATCGCTATACCAATTCTTCGTTCGCCCACGTCAAGGGCGAGCACATGTGCATCACTCATCTATTCAGCCTGTTTAAATTCTATCGTTATCTTGTCGGTCTTTTTCGGCACCTTGTTGACCCAGAATGGATTCAGGTCAACGACCACGTCTTTCACGCCAGGTAACGCCCTGACGGTATTTTCGGCCTCACCGCTCTTTTGGCCAGCTATATTCTGTTTGAGCTGCTCAACGTCGATATTCGGACCAACGGCGACAATAGTGCTGACCGACAGTACGGTTGTACCGTCAGCCTTGCTGCTTTTTACTGTGAAGGTTGCCTGGTCCAAGCCGTCGTCTTGGATCTGTTGCCGCTCACTGTCGATCTGATCTTTTATGTCATCAGTTAGCAGCGCTTTGAGATCATCTCGCTTCACACCGACCATGCTGTAGGTTGCACTGTAGGTGACACTAACTTCGCTGGCCTCTTGGCCAACCTTCGGATTGGTACTTGTTTCTTCATTATGTTTCTCGAATGAAGCTTCGATAGCGAATAGCCCTTGCTGCTCTAACTGGGCTTTGAGCTTGGTTTTTATGGCATCGTCGCTGGCGGTCATTTTGCCCTTGGCGGTGTCGACATCTTGCTGGGCAACTACTTTTGCTATCTTGGAACTGCCGCCATTGGTGCTCCCTTGGGCGCTGACTTCACCTCTTCCGGCAACAGCAAAGGTGGTGTTGCTGAGATTATAGTTTGCCCCTGGTTTTTGAGCCTTCACCCCTGTTGTGCCGCCCGAAAAGTTAATGCAGCCGCCAGAGATATCTTGAAATGCGAACGAGACGCTTTCGTTGGTGGTAAAGTTCAAGCCATTGGCGCTCAGCGTCGTACCGGCAGGAACGCTGGCCGGGGTGGCGATACTGTCGCACTGCTGTGCAGACATGGTTACCGAACCTGTCGCCTGGTCGCCGACATCCTTTTGGCCGGTCGTTGGAGCTTTTTGGGTCTCTTTTTCGTCGCTACGAGCAACTTCTGCCGGCACTGTTTTGGTCTGCAGATTCAGCTCTGTTATATTCGGATTGGCCGTAAACTCAACCGAACTGTTGACCGACTCCGTCTCGGCGTCGATAACCACTGTGGCACTCGGCATGACAAAAACCGCCACATACCATAGCGCTATCAGGGCGATAACGCCGCCGATGATGAGGAAAAGTTTGAGCCTAAATTTCTCAAAATTAGGAACTTTCGGGCTTTTTTTGCCGGCTTTTTTCGTTTTTGATGGTTTAGCAGCGGCAGCTTTACTATCGGCCAGTTCGACGGTATCTTCGACTGCCAGCTCGCCAGCTTTAGCTTCTGGTGAATCGTCATCAAGGGTAACCGATTCTTCATCCGAAAGCGCCGTGATACTGCTCGGCGCTGCTGGTATTTCCGGTTTTGACTGGAGCGTTTTAGCAGCATAGAGCCCTGTTGCCCCAATCAACGGCAATAATGCCTTTTCGGACGTAATGAGTACTATGTGTTTGCCCGAATCGTCGGCGGTGCGCTTGAGCAGTTTCATGTTGACGATGCTTTGCAGCGCCACGGCGCGTTTGGGCAGTACCAACGCCACGATTTTAGCAGTACTGGCATCAATCTTATCAATGATTGCCGTGATTTCGTCGTCAATATCGATGTAGATGGTGTCTTTTTGCTCAGCCATAGTCTTCTTAGGTTACGCTTCCTTTTCTATAATATGAGATGTACAAAGGCTGCATTTGAATGCGGTACAAGGAGATTATGAAGCGCGCACTGAGGCGTATAGACAATACGTCGAAGGAGCCCTGGAATAATCGACGCAGGAGCGCGTCAAAAACATTGACAGCATGGCTGGCTCTGCCAGGCAACAGCTGTATGTGGTGCAGTATTTGTACGCTCATATTTTTAGCATTCTATTTAGTTTTTCCTTAACCGATCCAGTAGGCTGGTCGAGTTCTTGTTGCAGCGTGTCGATACCAACACGCACCAGACCCATGGCGGTTATGAATGTATGATCGGTAACTGCGCCCGTCTTGTCAATAATACCGACGACTTGATCGGGTTGAATGTGCTGTACTTGCGGCTTTTTGGTAAAGGGAAGGTTGCGATACCAGTCGGTCGAAGACAGTTCATGAACTAGTAAGTCAAGCGATGAGCCGCCGCCGCAGAGTAATACCTTGTTGGGCAAATGATCGACCAGATCAAACTCGCTCAGGCCCAAATCAACCCCTTTTATCCAAACATCCAGCGTTTTCTGAACGGCCTTTTCAACATCAGCGCGCTTGTCGGCGGCCAGACGGTCATCGGCCAGACCAAGTTTGAGGCTTTCGGCTTTTTCAAAATCAACATCCATTTCCCGTTCAATGCCGCGGGTGTAGGCCCGGCCGCCAATGCCAAACATCTTGGTGCCCTGTACACCGCCGTCATTCACCACCGCGATATCAGTCGTACCACCGCCGACGTCCATGAGAATCGCACTCATCGTCGTACCCGAGTTGTCGCCAATCACCGAGCGCGACACCGCAAACGGCTCGGCCGCAACAGCGAGTAATTCCATGTCCAGCTCTGTAGCAACGCGCTCGAGCGCGCCAATATGAATCAGTGGTGCAAAAGCAGTATAGAGCTGCACGACGACGTCCTTGCCCTGAAAACCAATCGGGTTGGTCACCTTGTAGCCGTCGATTTCGATGCTCACCAGTGCACTGTTGACCAAGCGGATTTCCACCTCTTTGCCGCCCAGTTCCCAGGTCAGTTGTTTGCGAGCTTTTTCTTCGGATTTTGTCTGGACAGTGTGGATGATGCGTTCGACTTCTTCGAGGTCCAATTCTTTTTCCGGATTTTTGCGCACCACCCGAACCGTATTTGTCGTACCCTTCACCAGCTCGCCAGCGATGCCAATGACAACGGTCCGGGCGCTGACACCAGCCTGCTGTTCAGCCTGTGCGAGTGCCTTATCGCAATTTGCCACCACCCCGGCAATATCGGCCACAGCGCCAGCTTGCATATCGCCAAGCCCCTGATGCGCTCGTCCCACGCCAATAATCTCAGCCGTCTCGCCATCGACACGCGTGATGAGCGCTTTGACAAATTCGGTACCGATATCGAGCCCCACTATATAGCGGTCGGAGGTCTTTCGTGGTGTTGATTTGGCTGCAACCGCTGCTTTGAGGTTCTGAATTTTCTTCAACATGTACGGGTCATTATACCATAAGCGCTAGAGGTAATAGTCTACTGCAGTACGGCTTTGATGCGGCGGATGCCGGCAGAGCTGGCTTCTTCTTTTTGGATTTTGAAGGTTTTGCCACCCTCGGCCAGTTGTCCGGTATGCTCCACATGCGGACCGCCGCAAATCTCAAAGCTAAACGGCGCTTCGTCATCGTTGCCCTGCATACGGTAGATCTTGATAACATCGCCGTATCTGTCGCCAAAGTGTCCAAGCGGTTTCAGTGTTTTGAGCGCATAGTCTTTGGGGTGTTCTTCAAACGTCACAACAAGATCGTTTTTAATCTGTTCGTTAACCATGTCTTCAACAATTTGGAGCTGCTCTTTGGTAACTTTTTCGGGATGAGAAAAATCAAAACGCAGACGATCTTCGGTAATGTTACTGCCGTGCTGGATAACATGGTCGCCAAGCGTTCGGCGTAAACTTTCGTACATCAGGTGTGTTGCCGTGTGATATTTTTTGTGAATATCTTTTTGGCCGCCCAGACCGCCCTTGAATGTACCCTTGGCGGCTGTTTGCGACCGCTTGCGCTGCTCTTCCATCTTGGCTTCAAACTCTTCACGCCAGTTTTTAGAAAGTTCAATGCCTCGCGTAAACGCCTCCTCGACTGAGAGCTCCACCGGGAACCCATAGGTATCATAAAGAGTAAAAATTGCCTCTCCGTGACTGTTGACTGTTGACTGTTGACTGTTGACTCCGAAAAGGCGCTCAAACTCTTTGAGTCCTTTTCGAATTGTCTGGCGGAAGGTTTTTTCTTCCTTGACCAGCACGTCGATAATCTCGTCTTTATGCTTCTCTACCTCTGGGAAATCTTTTTCGTAGAGTTCGGCAATCACTGGCACAACATCTTGCAAAAAGTTCTGCTCAACCCCAAGCTCAAAGGCAAAACGAATGGCTCGACGCAGCAGCCGGCGCATGACGTAGCCTTGCTCTTTGTTGCTCGGGCGCACGCCATCAACCGCCAAAAAGGTTGCGCCGCGCAAGTGGTCGGCAATAACGCGCATGGCGTTGGTGTGGCTGGCGTATTCCTTGCCGCTCAACGTTTCGAGCTTCTCAATGATTGGCCACAGCAGACTGATTTTATAGACATCCGGGCTATCAAGACGAGCCGCGGCAATACGCTCCAGTCCGCCGCCAAAGTCAATGTTTGGCTTTTCAAGCGGCACAAAGCCCTTGTCGGTGCGCTTGTACTGCATAAACACCTGGTTGCCGATTTCCATAAACCGTCCGGAGTCACTGGCCGGATGCGGCTTGCCAAAACTGGCGTCATGGTTCTGCTGGCCAAAATCATAAAATACTTCGCTGTCCGGCCCGCAAGGGTCACCAATCGGTGTTTTATCAATACCGCCGGCTCGTGACCACCAGTTTTCACCGTCATCATAAAAGAAAATCCGCTCGCCAGGGTGTATGCCGCGCTTATCGCCGTCAGCCTGGGAGCCAATTTCAGCAATTTTTGCTTCAATGCCCTTCTTTTTGAACTGCTCTTGCCAGATCTTCGCCGCTTCATCGTCACGCGGAATGTCATGTTTTTTATCGCCGATAAAGCAGCTCACGTAGAGCTTGTTCGGGTCAAGCCCGACAACATCGGTCAAAAACTCAAAAAACCAGGCGATTTGTTCTTTTTTGAAATAATCGCCCAAGCTCCAGTTACCCAGCATCTCAAAGAACGTCGTGTGACTGTTGTCGCCGACTTCTTCGATGTCTTGCGCGCGAATACATGTCTGGCTGTCGACCAACCGCACGCCTTCGGGGTGTTTTTCGCCCAGCAAATACGGAATCAGCGGCTGCATACCAGAGCCGGTAAACAGGGTTGTCGGGTCGTTGTCGGGCACCAAAAGAGCGCGCGGAATCACCGTGTGCCCGTGTTTTTTAAAAAACTCCAAATAGGCTTTTCTGATCTCCTGTGTTGTCATCGCTAGTAAGTATACGATATTTGACAGACAGTCACTAGTATTGACAAATGATGATGATGATGATACGCTGTTCTTTATGTCAAATTGTGAGAAGTGCCCCGTTGCACAGATGATGTACAACACAGGTGTTCAACAAATGATCGACCGTAAAGACCACATGGTTGAGCATATTGGGAATGGCGAATTTCTCGCAGTTAATCCCGAAAGAATTATGGAGCATATCTCAACAAACGGAGGCGATGCAGCCATTTTTGATGACCCCCTCCGTTTTGTTGAGGCGGCAGAGGCCGCTCTGGAAGATCTGGCTTCTACTCCTGAGGTTCTGCAAGATACCGCCACTCTTCTTGATGACTTCGACGAAGAGATAGCACGCGCAGAAACACTACACCAGGAGGCCAGCGCCGAACTGAGCCAAGGCTGCCCCGGTTCGCTCACCATGAAAGCCGGTGGATATTGCGTCACCATTTGTCGATCGCCGCTCGTCGCCGACGACGGCTCTTGCACCGTACCTACTATTGTCCGTCGACAAACCTAGAACCATTAAAGCCATAGAACCGATAAGTCCCGCGGCCATAAGCAACAACGTTCCAGGGTCGTTCCAGGGTGTCTTCCTGGAATTCTGTGGTGTATCTTGTGTGTCGTATACTAGGGCGCATGTCTGCCTACCAATCTAAATACGGTCTATTACCTGGCTCATCGTACGATGAAGTTGTGGCTGCAGCCCGCAAAGAATTTAATGCGGTGCGCAGAATTACTAAGCGCCAGCCGTATGTTCGCTCTAAGTATTTTAAGGGTGATAAAATCTTTCTTACCGTATTCTGGGATCACCTCATGCAAAAACACCCAAAAGAACGAAGAAAACGACTTAAGTTTTACCGTGCGGCGCTTGACCTACTGCGAAACACCACAGATACATCTGAGAATAATCTAGCAGTAGACCGGGGACAACCAGCAGGAGTTATCCTCCACCGCTTTTACGGACAAACAAAAGAAGGTATCCCATTTTGCGTGCAAGTAAAGCAGCATGCCCAGACAGGCCGAAAAGACTTTATGTCTGTTTTTGACAGAAAATTGAAATAAACAAAATGAAAAATAAAAAAGGCCTTCCGCTGTGTGGCCTGAAAACCACCCGCCGAAGGTCTTATGTAAAATACTAGCAAAACAGGCTCCGTTTGTCAATATGGACGTATACTGGCACCACATAATTCCAGGGTGTTCCAGGGTGTCTTCCTGGAATTATGCTGGAATTCATATAATTTTCATACGACATTTTTCTGACATTTTTAACTTTTTTATGCTAAAATTGTCGTATGAGATTAAACAAAAACACGTTATACATACTCTTGTACTTACTGAGTGGTGAAACGACCGCCTCCGCAGTGAGTAAAAAAATGCCCGACCTTGACATCCGCTCCATACAAAGGGCTCTTGAGCGACTGACGGAGTTAAACCTCATACAGCGAAGTGGCCCCAAAAATAGCCCCTCCTACTCGATACACTATGGCTCGCTTTTAACAACCGCGATACCCGACAAAATACTCGAAGATGAAAGCCGCCCCCAGAGCTCTTTTAATCACCAGCTCATTGATTGGCTACAAGAGATACCCACCAGCCAGCTAGAACAAGTCTTTGGCAACAAACCCGTGTCTAGCACCAAGCATGCAATTTCCGCAAAAGATCTTGAGTATCTAACGGTAGAATTGTCATGGAA
>CAZRSX010000008.1:0-26264 GCA_964602865.1 uncultured Candidatus Saccharibacteria bacterium
ACAGTCTGCCGTGTTTGACCGCTTCACTAACCCTGCGTATGGGCCCTTGGGGGGCCCGAAAACACTTCCCTTACTCCCTTCAATAAGTATTCTCGCACGACACTTATTGAACTTGGAGCCACCTGTCGGATTCGAACCGACGACCCCCTGTTTACAAAACAGGTGCTCTAACCAGCTGAGCTAAGGTGGCGTTTATACTACGAAAGTACCAAAAAAGTGTAGCAGAACAGGGGTTAAATAACAACCCTACGCTTCGGTCGAAGCATACGCTTTGGCTTGTCAGTAGTTGGTTTTAGCTTCACGAGTCGCTTTGCGGCGGCTGCAGCTTCCTGATCCATGCCGTGCGCCTCATACGCCTTCAGCAGTAAGTTCAAAGATTCCTTGTTTGGCTCGAGTTCTACCGCTTTCTCAAGCTCCTGAAACATGAGCTTATTATTGCCCAGCTTTTCCTGGACTTTGGCATAGGCAACATGCCGCGCGGCTAGATCATCTTCAAGTTTTAGTGCTTGCTCAAAAGCAGTGGCGGCCTTTTCATAGTTTTCTGTTTCGTAATAAATAAGGCCGAGGTTGTGCAGGCTCGAGGCGCTCGCCTCAATACTGGAGGCAATCTCAAAACAGTCAATGGCGTCTTTGTATTCTTTTTGCTTTGCATACAAAATACCCAGACGGTTATAGGCGGCTGCGTTCTTCTGGTCAATCTTGAGTATGGTCAACAGTGCCTTTTCAGCACGCAAAAATCTATTCTCGCGCATACCCTGATGCGCAATATCCCATAGCTGCCCGAGTTTGTCGCTCAGTTTACGCGGCAGGGGCGACAAGTCTTCGTCGCGTACGGTCGCGCTTCTGTATGCAAGCAGGCCAAAACCTACGATAAGTGTCAGTTCTAACATATATGCTCGTTCATTATACTACAGACTCAGGCAAAGATCTGTCATCAGTAGCTTTATTGAAGCGTTTTGATTGAGTTGTTTCTGTGCCAGGTGAATTCGTTTTACTCGCTGTTGCCATGACTTGACTTGTGTGTTCGGCCTGTTTGCCTTGGCGGCATGTCGCATGGCACCATGTGCAACGAGTAGCAGTGCTTCCAGAAATACTGCGCACTCTGTTCGTTCTTTCATATTTTGAGCTGTAATCAGGCGTTGGTATGGTGTTTTGGCCAAGAAGTCTTTTGCAGTCTCAATGCCGCTTGTTAACGTATGGTCTGCCTCTTGACTCATGGCCGTCAAAAGACCCGGCCTGCCAGCTGCAATGGTTATGAGTTTTTCGTCGGTTGTTATTGCTCGCAAGGCGTTATCGTCAAGCAACAACAATCGCAGTATCTGTGCGCGTGACACGATGGTTGGCAGCAGTAGTTTTTCGTCGGTTGTCGTTAACAGTATCACGGTGTCTTCGGGCGGTTCTTCGAGTGATTTGAGCAAGGCGTTCTGGGCTTCCTGCCCCATAGCGTACGCCTGTTCGATAACAATCACCCTTCGTACCGACCGTTGGCCTGGGACTTTCAGCGTTAGTTTCTTTTGTAGTTCACGGATTTGCTCTACAGCTATGGTATTGTTGTCTGGCTCGATGATTGTTACATAAGGGTGTACGGAGACCTCATGCAGTTCAATATCGAGCAACTGCGCAGTGATATATTGTGCGACATGCCCTTTTCCTATTCCCTGCGGGCCAACGAGCATGACGGCATGACTCGGGTTTTTCAGAAAACCATCGACGACATTTTTTGTGACTGGATTAAATTGAACCGCTGTCATTAGCTAGTAGTATGAAAGGCCTGGGGCAGTTCTGCAATGAATTCTTTGGTTTCTTTGCTTGGTAATTGTATCTCCAGCTTGTGGGCATGCAGCAACATGCGTTCATTTGGGCTGCCTTTATATAATATGTCGCCAACTATCGGGTGCCCAAGGTAATGCAAATGGACTCTGAGTTGGTGCGTGCGGCCGGTTTCGGGCTTCAGCACGACGAGCGTTTTGTTACCCGGAAGTTCTTCTGTAGCTCGATAATGAGTAACTGCGCGTTTACCGTTTGGCGACACGTAGAATGTCTTGGGATTGCGCGGGTTCCGTGCAATCGGCATATCGATAATCGCTTCTTTTGGTTCGGGTGCACCATCTACAATTGCGACGTAGGTTTTTTTGGTCTTACGCTCGGCAAACTGTTTTTGTAGCCACTTTTGCGTTGGCTCATTCTTGGCACAGATAATAACACCGCTGGTTGCGCGGTCCAGCCGGTGTACGATTCCAGCTCGGTCATTCGGATCATCATCCGGCGGAAAATTTATTCTGTCTTTGATGAACGACGCGACTGTTGCTTCTGGGTTTAACGCACCCTTACTGTGCGTTAAAACACCTGCAGGTTTATTGATAACCATCACATCATCATCTTCATACAAAATTGGAAGTTGGATTGTAGAATCTGGAATTTGAAAATGTGACAAATCAACTTCTATGATGTCTTTTGGTTTTAATTTATAACCAGGCTTTTCTTGATTTTTGTTCACAAGAACCGACCCGCTTTCAATAAGCTTTGTGATTGAACTACGCGTTAAATCAGACAGCTTGTTTGTCAGAAAAACATCCAGACGCTTTTTTACAGCGTTCGCATCAATATTTAAGATTTTTTGCATAATTTAAGCACGCAAACCGACGGCTTTTTGGACTTTATGGAGGGTTTGATTGGCGATTTCGTTCATTTTTGCTTCGGATGCCCCTAGTTTGGCTTGCAGGGCTTTATCGTTGACTTGCGCCAGTCTGGTCTGAAAGTCGGTCAAAAAAGTTTCGACGGCATTGGCAACATCTTTCTTGAGCTCGCCATAACTGGTTTGGCCCTCGTATCGCTTGCTAGTTGCTTCTAGGTCTTCGCCTTTGAGTAGCGCCAAAATTTGCAGCAAGTTGCTGATACCAGGCTGTTTTTCTTTGTCGTAGTGAATTTCGCCGACACTATCTGTGGTGGCGCTCATAATCTTTTTGGTGGCTGCTTTTGGATCGTCGCCGAGGAAAATAATACCTTTACCCGAGTCGTCAGACTTGCTCATCTTTTTCGTTGGATCAACCAAATCTTTAATTCTTAATCCCTGGTCTTTACCAAAGAATTCGTGCTGGTCTTTCACTGGCTTCGGTACGACAAACAGTTCTTGGCCAAATTTCGTGTTCATGCGTTTGGCAATATCACGAATGTACTCAAGATGTTGCGTTTGATCATCACCAACAGGCACGCAGGTAGCTCCATACAACAAAACGTCCGCAGCCATAAGCGGAGGATAGTTGAGGAGTGCCATGCTGACACGGTCATTGCCAATTTTTGCAGACTTATCCTTAAATTGGGTCATACGCTGCATTTCGCCTACTCCTGTAAAACAGTCAAGTATGTGCGCAAGCTCCGAATGAGCCGGAACATAGCTCTCTCTGAAGATTCTAATGTCTTCGTGGTCTAGCGGAAGTCCAGCCGCCACATATGTCCGGAGATTATCCGTAATCTGCTGCTGCAAAAGGCTGTGATCTATTGGGGTCGAAAAACTATGAAGATCGGCCATCATCAAATTAACCACATACTTGTCAGCGTGTTTTCTTGCCATATCAACCATTGGCAACAGCGCACCAAAATAATTGCCAATGTGCAAATCATTATTGGCTCGTAGTCCTGTTAAAATTACTTGTTTAGTCATATTTCTCCTATTATAGCTTATTCGTAGTATTTTTCGATCAGTCGATCTGTTAGGATCTCCAGGCTATCGTGCACAGTGAAGTTGGCTTTACTCTTTGGGAATATCAACGGTAGTTCCGTACAACCAAGAATAATACTTTCGGCGCCATCGCGATGCATTCTTTTTGCAATACGCAGTAGTTTTGTTCGTTCTTTCTCCCCGGCTGTTTCTGCAATTACCGCTCGGATAATACCCTCAAGCTCTACTTGCTCTGCTCTCGTTGGCTCAATGCACTGCGCTCCACGCCTTGTAATCGCATCGTGATACAACTTGGTACGAACAGTTGTTGGGCTGGCCAATAGACCAACGCGATTACTAGCATCAGTGGCCTTCTCGGCAACAAGTTCTATCATCGATACAAACCGGACATCTGTAACATTCATTATATTCTCTGCAAATACGTGCGCAGTGTTGCATGCAATTGCGACAGCACAGGATCCATCACTGGCAGCACGCTGTGCAGCTGTCACTATCACCGCTTTGGCATCTGCTTGCTTGGCTTGATCAGAAATGAAATCCTCAAGCGCCAACGAGCGCAAAATGATATGCGGAAATACACCGCGTAAAGACCTTGGATGATCTTGTGATCGGCGAACTAAAAGTTGGTATAGATGCACTGAAGCCTGTGGGCCCATACCTCCCAGAATTGTAATTGGTTTTTGTTGATAGTTCATAGTACATCTCCTTGTTGAGTTTATGATTCTAACTTATCGGCATGCAAAACATGTTCGCAAATGGTTCATGCAAGTTGTGCGGAACATCAAAATGGTGAACGAAGTGTTCCATATCACGCTTAGCAGCACCACTGAACTCATCGAAATTTATTACCCCGTAGTATAAAGCTTCTGCCATGCTTTGTTCACGGTCACGACCATGCAGATATGGCGGGCTAACATGTTTGGTAAATACCTGTACAGATGGAATGAGTAAATCGGGCTGAAGTAATTGGCGCAAAGCCATCCTGAGCCGATAAAATGTCCTCTCTTGTTGGCACCCGACTGTAATGATACGTTCGGGCGTCACTGCTTCGGTGTCGCTTAATGAAACTGGCTCCAGTAGAGCGGTATCCTGGAATACTGCGTGCGCAGCACCGTATGAAACAAAATCGCTACCATGCTTATTGCCTTTCTTTTGCAGATTTTGGCCGAGCTCGGGATCCTGACGAATTGCAAGCTCTGCCAGTGGGCGCGTTTCAGTAACTGCCTGCGTTGGTGAATCTTCGGCAAAAATGGTCTTTTCGGCAACGTCGGGCATAGCCGCACGCAAAAGACGCATGCCAACATCACTCAATATCTCCGTCGAAGAGTGTGCTTTGGTCTGTGATACGCCATTTATCTCCGCACCAAGGTTGTTGACGCTAATTATTTGTAATTGTTCGCACGGAACAAGTTGACTGACACGAGCTGCTGATACAACATAGCTCAGCGCCCGGATGGACATGTTTTCTGTTGCGCCAAAAAATGACCGAACGACCGTGTTATTGCCGTCTGGATGAGCAAGTACCTCTGTCATATTTTCGATGTCCTGTTTTCCTATTGTTTCAACGTATGCCAGCTCGTCTTTAATGAGTACTCGCTTCATTCGATGTGGTGATGTAATTGTTTCCATATATTTCTCCTTCAAATTTAAAAAATCGCCGTTGGTGGCGATCTTTTCAATATATTTGATGTGCTTTTTATCTAACAAGAAGAAAATATGCAAACACACGGAACAGACCGCCACGAGAAGTGTCGGTATACCAGTTCGCAATGTGTTGCATCAAGATCATAATTACATTATACCATATTAGTTAATAGTTAGTCAAATTCTTACTAGAGCACCTCTGAGGACGCCTCCAAAACTTCTCTGGTTTGACCCGGATTAAGTTGTGGGTCAACACCGCCAGGATGTGTGGGGCGTTGGTCGGGCCTATCGACGCATTGCAACTGCGCTTCATCCATAATTGTCTCAAGATGTATACCGTGAAGGCGCAAACCGGCACTACCACATACCTCAGCCAGATTTTCGATTTGTGAAACGATATCACTGACGGCCCGGATCTTTTGGCCATCTTCAGTTGTGCGCGTTGCACCGTGAATGTCGTACAAAATAACTGACTCGGCCGCGTGTTTCCGTATGGCCTTTATGATGCCCCGCAAGGCTGCTGTGTCAAAACCTACTCGAAGCATGAATACGAGCTTGCCGGCTTCGCTGTCCGGATTAAGCTGCTCTTTGAGCCCGCGTATATGCGCTTCAGTAGAACCTGCGCCAATCTTGACGCCAACAGCATTCTCGAGCCCACTCAGTAAGCCCACGTGCGGTCCGTCAGGGTCATTTGTACGCAGCCCAACCCACGGCAGATCAGCAGAAAGCAGTGCTTGCTTGCCAGTCAGCGGATCGTGGCGAAGAAAACTCAGCTCGTATGACAGTGACAATGCTTCGTGTGCAGATGGGAGATGTTCGCCAAGTTGCTCTGTTAACGCTTCTTCGACATCACGTGCCTGCACCGCCGCAGCGACCATACGGCTTGGGTCTGGCGTTCTTTTGTTTTCGTCCTGCGCGTTGATCATATCGCCCATGTACGATGGCACCTGCAGCCCGCTCTTCAGTATCTCGTATTCCTGACTACGCGGCTTTGCATTTTGCCCACGTCCACGCTCAATAGCAATAGCTCTTGGCAGCACCTCACGAACCAGTTTGTAGCCGGCTATGGAAGCTGTAGCGAGCTCGGCAATAGGCGTGTCAACCTTAATTGGCTCAGCGCATCGTCCGGTAATGATTACCGGCTCGCCAGAGCCGTTCACAACATTGGCAAGCTGTGTTCGCAGCGCGGTAATATTGTCAAGTGCTGTCACGGGCGTTGTTTCCTGTAATTCATGCATTGCCTCGAGCAATACCTGTCTATCCGAGTAGGTTGGCTGGAAATGTTCTTCGTACCTTCCTTCCGGTAACCGTTCCAGTATGTCACCTGGTTGTATAGATTGTGTCATGTATATTCTCCTGTTCTTTTCGCATGGTATAAATATTAAAAAACCGCCTCTGTGGCGGTTATGTGGTTCGTATTTGATTTATTTATTGACAATATGAAGGTAGCCGCCACGTGGGTGAGGTTGTAAACCAAAAATAGAATGTATTCATCTCTCGACTAATCATAACTAGGGCAGAGTAATACAGTGCGAACATATTGTCAAATTATAATTCGTCACTGGCGCCGATATAGCCGCCGCTTTGATGTGCCCATAGTTTGGCGTAAATGCCCTTCTTGTCTTTCAGCAATTGCTCGTGTGTACCGATTTGGACAATCTTACCCTTGTCCATGACAACAATTCGATCAAGTTTCTGAATCGTACTTAGCCGATGTGCAATCACGAGAGCCGTCCGGCCTTTCATGAGCTCCCAGAGCGCTTTTTGAATGTACTGTTCGCTTTTACTGTCAAGCGCACTTGTTGCTTCGTCCAGCACCAAAACCGGTGCGTCTTTCAGTAATGCCCGGGCAATCGCAACCCGTTGGCGTTGTCCTCCGGACAGTTTTATGCCTTTCTCGCCAACCAGTGCATCGTAACCATTTTGTAAATCATCGACAAAATCATTCACATAGGCAGCTTTTGCAGCTTTCTCTATGGAATCATTGCTGGCCTTTGGATCACCGTAGGCAATGTTCTCCCTGATACTACGGTGAAACAAGAGCGGCTCCTGCGGCACATAGGCGATGTGTGAACGCAAGTGAGCCTGTGTCATATCACGTATGTCTACCTCGTTAATCGTGATGCTACCGCTACTAATATCTGTAAAGCGCAGCAGTAATTTCGTTAGCGTGGTCTTTCCGCTACCCGAATAGCCCACAAGTCCAACTTTTTCGCCTTGGCTAATATGGAGACTCAAGTCTTTCACTGCATATAAATCTTTAGGAGCGTCTTCGTAGCGAAAGTTTACCTTATCAAACGTGACATCATATTTACTGATTTTGGACAGTCTGCGGGGTGTTTGAGGGTCTGAAATGCGCGGCTCTAACAGCATTGTTTTTACAGGTTTATGTGCCTTCACCATGATCGCTTCGTATGTTTTTACTAGCTCCGCGATGTCATACGTTGCATTGACGATTCGCAAAACATAGAGCTGAACTAAAACAACAATCGCTATAGATATTGTTCCATCTTTATATAGATGTGCTGTCATTAGCAGCAAGGTAAGTGTGGTTACTACTGTCAGGAACACTCGTCCAATATCAACAGGTATGGATGTCATCCACGACCAGTACTGTGCATCAGCAAGTTTATCTACAGCCTTGTTTAATCGCTTTTTTTCAAAACCCTCAGCTGCGAAGCTTTTGACTGTAACGCCGTGGCTTAGGGCGTCAGCAATAACACCTGAAGTTTCACTGTCCGCTTCTCCCAAGGTACGTCTGTACTTTAGCCGCCAGCGACTGCTGAATATTGTGAAGACCAGTACAACGCCTACCATTAGTAGTGTAACCCCAGCCAGCGGCAAAGACTGGTACGCGATAACGCCAATGCTGAAGACATAAATAATTACCAGCCTCACCATCCCGTTGAATAAGACCGTTTCGTACTCGTTGAAGGCGTGTCTTAGTTGCACAGCTTGTGATCCAAGCGAACCCACATAGTTATTATTGAAAAATTCATAGTCTTTCTCGAGATAGTTCCTGAACACTTCTTTTTGAATAAACTCAGTGCCAATTCGACCGTTATTACATATAAAAACGCCTCCGATCGCCCACAAAATACACCAAAGTACCCCTAGTAGAAATAGCGAAAAGGCATAGCTTTCTACACTATCAAAGTCTTTTACAATTATCGCTTGCAGACCATAGGCAACAACAAGTGGAACCAGAATCGTATTTATGAAGAAAGCCGGGGGTCGCGTAAAGAACCAGATGATCACATCTTTTTTACTCTGCATACGGGCACGCCAAAAGAGACGATGAATAGCTCGTGATACCTCGCGATCATGCTTCGTATACTTTTCCGTATCCTTTTGTTTCTCCGCCATATATCAAAAAGTATATCAGTAAACTCTCTGGCGTGTCATCTCTAGGAAGTGTGATTAGTAGCCAGAATCGTTGAATAGAAAGACAAAAGAGATCTCTTTACGTTTGGGACCTCTCTGATTTACCATGTTGCCGCTGTCGGTAAACTGTTGATTGTGCTACAATAAGAATAAGCAAGTGATTACTATACCTTGTCCGTCCCGATAGTTTGCCTCATGGTGGTTTATTGTCCAAACGGTCAGAGCTATACCGACCGCAAGCAGGATAACCTAAACCAAAGGACATAGAAGAGGCAATGAAGCTACAGGTGAGCGGATTCTCGTATCATACAACTGAAGCTGAACTACGCGGTCTTTTTGCCGAGCACGGTACGATCAGTATCGTAACGGTTAGCCGTGACCATACTGGTGCATCGCGTGGCTCTGCGCTGGTTGAAATGCCCGATGACAATGAAGCAAGACATGCCATCCAAGCAGTCAGCGGCCATCAGGTTGATGGCCGATTGCTACGCGTTGTTCAGGCGAGGTTATAGCGAGCCGATATGTATAGTATTAGCAACAAGAAGGGTGCGCCGTTCATTATCAACGAGGAAAAGGTCAGAGAGATTCTGGGCAGCATGGAGCGCGACAAGAACTATACAACCGAAATAAGCTACAGCGCTAATGCTGTGCTCTACCCTGATCATGCTATGTCATTTACCGATAAGCATCTCGCCTATCTTAAGAGTCACCCGTCGCTCAACCCAGAGCACTACATAGCAAACCTGAAGCTCAAGACCAAGAACCGTTCGTAGACTAACGTTTGGTAAACTGACGTTGCTTGCGAGCGCCCTTGAGACCGAACTTCTTGCGCTCTTTCTCACGAGGATCGCGGCCCAATAGATCAGCACGACGTAACGTACCCTTGAGGTCTTCGTTCATGGTTGCCAGTGCTTTGGCAATGCCAAGCCGGATCGCGTCAACTTGACCGGCGTGACCGCCACCAGTGACTTTTGCGCTCACATTGTACTTATTGACTTGGTCAAGCACCACAAAAGGTTTTGTCAGATCGTTGAGCAAGTTTTTGCTCTGAGCAAAGTAGTCTTCAGCTGGTTTATCATTGACCGTAATTTGACCAGTACCGGAAGTAAGCCGAACGCGCGCCGTAGCGCTTTTGCGACGACCCAACCCATAAAAATATGTGTCTTTTGCCATTACTTTTTACCTTCTTTCAGTGGATATGGTTTCGGGCTCTGTGCCGCGTGGTTGTGGTCTGGCCCAGGATAGACTTTTAGACGAGCTAAACGACCATCACGAAGCTTATTGACCGGCAACATACCGCGAACCGCTGCAATAATAACCTCTGTCGAGTCCTTATCCACCTTCTCTTGCAGGCTGGCAGATTTAATACCGCCGGGGTAGTGGCTGTGCCGATAGTAGATTTTATCAGTCATCTTTTTGCCGGTTACGACCAGTTTATCACTATTGGTCACGATAACGTAGTCGCCGCAGTCGATATGGGCTGTGTACATTGGTTTCTGTTTGCCAGTTAGTAATGTTGCCACTTCCGTCGCTAAACGACCGAGAGGAGCTTCTGAAGCGTCCACAACATACCATGTACGAGTTACATCGGCGGGCTTTGCGCTATATGTTTTTTGGGTCATTTCTTAGCTCCTGCTGTTACTTTTGGTTTCGCCGCTACCTTCGATGCAGTAGCGGTCGACTCCTTTGTAGTAGTTTTTTCTGTTGCTGGTTTTTTGGGTGTTTCTTTCAAATTATCAACGAAACTGACTCGAGCAAGTTGTGCGTTATCACCACGCCGAAGCACAGTACGTTCAATACGCAAGTGGCCGCTGGTACGTGTGGTTAGTTTTGGTGCAATGTCGTCAACCAGCTTGTGAGCTGCTTCAATTGTCATGAGGTCAGCAATGATAAGACGACGACTGTGCAAGTCGCCCTTTTTGGCTTTGGTAATAAGTTTCTCGACGTAGGGAACAATTTCTTTAGCCTTTGGCAAGGTCGTTTCAATTGATTCGTGCAGAATCAATGAATCAGCCAACGACTTAATCAGTGCGTGGCGTTGATCACGCTCTCTTCCGAATTTACGACCTTGGTATCCGTGCCTATGCATGGTTGCCTCCGGCAACAGTTGACAGCAGACAGTTGACAGCAGACAGTTCGCTCACTGCTACTTTCTGTAATCTGTAATCTGTAATCTGTAATCTCACTTTATAGCTCCAACTCCGCGAGTTTTTCTTTAACTTCATCTAAGGCTTTGGCACCAAAGCCCTTCAAATCACGTAGCTCGGCATCGCTGAGACTAAACAAGTCTTTGAGGGTGTGAATTTCATTGTTAACCAGTGCATTTGAGGTGCGAGCACTCAGGTTGAGATCTTCGATTGGCGTCATGAGTTCAGTTGGGTCTTCCTGGCTGCCTTCTGGCTCATTGTCAGAACCAAGCGGTGCAGCCGCCTCTACTCTTGTCTGTCCAGCAAGTGCCGTGTACTGGTTGACCAAAATAGCCGCTGCTTCTTCAAACGCATCTTGCGGTGTGATTGAGCCGTCAGTATCGATAGTGATGATGAGCTTATCAAGGTCAGTAATTTGGCCAACACGGGTATTTTCGACTTTGTAGCGTACGCGCAGGACAGGGCTGAAAACAGCGTCAACCGCAATCATGTCGCTGGGCTTTTGTTTCGCGCCTTCTTCGATCGGGCGGTAGCCACGGCCAACTTCAACCACAAGATCCATGACAAATGTCGTCTTTGCATCGTCAGCCGTTGCGATAACCTGGTCTGGGTTAACAATTTCAACATCGGCATTCGTTTCAATGTCTTTAGCAGTAATAACACCTTTGCCTTTTTTGACAATGCGGAGCGTTTGCGGCTCTTCGGAAAAGACACGGAAACGAACATTCTTGAGGTTGAGCATAATGTCGACAATGTCTTCTTTCACACCTTTCACTGTGGTGAACTCGTGGGTTGCACCCTCAATCTTAAAGGCTGTGACGGCAGCGCCAGCAATGCTTGAGAGCAGTACACGTCGTAGACTGTTGCCCAGTGTCATACCGTAACCGGTGTGCAACGGCTCAACGCTGAACGTGGCACTTGTAGCACTGTGGTCATCGACTTTGACAATTCCTGGTGTATGTATATTTTTTGACATGAGCTATTGCTTGCCTCCCTTAACGTGAGTAGTACTCAACGATTAGTTGTTCTTTAATGTCTGCTTCTGCCTCTTCTCGAGGTGGCAGAGCTGTGACGGTTACTTCTAACTTCTTACGATCAACCCGCAACCAACTCACAATGTCGTTGGGACTAGCAGGACTGACTTCATCAAGTTTCTTAAAATACTCAGTAGATTTGCTACGATCACGGACTGTCAGGACATCGCCCTCGCGCAATCGAATCGATGGAATATCGACCCGACGGCCATTGAGCATAAAGTGTCCGTGTGTCACCAGCTGGCGGGCTGCTCGGCGGCTGATAGCAAATCCGGCACGATAGACCACATTATCGGCACGTTGCTCGAGGTACTGCAGCAATACTTGGCCGGATTGGCCTTTACTGCGAGATGCTTCGCTCATCAGCTTGCGGAACTGCCGTTCAAGCAAACCGTAGAGCCGCTTAACTTTTTGCTTCTCGCGAAGTTGGATAGCGTACTGGCTCATTTTTGGCGGTCGGCCGGTGCGACCGTGCTGGCCAGGGAGGGTGCTGCGCTTGACCAGCGCTTTGTGTGCTTTAGGATGGAGCGCGTAGCCTTCGCGCCGACTCATCTTGACAATACTGCCTGTATCTCGTGCCATTACGCAGCTCCTTCCGTTGCTACTTTGGTCAAGCAGTCTCCTCGTCGGCTAGTCAATAGATGACTTGGTGACTTGGTGACTTGGTGACTCATGGACTGATGTTGAATGAAATGAGACATCAATTATACCCTTCGTGCTTTCTTTGGCCGGACGCCGCCATGCGGCACGCCAGTCTGGTCAGTAATACTCTCTACTCGGATATCAACGTTCTGCATGGTTCTAATTGCAGCTTCGCGACCTAGACCAATGCCGCGCACAAACACGTCGACTTTGCTGAGCCCATAGGTCTGTTTGGCAATCTGTGCGGCCTTTTCTGCAGCCACTTGGGCCGCATACGCAGTGCCTTTTTTACTACCGCGGAAACCGCAAGCACCAGCGCTTGACGCTGCCAGGGCACCACCCTTGGTGTCGGTAAAGGTCACGATGGTGTTGTTAAAGGATGCCAGAACATGCAGTTGGCCATAGGGAACAGAACGTTTCGTTTTTTTCTTTTTAGGAGCAGGGGCTGGTGCAGCCGTTGTCTCTGGTGCCTGATCCACTGCTTTTGCTTCTACCGGTGTTGCTGGGGTGTCTTCTGCCATTTTCATTCCTTACGTCTTGGACGCTACCTTTTGCTTGGTGCCGCCAACCGTTACTTTCTTGCCACGGCGAGTGCGGGCGTTCGTTCGTGTACGCTGGCCGCGAGACGGCAAGTTGTTCTTATGACGAAGGCCACGATACGCATTAATGTCTTTGAGTCGCTTAATGTTTGCAACAACGACACGTTGTAAATCACCTTCAACGGTGTAGTCTGCATTAATAACGTCCTGAATTTTCTGAATCTCTGCGTCAGTTAAATCTTTGACGCGAACCGTAGTGTCAATTTTGGCAGCTCCCAGGATATCTTGGCTGGTTTTAAGGCCAATGCCGTAAACATAGGTCAAAGCCGTCTCAATCTGCTTGTCTGATGGGATGGTTACGCCTGAAATACGAGCCATTACCCTTGCCTCTGCTTGTGTTTCGGTTTCATCTTGTTGATAACATAAATACGCCCTTTGCGGCGGACGATTTTATCATCTGGACTAATTTTCTTAACGCTTGCACGCACCTTCATCCCGTTAGAAATCCTTTCTTGGTGATGATCGTCCCGTTAGCTATACATTTCTAACGGGATTCATGCGGACCCGCCATGACGGGCACACTGCTTAGTTTATGACTTGCGGTAGGTGATTCGTCCCTTCGTAAGATCGTAAGGGGTCAACTCAACCGTAACGCTGTCTCCGGGCACGATTCGGATAAAATGTTTCCGCATTTTGCCGGCGACGTGAGCTATAATTTGATGGCCATTCTCGAGTTCGACACGAAATTGAGTACCTGGGAGGGTCTCGATGATTGTCCCGTTGAGCTCAATTACTTCTTTACTCGCTGCCATAAATATAACAAGAGCTTAGTATACCAATCTGTTGGCTCTCTGTAAAGTAGTTTTTTGACTTTTTTACTTCTTTTTCTTTCGTGATGGCAGCAGTCGTGATACGACCCCTGTTTTACTGCCGACACCCGGCAGCGGCGATGGCTGGTAGAAAAAGTCTGGCTGATCGTACTGATCGTAGGTTACCATCAACGCTCGTGATTCGATCTGTCGAAGGGTCTCAAGCGCAACTGCTACCAAGATGAGGACACTAGTGCCCTCAAGCACAATGCTGGTACTGACGTAGGCCTGGGCAATGACAGGCGCCGCGGCCAGAATACCAAGGCTTGTAGCCCCAAAAAGAGTCAGGCGTGTCACAATCTTACTCAAGTACTGTTCAGTTTGCTTGCCAGAGCGTACTCCCTCAATAAAACCGCCTTGTTTTTGCAGGTTTTCGGCAATTTCCTGGGCGTTAAAGGTGATGCTGGTGTAGAAGAAGGTGAAAATGAATACCAGCACGAAGTATACGATTGGGTAGATATACGGCTGCCAACCGCCAGCTGCAAATGACTGGGCTGTCGGCGGTTGGAACCACGTCACCAGATTAACTCCCAGCTCTTGCCAGCTCGGGTTGCTCGAGCCACTCAACAATTGACCAACAAAGCTCGGCACGCTCAGAAACGCCACGGCAAAGATAATCGGAATCACACCCGCCGTGATGAGCTTTATGGGGAGTTTCGTCGTGACGCCTCCGTAAGCACGATTGCCCTGGACTCGTTTCGCATAGTGAATAGTTAGGTTTCGCGCTGCTTCGTTGAGTTTCACGACCAAAACTGTTACGACGAGTACCGCCAGGATCGCCAAGCCGCCAAATATCGCCCCGTCACTAGTCACTGGTGTGCGCCAACCAAACAGCTCCAGTTTATCAGAACCGCTGAGGGCGTTATTAACAAGACTCATAGCCGTCTGGGGCAACTGACTGACAATACCAACGGTAATAATCAGTGATATACCGTTACCGATACCTTCTTCCGTAATCAGCTCCCCGAGCCACATCACCAGCATCGCCCCGCCGGTAAGTGCAGCAATCATCAGTGCCCACTGGCCAAGACCAGCGTCAGCAGTAATATCGCCAAGCCCGGCCAACTGGGACGCCGTCTGGCGTACGAGGTAAATCATCCCGACTGACTGAATAAGAGCTAGTGGCAGGGTAAGCATGCGCGTGTACTGATTGATTTTTTTACGACCAAATTCGCCTTCTTTGTTCAGCGTTTCCAGCTTCGGAATTGCCTTTGTCAGCAGCTGCATGATGATCGAGGCGTTAATGTATGGCCCCAGTCCGACCAGCATGATCGAAAAGTTAGCCAATGCACCACCAGATAAAACGTCGATAAAGCTTAAAAGTTGTGGTGTATCGGACGAAGTAAAGAGGTTTTCAAGGATTTGCTTCAGTGTTTCGCCGTCACTGAGCGGGATCGGGATATGCGCCAGTATGCGAAAAATCACGATCATGCCAAGCACGGCAAAGAACCGTTTGCGCATGTCTTGGTTTTTGAGTGCCTGCCAGATAGTTTTCCAGCTCATATCGTTTTGCTATACCCTCTCTTTGCTATCTTATGGTTTAGTATACAAGCCCGCACGGCGGCTGTACATTGTCAAAAAGACTATTTGTCTGACTTTTTGGCTGTTTTTTTCTCGGTTTTAGCTTGTGCTACATGTTTTGCACGCTCAACTTGTTTGAACTCACCGCCAGCTTTTGTAATCATTGCGATAGCTTCAGCTGACGCACCCTGTGCCTGTACGGTCACCTTTTTGGTAAGCTCACCTTTAACAATTACTTTAACGCGGTTGTACGGATTAGTAATAATACCCGCTTCAAACAGTGAAAAGGCGTCAACCGTTCCGCTCATATTGTTCAATTGTCCGGTATAGACATTCTCTGTCGGTACGGCCAACGAGCGGAAGCCACGCAGTTTTGGCAGCCGCTGCATCAGTGGATTCTGACCACCCTCAAAGCCTGGTCGGACACCACCGCTTTTACGAGCGTTCTGGCCTTTTGTACCACGGCCAGCTGTTTTACCCTTGCCGGCAGCAATACCGCGGCCAACTCGGGTCTTGGCTTTGTTCGCTGAAAGTTCTAATTGGTTGTACTTCATGGTTCGTCCTTATTTGGCTACTTTTTAGGTTTACTGGCTGTTGTTGCTTTCTTTACTGGAGATTTCTTGAGCGTAGATTTTGTTGAGTCTTTTGCCTGAGCCGCATGCTGCGTTGGTACCCAGTCGCTAGCTGGCGCCATAGCTTTAAGCGCTTCAACAGTTGCGTAGGCGCTGTTAATCTTATTGCTTGAACCGAGCGACTTTGAAAGGGCATTTTGCACACCGACAACCTCAAGTACAACACGCACCACACCACCGGCAATCAGACCGGTACCAGGACTAGCTGGTTTGAGTAAGATACGGGCACCGGCAACTTTAGCCTCACTTTCATGCGGCAGCGTTCCCTTGTACAGCGGTATGGTGACAATGCTTTTTTTCGCCACGTCAGTAGCTTTTGATATGGCGGCTGTTACATCAGCACCTTTAGCGGCACCGACACCGACTCGTCCTTTGTGGTCGCCCACAACAACAAGCGCGCGGAATCGAAAACGACGACCACCTTTTACGACACGAGCCACCCGGTCAATATGGACCATGCGCTCATCAAATTCTTTTGGCTCTTGATCTCTCATTGGCCTTCTTCTATCTTCAGCCATCTAAAACTCCAATCCTTCTTTGCGGGCCGCTTCTGCCAGGGCCTTGGTGCGACCATGGTAGAGTTTGCTGCCACGATCAAAAACAACCGTCTTGATATTTTTCTTGATCGCCTTCTTAGCGATATCTGCTCCCACGGCTGCAGCTTTTTCGGTCATAGAACCCTTCACCTGCTTACTTCCTACCGTCGTTGCGTAGACAAGAGTTTTGCTATCACTATCGTCAATAATTTGTGCAGAAACATGGCGCGAGCTCATGTGGATGCTCAGTCGTGGTCGGCCAGCAGCAGAGACGATGCTTTTACGCACGCGGTTTTTGCGAGCAGCAGTACTGTTTACTTTGTGTGTCAGTCTATTCATCCCGTTAGAAGTCCTCTCTTTCGGAATTATGTTTAACATGCAGTGAACCCCACGATTTTTGATAATTTCTAACGGGATTCATCGCTTATTTATCCTTTCCTGACTTACCGCTCTTTCGGATAATATGCTCACCTTCGTAGCGGATGCCTTTACCTTTATATGGTTCTGGCTTCTTCAGGGCGCGTATTTCAGCAGCAACCTGCCCGACTTGCTGTTTGCTGATACCACTGATAGTGATGGTATTCTGTTCGACAGCCGCAGTAATACCCTGGGGGACTTTATAGGTCACTTCATGAGAGAAGCCCAGGTGCATTTTTAGGTCTGTTCCGGCCAAGGCAACCCGAAAACCAACACCTTGGATTTCAAGCCGCTTGCTAAAACCTTCCGTAACACCAATTACCAGGTTATTAATCAGTGAGCGCATCAAACCGTGATTGGCACGGTTCTTTGGTTCATCATTGACGCGGGTCACGATCACTTCATCGCCTTCTTGCTTTACGGTCACACCGGAAACGATAAACTGCTTGAGTTCGCCTTTCGGGCCGGTGACAGTAACATCAGAAGAATCGACAGTGATTGTCACACCGCTGGGAATTTTGATCGGTAGTTTTCCTATTCGACTCATCTTTACCTTCTTTACCTTTTAATATACTTCGCAGATTAATTCGCCGCCAAGGCGTTGTTTTTTTGCTTCATCACCAGTCATAAAACCTTTTGAAGTTGATACAACAACAATACCGCGTCCGCGTTTAACAGTCGGAATCTTATCAACACCGACATACCAACGCCGACCTGGTTTGCTCAGGCGATTGATCTCAGTAATGCGAGCGTTCTGCGTCTCTGGAAAGATAACAACTTTCAGCATTTTACCAATGCCAAGCTCGACGACTTCGGTATTTTCGATAAAGCCGTTGTGTGCCAAAACATCAGCAACCGCCTGTTTTGTCTTGGAGTGCGGCAAAAGCACTTCGCTCTTGCGAACGTTGATGGCGTTGCGGATACGAGTGAGCATATCTGCGATTGGATCTGTAGAAACTGTCGACATACTTTTACTCCTTACCAGCTTGCTTTCGTTACGCCAGGAATCTCGCCTTTAGAAGCATGTTCGCGAAATGAGATTCTAGATAGTCCAAATGTCCGCATGTAGGCACGTGGTCGACCAGTTTCCACGCAACGATTTTTCCAGCGAGTCGGTGACGAATTTCGTGGCAGTTTGTGCAACCCTTCCGCATCACCGACAGCCTTCAGCTCAGCACGCTTCTTTGCATACTGCTTAATCATTTTTTGACGCTTCAGATCGCGTGCCAGGATTGATTTCTTAGCCATTAGTTAGTCTCCTTCTTTGCTTTTGCAGCTTTTTCATCTAATTCTGCTTGTGTCTTCTCAAACGGCATACCGAACTTCACGAGAAGTGCTTTGGCATGCTCAGGTTGCTTGGAACGAATTACCATGACAATTTGCAGCCCATGGGTCACCGGCGCGTCATCAAAGTTGATTTCCGGGAATACGGTTTGGTCAGGCAAACCGATACTATAGTTACCTTGGCCATCAAAGGCCTTATTGCTGACACCGTGAAAATCGCGTAGGCGGGGCAGTACAACATTAATAACGCGGTCCAAAAATTCATACATGCGCTGGTCGCGCAGGGTGACTTTCAGGCCGATTTTGTTGCCTTCACGCAACTTAAAGCTCGCAATAGACTTCTTGGCGGTCGTCTGAATCGGCTTTTGTCCGGTAATCTTGGTTAGTGTCAGGGTAGCGATTTCCATATGCTTCTTGTCGTCTTTTGCGCGACCAAGACCGCTATTGACTACAATACGCTCAAGTTGTGGCACTTCATTGACGTTTGTGAGGCCAAGTTCCTTTTGTAGCTCTGCAGTGAACTGCTCGTTGTAGAGCTGCTTCAGACGCGCCGTGTATGCTGTTGTTTTCTCGGCCATTACTTGACCTCCTTGCCAGTGCGCTTCATGACACGGACTTTGTTGCCGTCTTTATCAACGTTGTAGCCAATCTTGCTTGGCTTTTTACTCACTGCATCATACAGACCAACCTTTGATACGGCTATTGGCTTTGTAAGCTCAATAATACCGCCTTGTGGGTGTTGTCGGTTCGGCTTCTGGTGTTTCTTGACGATGTTGACACCTTCTACTGTTACGGTGTTATCACGTGGATGCACAGCGGTAATTTTGCCAGTCTGGCCTTTATGCTTACCTGAACGAACCATCACTGTATCACCTTTTTTGAGCCGTATCTTATACACTGGTTGATTCATACTAGAGTACCTCCGGTGCTAAGCTGATAATCTTAGCATAGCCTTTATCGCGCAATTCCCTTGGGACTGGCCCGAAAATACGGGTTGCTTTTGGCAGTTTGTCATCACCAATGATGACGGCAGCATTGTCGTCAAACTTAATAGTTGAGCCATCCTTACGGCGAATCATGTTCTGTGTGCGAACAACCACAGCGCGTACAACTGATTTCTTTTTGACAGTACCATTCGGCGCGGCATCTTTCACTGTTGCCACAATAATATCTCCGACTCCAGCATAACGTCGGCGGGTACCGCCAAGCACGCGAATGCACAGAATCTCTTTGGCCCCGCTGTTATCGCAGACAGCTAGTCGTGACTCTTGTTGAATCATGCTTGTTCTCCTTGGCTCTGTAGTACCGGGCGCTCAATAATTTTCTTGAGTACGTATCGTTTGCGAGCGCTCAAAGGACGAGTTTCAATAATTGAAACCTTGTCACCAGTCTGAGCTTCGTTCTTCTCATCGTGTGCCATAAACTTCTTAGAGCTAATGTACTGCTTTTTGTAGATAGGGTGGGTTTTGTGTGTTACAACACGCACGACAATTGATTTGTCGGCTTTATCTGAAGTAACCACACCTACGAGTCGTTTTGCCATATCTACACCTCACTCCGTTCGGTTATTGAGATGGGAGTATCCCCTCTCAACGCGCCGGCAAGTGGCAAAGCCACTTCGTCGGGCTGCTCACCCCTAGCTGCCTCACGCTCATCAAGTACTGCTTCTTGTTCTGCCAAGGTTAGGCCTACAGCAGCTTCTTCAAAGAATTGGAAATCACTCATTAGTTCGTCTCCTTGGTTAGTTGTTCTGTCAGTACGGTCAGCATACGAGCAAGATCTTTACGTTTACCGCGAATAGCACGGCTGGATTGCAGTTCGCCAAGGACAATTTGTCGCCGCATTTCAGCAATTTCATCACGTAGCTTACTGCTTTCTTTGGTCAGTTGTTCGGTCGAAAGTTTTCGGATATCAGCAATTTTCATACTATGCTTCCTCCCGTACTAAAAACTTCGTTTTCACCGGCAGTTTATGTGCAGCCAGTCGCATAGCTTCGCGGGCAACATCTTCTGGCACACCCTGCATTTCAAACATAATCGTACCCGGTTTTACTTTGGCAACAAAGAATTCAGGGTTCCCTTTGCCGCTTCCCATCTTGGTGCCAAGCGCTTTTCGCGTCACAGGAGTGTGCGGGAAGATACGGATCCAGATTTTACCACCACGCTTGATGTAACGCGTCATAGCCTGACGAGCTGCCTCAATCTGACGCGCCGTAACACGTTCCATGCTCTGCGATTGCAGGGCATAGGTGCCAAATGCGATGGTATTGCCCTTGCTGGCAACGCCGCGCATGCGACCAACGCGTACCTTTCGGTGTTTTGTTCGTTTTGGCATTAACATGAAGCAACTCCTTCGGTGGTTGCAGCCAAATAGTCTCCTAGCCCACTAGTCAAAAAACTTCTAGGCGACTGAGTGACTAGGTGACTAAACGACTGATGAAGAGCAAAGCGATTCATTATGCTGTTTCTCCCTTATAAATCCAGACCTTAATGCCGATGATACCGGCTTGTGTCTTGGCAGGAACATAGGCGTAATCAATATCTGCACGTAGCGTGTGCAGCGGTACAGAACCCTGGATCTCTTTTTCGCGGCGTGCCATCTCAGCATTGTTCAGTCGGCCAGATACTTCGATACGGATGCCTTTTGCACCGGCACGCATGGTGTTTGCTGCTGCAGACTTAATAGCTCGCCGGAAGGACATGCGGCGCTCAAGCTGGAAGCCAATGTTCTCAGCAACAAGTTTTGCGTAGAGTTCTGGTTTTTTGACTTCTTCGATGTTAACTCGTACTGGTACGCCATAGACTTTTTCAATAGCAGTTTTGAGCTCTTGCACGCCCGCCCCGCCGCGACCAATCACAACACCGGCTTTAGCCGTCATAATGGTAACGGTTACGAGATTGGGCGAACGCTCAATATCAACTTTGTTGATAGCGGCGCGCGAACCAAGCTTGGTCTCGATCAAACGGCGTACTTCAAGGTCTTCTTTGAGGTATCGAGCGTATTCGCGTTTGTTCGCGAACCACTTGCTCCGCCAATCTTTGTTGACCTGGAGACGCATGCTAATTGGATTTACTTTTTGACCCATTATTTGGCCTCCTCTTTCGTAATTTCAGTCTTCTTGACAGTCTTTGCTGTAGCTGCTGGCTTCCCAGAAGTAGAATTCTTCGCTTCTGAACTTCGCTTCGCGGCACGCTTTTCGCCGTCAACCACCACACGAATGTGTGATGTGCGTTTCTGGTACGGTAATGCACGTCCGTGTGCTGCCGGGCGATATCGCTTCAGGCGCGTGCCTGGCGTTACGGTGATCTCAGTGATAGTCAGGCTGTCGCCTTTGTAACTGTGGTTGTATTCGGCATTCGCTTTGGCACTAGCGATAACTTTGCTGACAGCTAGCGCGGAACGTCGAGGCGTGTGCTCTAGGATTGTCAACGCATCAGCCACAGAACGGCCACGTACCAGACTAGCTACCACACCAACTTTGCGTGGGCTGATTCGGACTCCTTTAGCTATAGCTTTAACACCGCTCATAATTTATCCTTTTGCCAACTTTCCGCCGTGTGAACGGAACTTACGGGTTGGCGCAAACTCACCGAGCTTGTGGCCAACCATATTTTCGGTAACAAACACCGGGACGTGGACTTTGCCGTTGTGCACCGCGATTGTTTTACCAACAAATTCAGGTGCAATGGTGCTGGCACGCGCCCAAGTCTTGATGATGGTGCGGTCTTCATTGCCAAGCGCATTAACTTTCTTGGCCAGCTTCGGGTCGACAAATGGTCCTTTTTTCAAACTCCTAGACATAGTTGGTCACCTCTTGTGCAGGTATACGCGTCGTTACTGTCATGGCTCTTATCGCAGCTCGTGCACCCTTTATATAACTGTATTGGTCATCACCGCCCCATGCATAGCCTCTTTCCTCTCGAATCTCAGCAAGGCTATTAGAGCATACACCGTCGCAGATCCCATCCCCACACCAAAAAATACCAACCTGACCAAGGATCCTTTCCTTGGACGCAGGTTTTCCTGATGGCTGCTGCCATATTTCATCAAAAACAGCATCGAATCCTTCCACCCAAGGATATCTGTGTTCTGTATCAATCATTTCTGCTGTCATAATTATCTCCTCTTGCTTTCGTGTCGTGATTTGACGATAAACTTGCCTGATGGTTTCTTGCGCTTGCGGGTTTTGTAGCCTAGTGTCTTCTGGCCCCATGGTGTACGCGGATCTTTACCAATACCATGTGCACCACCGTCACCGCCACCATGCGGGTGATCAGCTGCGTTCATCGCAATACCACGGACATGCGGACGTCGTCCCTTGTGTCGTGAACGTCCGGCCATACCGACTTTGATGTTCTGATGCTGTTCGTTGCCAATTGAGCCAATGCTGGCTGTGCACTCGAGGCGTACCAGTCTTACTTCGCCACTAGGGAGTTTAATCTGTGCATAGTCACCTTCTTTGGCGGTCAGCTGTGCGCTGGCACCAGCTGAGCGAGCCATTTGGGCGCCTTTGCCGGCCTGCAGTTCAATGGCGTGAATGGTGCTCCCAGTAGGAATGTTTTTGAGTGGTAGGCGATTGCCGGTCTCAATTGGTGCTTCTTCGTCGGCAGTGATTGTTTGGCCGACTTTCATGTTTTTGGCGGCTAGAATATAGTGGTATACACCCTTATCGTCTTTGATACGAGCGATACGCGCACTTCGGTTTGGATCATACTCAATTGCTTCAATCTTGGCAGTGGTGCCAGGGGCAAGACCAAAGTTAACGAGTCGATAGAAGCGCTTTGCGCCACCACCACGGTGACGAGTGGTAATTCGTCCTTGGTTGTTGCGACCGTTGGTACGACGTTTGACAACAGTGAGGGACTTGAGTGGGCGTTTGGCAGTGATTTCACTCATATCCTGAGTGGTCATACCACGTCGGCCCGGTGTTGTTGGCTTGTAGGCTATAATAGGCACTAGTTGTCACCTCCGCGGTTCTGTGTTTGGCGCTGGGCACGACCGATTACACCTTTGAGTCCGCGTTTTTGCTTTACTTCAGTCGTAATCGGTTTCTTTGGTTCTGACTCTGTAATTGGCTTTTTCTTGTCAGTCTTCTCTTCTTCACCAAAGATATTGATGCTATCGCCAGCCTTCACACGGACGTAGGCTTTCTTGAAATCAGCTCGTTTGCCCACAACCGGTCGGGTGCCCTTGCGGTATGATTTCTTGGTTTTGCCTTTTACAACGACAGTGCGGACGTCTTCGACGGTTACCTTGAACTGGGTTGCGACAGCAGTCGCAACGACATGCTCGTTTGCTTGCAGTGGCACAACAAAGACATAGGTGTTGCTCTTAAGGCTCTGTGCATAGGCTTTTTCGCTCATGCGCGGTACGAGTGTCGTGTTCATTTCTTGCCTCCTAGCCACTCTTGTACCATGTCGACGGCTTTCTTGCTGATCACAATACTGTCTGCATTCAATACATCGAATACATTGACATAGTTCGCCTGCACTGCGGTCACATTCGGAATATTCCGTGTTGCTTGCTCGACCAACTGGTCCTTGATGCTTACAACAAGCAAAATACTGCCAGTTGCGCCAATCTTATCGAAAAGCTTAACAGCTGGCGCCACTTTACCGTCTTTACACTCAAATGTTTCGATAACTTTAACCTTGTCTGCAGATAGCGTCAGCGCCTGGCGAAGTGCTTTTCGTTTGGCCTCGGTATTGAGGTTTCGTGTGTAATTCTCGTTGCCAGTCGGACCAAAGGCGATACCACCACCGCGCCAGATAGGGTTACGGCTTGATCCGAACCGGGCTTGGCCAGTACCTTTTTGTTTCCATGGCTTCTTGCCACCGCCGCTGACTTCACCGCGCCGTTTGGTCACCGCGTGGTTTTCCCGTCCATTGTCAAGATAGGCAAGATACGCTTGCTTCAGAAGTTCGTGATTTGCGACCTCAACGCCAAACACACTTTTATCCAGTTTAGCTGGGGCTGTTGCTTTTGTCCCAGTTTTGGTGAAGGTAGCTACGCTCATTATTTAGCTCCTCCAGCAGTAGACGAGTCGCTACCGGACTTCCCTTTAACGAAAACCAGGCTCTTCTTTGGGCCTGGTACGGCGCCGGTCACGCCAATAATCTTGTTTTCGGTATCAACAATCGCAATAGTGAGGTTCTTGACAGTTACGCGCTCCGCACCCATCTGCCCGGCCATCTTCTTGCCTTTAAAGATGCGCTGCGGATACATCGAGCCAATTGAGCCCACTTTACGAGTATTGCCTTTTGCACCGTGCGTTTGACGTTGACGGTGGAAGTTATGGCGTTTAATGGTGCCTGCCCAACCCTTACCTTTGCTGGTTCCTGTCACGTCAACCGTGTCGCCCACACTAAAAACGTCGGTGCTAAGGGTAGCGCCGACGCTTAGGTCTTCTGGAAGCTCATCGATGCGGAATTCACACATTACGCTCGCTTCGGTTTTGGCTTTTTTGAGGTGGCCTGCGAGCGGTTTCGCGAGCTTCTTCGCCTTCTCAGCACCGAGTTGAATCGCGTTATAGCCGTCAGTTTCGACAGTCTTAATTTGTGTCACGGTGTTATCGCCAGCAGCAAGCAGAGTAACAGGAACAACCACACCGTCTTCATTGATGGCGCTTGTCATACCAATCTTTCGTGTAATAAAAGCTTGCACGCTTTCTGATAATACCTTTCTATCTGCTTGGATACAGACATAAAAACGCTTGGCTCGTGTGGTTTTCACCCCTGTTATTTGGCGTGAACCTGCGATCGATAACCAAGACTTTTCTTGATATACCGATACAGATTAGCAGATAAACCATACCCCTGTCAATATGTTGTTTATTCTACACCTATGATTTACAAGTTTACGTAGAGGCCTATCGGTGCCCAGAAGCCGATAAATGCAGCAACGAGCAGTATTGCATATTCTATCTTACGGTCAATCTTGAACCGTTCGCGCGAAGTTAACGCCAGCCCAATAATTAGCCCTATGGGTATGGGAATCTGCCATGATTGACCGTCTGACACTTTAATCCAGATCGAACCGAGTACAAGATACATGACCAGCTTCAGGAGATAGCCGCCGTCTTTGAGCGCCGGCAAAGCCTGGTTCGCTGACTGTTTTCGACCTGTTCGTTTGCTTTGTTTCTGTTTTGGCATAGTTATGACTACAAGTATACCACTTGTGCTTGTATGTGACAGCAGATTGTTTATAGTTGATGCCGTCATGTCTAAAACAGCTGAGTACATCAAGTCACCGCGGGTTATTTTGTGCAATGATTTTGTTGATGTTAACCCTGCTTCTCCGATTTTTACATACATCAACGGATTTACCATTGACATCGAAAATGTCTTGACTGACGGTATTGCAGGCGGTGATCCAACCATACGGCCAGAGGCACTCTCGGCGATTGGCCGTATGTACAGTAGTGACAAACGAATTGCGCTGTTGACAAATTGTACCGATGTGGAGTTCGTACAGGCGGTTGGAGACCAAATTAATGATGCCTTTGACACCACTCTGCGAATTCAACAAGGAACGACCAAAAACAAACTGCATCAAGCCCCATTTCTTGAAGCTGCACGCATGATGCAGGTTGCGCCCCATAGAATGGGTCACATAGACGACCAATACAAATCTTTCATTGGCGCCATGCGTGCCGGCTACGGCGTACGAATCTGGCCGTACCCCTGGGGTGAACACCAACACACAGGAGTTGAGCGTTTCCGCCCCATAGAAATGGGGTTGCTTCGCAGACTAGTTAGCGCTCATCCTCATACGGTGAACATCGGTCGATAATCTTTACTGCAACAGACCGGCTTTTTTGGCAGCACGAAGCGCTTTATCAAACTGTGAGTGAAGCGGCGATGGTAGATTTGCCGCGTCAAACCATGCGATCTCGCTAATTTTGTGCGGTTCGCCGATTTTGGCTTGTTTTGGGTCA
>CAZRSX010000008.1:26274-28518 GCA_964602865.1 uncultured Candidatus Saccharibacteria bacterium
GGGTCAATTTGTACCGAGTGTAGCAGGGCAACCCAATGCGTTTTGTTGCCCTCGTGTTCTCTGTGAGCATCATAAACGGTCAAAAAATCAATATCAATAACATCGGCGCAGAGCTCTTCCATAACCTCACGGCGAATGGCCTCGTCAATTGATTCACCAAACTCCAGCGCACCGCCGCAAATATCCCATCGGTCGCGCTCGTCTCGTGCTTTTGGGCCGCGTTTCATCAGCAAAATCTTACCGGTACCGTCATGGATAACCGAGGCAACTGTCACGCCGATATGGTCGATACCGCGTCGTAAGTCTACTGATTCAGCTGCGGCCTGAACCTTGCTCATGTCCTGATTGTAGCACAAATCAATCGCTGTCCTGCAGCCAGGCGACATGTGCAGTGGTTATCTGGTCGATGCGTTCAAAAACGTCCGCTTGTGCTTCAAGCTGGCGCCGTTCTCGACCAGCAAGATGCGATTCTTGCCGCAGCGCGTCAATCATTGCGATGCTCACCGCTTCTGCGCACACATAACCAAACGCATTCTCATAGGTAGTTTGCAACACATCATCTTGTTCTTCATTATCGTTGTCGTAAATTTCGGCTAGTGACAGAGCGCCATCCCCAACCACATGATAAAACTGTTGGGCATAATACGCCCCTCGGCGAGCCACAAAGTCGCAAATATCATACGGTGACTCATGCCTTGGTACAGAGCGAATAGCTTGCAGGTTTTGCCTCATGTTACAGCTAAAGTGCGGCATCTGCCTCGTGTCCAGCATGGTTTGCCCGAACAACCCACCCACCACAAGGCCGCATTCTATACCATACGAACGATGTGTCAGTCCTGTATCACCAGCGCTAGGATCATCTTGTATGTACCGAGCCGTCCTTCTGATCTCACTAACAAGCGAGGAGTCCAGTTTTTTACGAGCATGACTATAGTAGCCATGCTGCCCCTTTATTCGTAAACCACGAGCAACCACTCCAGATGTACGTCTAAAACGATCTTCGATATCTTGTCGCGCTTCTTGCGACAGTTGAGGTGAGAGTTCAGGGTTGTCCATCACAGCGATGCCATCCGCCCACCCCTTATTAAATGTTACATTTTGATTTCGGCGTCACAGCCAGCAGGCAAGCTGAGGTTCATCAGACTATCAATTGTCTTTGGCGTTGGCTCAAGCACATCGATAAGGCGTTTGTGCACACGCATTTCGAACTGTTCACGGCCTTTTTTAAACACGTGAGGGCTTTTTACCACTGTATACGTCGTTCGACGAGTTGGCAGTGGGATTGGCCCGGCAATAGTTGCACCGGTACGAATTGCCGTATCAACAATCTGTTTTGCAGACTGGTCGATAACCTTGTGATCGTACGCCTTTAGGCGAATACGAATTCGCTGTGACGTTGATGCAGTCGCCTTTTCTTTAGGCTCAGCTTGTTTTTCATTCTTTTTGGCTTCAGCCATTATGCGACTCCTTTGTCGTCGTAGCCGACAGTTTACAGTGGACAGTCGACAGTTTTGGCTGTCAGCTGTAACCTGTTATCTGTTAACTACTTTTGTGATGTAACATCTCCGCAAGCGTTATAGAGAACCCTTACGATGACTTTTAGTCACCACGATTAGTTTACGGATAGATTGTACAATAAAGTTACTGACGAGGCAACTTAATACCTTCTTGTTGTGCAATAGCAACGATGCCTTTATACGCAGTAACCACTTTTTGCTCCAGATCGTATTTTTCGAAGTGCGCTACTTGCCTTGTTAGCTTTTGCAAATCCGCAATCATTTCGTAAATATCCTTTATGTCATTCTCTAGGGTTTCGAGCTTTCCCTCAACATTATCGAAGCGTGGCTCAACCCGGGTGCTGATTATAGATTCCACCTCCTCTCGTACAATGAGACGAATTTTTTTAACGTCTGGTTCCGTTAAGCTCATGTTTTTATTATACCCCTTTTCCATTTTTTGGTAAATTTAGAGAGCCTCCAAAACAGAGGCTCTCTAACTGTCCGTTGTTTACTGTAGCCTGTCGACTACGAAAATTACTTAGTAATTTTGGTGACCACACCGGCACCAACGGTTCGGCCGCCTTCGCGGATCGCGAAGCGTTGACCTTGATCCATAGCGATTGGCTGAATCAGTTTCACCTTGAAGGTTACGGTGTCGCCAGGCATGACCATTTCTTTGTCAGCGGGCAACTCAACTTCACCAGTTACGTCCGTAGTACGGAAGTAGAACTGTGGCTTGTAGCCC
>CAZRSX010000009.1:0-27516 GCA_964602865.1 uncultured Candidatus Saccharibacteria bacterium
AGAGGAGCAGGAGGAAGAGTTTGAGGGCGGTGCGGAGGATGGGGCGGGGTGGATGATTAAGAGATGAGGGGCTGGTGGTACTCTCTAGGGTTTGACCCCCCCCATACCGGTTTTGGGGGTATAACCGGTGGAGCCTGCTAGAGTGGCCAGTTGTTGGGTGGTGGTAGAGTTCGTGGAGCCGGTAGCAGGTTGTTGATCCACGCCAAGGACAATGGGACGAGCCAGCAGGTCAAGGTCGGTGCCAGGTGTGGAGGAAGCAGGGTTGGTGTTTGTGTTTTTTGTGTTATCCATAACCGGTTTCTCTATGGGGTGTAGTATAGAGAGAACACAGGAGTTGTGCAAGGGAAATTATCTCTGTTTTGCTGGTAATGGAGCAATGTGTCACTCCATGTATGTATTATTTACAACTTGTCCCTGTTAGGTGTACATTATTTATCATTGTACAAAATACTACGAGTTGTAATTCTGTGGATAAGTTTTTATGAACTAATTTTTTTGAGGGTGATTGTCAGCTCGGCGCCCTCTATTTTTACTGCTATTTCAAATCCATTGGCTACTGCATCGGCTAATTCTTTGGCCAATGTTTCATGCTTGATAGTTTCTAGATGCTCTTCTACGGCCTTTTTAAGCTCTTTGTCGCTGGTTTGCAGCGACAGACGGATTCTGTCATCAACCTGGAGTCCAGCGGCCTTACGGGCGCTCTGCACGTGCCTGATAATTTCACGCATTAACCCTTCCCGCTTCAGCTCTGGGGTCAGTTTCGTGTCAATTGCGGTCTTGATGTCCAGAAAAACATGCGTACCTTTCGCATTTTCTACAACCTCTGTAAATGTTTCATCGCCCTTTAGTTTTGGTCGGCCCGGGATTAGCTCTACTTCTTTTACGTTTAGCTCTTCTTTGACAATTTCGCACAGCTCTTGCTTGAGGCCAGGAACACCAGAGAGTGTTGCCTTACGTAGCGGTTGGCGTACTTTCAAGCCCGCTTCGGCACGCTGACTCAAGCCTTGATTGATGAGCTCGCGTACTTCAGCCATTTCTTTCAGAGCAAGCTCGTTCACGTGCCCTGTTTTTGGCCAATCCAGTAGATGGACTGATTCGCCGCTGGTAAGCTTTTGGTACAGCTCTTCAGCCAAGAACGGCGTGAACGGCGCCATCACCATACTCAGTTGCACCAGTACATAGTGCAGTGTACGGTAGGCATTGTTTTTGTCCGCGTCGTTTTCGCTCTTCCCGCCGTCGCTGAAGCTTTGACGGGCACGCCAGAACCGACGACGGGAACGGCGCACGTACCAGTTGGAGGCATCTTCAATGAACGGCAAGATTGGCTTCATAGCGTTTGGTATATCGTAGCCGTCCATGTGCTGTTCTACCTCCCCAGTGAGCTGATGCACACGACTGATAATCCAGGTATCCAACGGGTTTTTACAGAGTTCGGTCGGATCTTCGTGTTTGCCATCCCATTCCCAACCGTCAACTTCGGCATACATGGTAAAGAAGTCGTACATGTTCCAGATCATGCCCAGCTTGCGGGCAATATCCCCTACCTCTTTATCCTGAAGGGCGAAGTCTTCCCCGTTCAGCAGCGGGCTTGAAGCCAGCAGGAAGCGAAGTGAGTCGGCTGAGAATTTATCCATCAGCTCATTTGGATCAGTATAGTTGCCGTAGCTTTTGCTCATTTTGCGCCCGTCATTACCGGCGACATTACCGGTCACAATCACGTTTTTGAACGAGTTTTCGCCAAACAGCGCAATACCCATAGCGTGCATGTAGTAGAACCAGGCCCGCACCTGACCGATGTACTCTACAATGAAGTCACCTGGGAAGTTAGCCTCGAACCGCTCTTTGTTCTCGAATGGATAGTGGAATTGGGCAAATGGCATAGAGCCGGCCTCAAACCAGCTATCCATCACTTTATCAATTCGTTGATATTTCACGCCGTCTACCTCAAAAGTAACGTCATCAATCCATGGCCGATGATAATCTTCGAGTTCTATGCCTGACAGCTCTTTAAGTTCGGCGTAGCTGCCGACGACTTTCACATGTTCTTTTCCGTTTTTGTCGGTGCCTTTCCAGACCGGCATAGCCGTTGCCCAAAAACGATCACGCGAGATATTCCAATCTGGTGCCTGTTCGACTGTTTTGGCAAAGCGACCGCTTTTGACATGATGCGGAAACCAATTGATCGGCCCGTTTTTTTCAAGCATTTGGGTACGCTGTCCTTCGATATCCATAAACCAGCTGGGATGCGCCCGATACATCAGTTTTGTGCCGCAGCGGTGACAGTGCGGATAGCTGTGGCGAATGTAGTCAATTTTCCAGACGATGCCGCGCTCGTGCAAGCCCTTGGCAATCGTTTTGTTGATCTCCCAGACATTGGCGCCCTTCCAGTCGCCCTCGGTATAGGCGCCGCTTTCGTCCAAGACATGTACAACGGGTACGTCGTTTACTTGCGCAAATTCAAAGTCTTCTTCGCCATAGGCGGGTGCCAGATGGACAATACCAGAACCTTCTTCGGTTGTGACGTAATCCGCATGCCACACTTTGTGAGCATTTTTACCCCTATCAACAAAGAGAGGCTCGTAGGTTTTACCTACCAGCTCAGCACCCTTGAGAGTTCTGATAACCTCAAAATCAATCGGCTGATGTTTTTCGTCAGTCAAGATTTTTGCTGCTAATTCTTTGGCCAAAATGAGGTTGTCGTCACCGACTTTCACCTGTAGATAGTCGAAGTCCTTGTTGATAGCGACTGCGGTGTTACCAAGCAGCGTCCACGGCGTTGTTGTCCACGCCAGCAAGTACGCATCTTCATCTGTGAGCTTAAACTTCACATACACGCTTGGGTCGGTGACATCTTGATAGGCACCGGCGTCCATCGTAACTTCGGCCTTGGAAAGCGGAGTGCCATCGAGCGTGCAGTACATCAGTACTCTCTCGCCTTCGTAGATTTTGCCCTTTTCATACAAGGTCTTGAACGCCCACCAGATCGATTCCATGTAATCTTTATCCATGGTTTTATAGGCGCCCTTAAAATTGACCCACCGGCCAATGCGATCGATAACGTCTTCCCACTCGCTACTGGTCTGAATCATGTTTTCGCGAGTCGCTTTAATATATTTCTCAATGCCGTACTCAAGCACTTCTTGACGCGAATGTATGCCGAGCTTTTTCTCTGTAAATCGCTCTGCCGGCAGTCCGTGACAATCCCAGCCCCAGACGCGCTCGACGCGCTTGCCCTGCATGGTTTGATAACGCGGTACGATATCTTTCACAATTGAGCTCAGCAGCGTGCCGTGGTGCGGTACGCCAGAAATAAACGGCGGGCCGTCGTAGAATACATAAGCGTTTTCTTTTGGCCGATTTTTGACTGACTTCTCAAACGTCTGGTGCTGTTTCCACTGTTGCACCAAGTCTTTTTCGTACTCGATGGCTTTTCGGCGCGATCCTGATTTGAACTTCATCCCGTTAGAATTTCCTTTCGTGCATTTTCTTTCTACTACTTCCGCTAGCTATCTGCTTGACTAATTCTAACGGGATCCATGCCTTCTCCTTAAAAAACAAAAACCTTCTACTGGTGCAGGAGTCCAAACGGACGGTGCCATCCTGCTTCCTCATAAGAAGGCGCTTCATTTCACCGGTTACGTCAGCTCAACACGTCAGGTTCTACTTTCTCGATAGAGATTTCTTCCTGCTCCCCTGCTACACATATTGTAGTTGATGGCTACTTTTTAGGGATGTACCAAATTGTTACCTTTACAACTATACCGTACTGTTTAATGTTCTGCAAGATAGCCGACGACATCGTTGATAAGCGGCAACGGCTCGCCTGGCCACCGCTGTAGCATCTGACCGTCTTCGCTGACAGCAAGGACGGCCGGATACTGCAGTATGTCGTACAGCTCTGCTGTGACGGCGCCCTCTTTGCTATCCACATCAATGAGCTCAATTACCCCTGTCGAACGCGTCTTAAACTCGCGCAACCACTCATCAACCGCACGGGCGTGCTCCGAGTTAGGCCGGTAAAGAATAAGCGCTTTCATGACTCTAGCGTATAGCGTGCAGCGGATAGCGTCAAGCCAGGATGTAGCTTCTTTTAGCTACATCCTGTAGTAGAGCCACAAGAGGTGCAAACGTAACAGCTTCCGGCTTTCTGTGTCTGGTTGCCACAGTTAAAGCACATCGGCGCGTCATCGACTTTGGCTTCGACAGACTGTTTTTTGGTGCTGACTGTCTGTTGAGCAGGTTGCGGTGCTGGCGCCTCTTCTGGAGTGGTTTCTGGCACAACCGTTTCTTGAACTGGCTGAGCATCGAGTAAGCTCGTTTGCTCCTTTGGCATGTCGTCAATTGAAGCAAGACCAAGTTCAAGCCGATCGTCAAATGACAGATACGTCAGCGCCAAACGTCTGAAAATGTAGTCCACGATGGACGAGGCGGTACGGATATCCGGATCATCGGTAATGCCAAATGGTGCAAACGACATGTGTGCCATGCCCTTAACATACGTCTTGATTGGCACCCCGTATTGCAAGCCGTAGCTAATCGAGCGGCCAAACGAGTCCATCAGACCAGACAGCGTTGAGCCGACCTTGGCAATACTGATAAACAGTTCGCCAGGGGTACCATCCTCAAACTCACCGACCGTAAAGTAGCCATGAAGACCAGCAACAGTAAACGAGAACGTCTTGGCATTACGCACGCGTGGCATGTCTCGACGCATGGCACTCTTAACAACAATTTTGTCTTCGAGGGTTGGAGCCGCAGCCTTTGGCGCTTCTTCGCTCCCCTCTTTTTTGGCCATTGACAGTGGCTGGGCAACCTTACAGTTGTCGCGGTAGATAGCCACTGCTTTGAGACCAAGTTTCCAGGCTTCGATATGAAGCTGTTCGACATCTTCAACCGTTACTTCTTCGGGCATATTAACAGTCTTGCTAATCGCACCCGAAATAAACGGCTGGACAGCACCCATCATCTTAACGTGCCCCATGTAGTGGATCGAGTTGTCGCCCATAGAACAAGCAAAGACGTTTTCGTGCTCTTTTTTGAGGTGTGGTGCACCAAGTATTGTTTTTTCTACATCGATATAGCTAACAATGTCGTCGATTTGCTTCTTGGTGTAGCCAAGTGCTTTCAGTGCACGCGGCACGGTTTGATTGACGATGTTCATGGTGCCACCGCCAACAAGCTTTTTGAACTTGACTAAGCCGAGATCTGGCTCAATACCGGTGGTGTCACAGTCCATCATCAAACCGATGGTCCCTGTTGGCGCCAGTACGCTTGCCTGCGAATTACGAACACCGTAGAGCTCTGACAACTCAACAGCGTTGTCCCACGCTTCAGCGGCGGCACTGAGGAGCTCTTCAGACACCATACTGGCGTCAATCTTCGAAACTTCTTCGCGGTGCATGCGGATAACACCGAGCGTACCGTCGCGATCTTTGTGGAAACCGGCAAACGGACCAACGCGCTCAGCAATTTTGGCACTGGTCGCATAGGCATGACCCGTCATAATCGCAGTAATGGCTGCTGCCTGGGCGCGACCTTCATTAGAATCGTACGGAAGGCCTTGCGCCATAAGCAGCGCACCTAGGTTAGCGTAGCCCAATCCAAGCTCGCGGTAGGCCCGGGCGTTTTTGGTAATGCTCTCTGTTGGGTACTCTGAGTAACCAACAAGGATTTCTTGTGCTGTAAATATTACTTCGACTGTATGAATGAAGGCACGAAAATCAAAGCTACCATCGTCGTTGAGATACTTCAGTAAGTTAATCGACGCCAGGTTACAGGCTGAGTTGTCCAAGTGCATGTACTCGCTGCAGGGGTTGGAGCCGTTGATGCGGCCCGCGTTTGGCGCGGTATGCCATTTGTTGATGGTCGTATCAAACTGCATGCCCGGATCGGCACATTCCCAGGCTGCTTCGTTAATCTGGCGGAACAGATCACGGGCTTTGACTGTTTTGACAGTTTCCCCTGTTTTGACCGCTTTGAGAGCCCAGTCTTTGTTGTTGACGACTGCTTGCATGAACTTGTCGGTCACACGGACTGAGTTGTTGGCGTTTTGGTACTGCACAGAGTGAATGTCTTTGCCATCAAGGCTCATGTCGTAACCGGCTTGTTCCAAGACACGAGCTTTGCGCTCTTCGATGGCTTTGCACCAGATAAAGTCCATGATATCTGGGTGGTCAGCGTTCAAAATAACCATCTTGGCAGCGCGCCGCGTTTTGCCACCGCTCTTGATTGCGCCGGCAGATGAGTCGGCGCCGCGCATAAAGCTAAGCGGGCCAGAGGCCGTACCAGCACTTTTGCCAAGTTTCTCGACTGATGAGCGAATCCCACTCAGGTTTATCCCCGAGCCAGAGCCACCTTTGAAGATCATACCTTCTTCGCGGTACCAGTTAAGAATTGAAGGCATCGTGTCTTCGACACCAAGGATAAAACAGGCGCTGGCTTGCTGGGCACGTTCCGGGGCACCAATATTAAACCAAACGGGAGAGTTGAAGGCCGCGCGTTGCGTTGCCAAGATGTATTTCAGCTCTTGGCGGAAATCTTCGGCCTCTGTGTCGGAGACAAAGTAATCTTCCTGGACGCCGTGCCGCGTAATGGTATCAGCGACGCGGTCAATGAGCTTTTTGAGAGAGTCTTCTCGCTCTTTAGTGCCGGGTGTACCGGTAAAATATTTCTGGGCAACGATATTGATAGCATTGAGCGACCATCCTTCAGGAAATTCCACGTCTTTTTGTTCAAACACTGGTGTATTTGTCATCGGGTTCATGATCAGTGAATCGCGTTTCGTCCACTTGAGCATATCGTACGCCGAAGTTTTTGGTTTTGTGAATAGCCGCCTCATCGACAGGCTGGTCGTTTGTCCCATAATTTTACCCTCACTTAGTTGTTATTTTTGTTAATTTTTGTTTAGAGTCCAGGAAACACCGACTGACACTGCTCGTGTTCCCCACCTCCCCGTGGACTTCTTGCACTGTGTACTATAGCAAAAAATCCGTGGGGAACGGCCAAATAATCTGTTGTTTTTATAACTTTTTATTATTTGGCCTGCTTGGTTTTGTTCCGTATCTGCGATAACTCTCGCTCAAAACCAGCGATATCTTTAAACCGCCGGTAGACGCTTGCGAAACGGACATAGGCGACTTCGTTGAGCCCTGACAATTCTTCCATAACGAGTTCGCCGATTTTTGACGACGATATCTCTGAATCACCGCACGAATACAGCTGCTGCTCGATATTGGCGACAATCTGTTCTACTTGTAGTCCAGTCACTGTCGTTTTTTCGCAAGCCCGATACAGGCCAGCCAGCAATTTGTCGCGATTGAATAATTCCCTGGTGCCGTTGTTCTTGATAACAATCAGCTGAGGGAGTTCCAGGCGTTCATAGGTGGTAAATCGATACTCACATTTTGGACATGAACGGCGGCGGCGAATAGCTTCTCCTGAGGCAACATCACGCGACTCAATCACTTTCGTGTCGGTAAAGGAACATTGGCTACATTTCATACTGCGTACACCTCCTTTACTCAATCTGAATGTACTGACACTGCATATTGTCACCATATATAGTGTCCTTACAAAGGAGCATAGCTCTATCTATAGCGTTTTGCAAGCAGATTTATGGTGTATTATTTAGTACGTTTTGGGTCTTTTTTCTCTGTTTTTTCGCTGTCGTCAGCCGATTTTGCATTTTCATCATCAGATTTTTCTGACTTTCGGCGCTTGAGTCGTCGTAAGAATGACGGTTTTTCGAGTTCATCATCACTGCCGCCTGCCACCACAGAACTGCCTGTTTCTGTTTTGTTGTCATCTTCGTGATCAAGCGACCAGATATTCGGCATTGGGTGGTCGCTATGGAAATCGTCGGCGCCAGATTGCTGCGATGAGGTCACCGAACTAAGATCCATGTCGATATCTTCGATGTCCTTGCTGTCAGCTGCCGTCGTGCTGCTCTTTTGTGCATCATCGTTATCTGTGGCAGTTCTCGAACTGCTAAAGTATGAGTCATCGAAGCCAGTGGCAACAACAGTAATAATAATCTCGCCCGATAGGTCTGGATTAATGGTCGCACCGAAGATAATGTTAGCATCAGGGTCGGCTGCGTTGGTGATGGCCTCTGCTGCAGCATTGATCTCATGCATGCTCATGTCGTGGCCGCCAATGACATTAAAGAGAATGCCACGGGCACCATCGATTGAGACTTCAAGTAGCGGCGATTCGATAGCTTCCTGAGCCGCCTTGACAGCACGGTCATCACCACTGGCTCGGCCAATACCCATCAGTGCGGAACCAGCATTACTCATGACGGTTTTGACATCAGCAAAGTCAAGGTTAATCAAGCCGTGTACGGTGATAAGGTCTGAGATACCCTGCACGCCCTGGCGCAAGACATCATCGGCTACCTTGAACGCTTCAAGCAGCGGGGTTTGTCGATCAATTGTCTGCAAGAGTTTATCGTTTGGAATGATAATCAGGGTATCAACTGCACCGCGAAGGTTGTTAATAGCCGTTTCGGCGTTGCGGCGGCGCTTATCTCCTTCGAATGCAAATGGTTTTGTTGCAAAACCAACAACGAGAGCGTCCAAATCCTTGGCAATTCGCGCCACCACGTGTCCGGCACCGCTGCCGGTACCACCGCCCGCGCCAATGGTGACAAAGACCATGTCTGCACCCTGCAACACGTTTCGTATTTCGTCCAACGACTCTTCAGCGGCATTCTGTCCGACCGAAGGATCGGCGCCAGCTCCAAGACCACGAGTTGTATCTTTGCCAATATGAAGTTTTTTCGAGGCTTTTGAATGATGTAATGCTTGGGCGTCGGTATTAATCGCAATGAACTCCACCCCGTCAACACCGGCTTCGATCATCCGGTTAATAGCAGCGCCACCGGCGCCACCAACACCGACAACTTTAATTGATGCAAATGTTTCTATAGCTGGTGCAACTTGCGGCATGAGTTATGTACTCCCTCTTACTTCATCGTGTACCGTGAGTATACCGCAAGCCTCACGCAACTGCAATCTTAGCTGGGTACAAATTATAATTAGCTGGATACATTTAATGTTTGATGCGTCTGCGGGCCTTGCCCCACAGATCGCTGAGGGCACCGAATACTTTGTCATTGGCACCACGTAGGTTACCGTTTGGAAGTGATTGCGGCAACAGATACATATCGAGCAGCATGAGGCCGACCGCAGCAGTATAGCGCCGGTCTTTCACCGTATCGATGATTCCTCCCACTGGCTGTAAATTCCCCGTGCGAGCCGCGAGTTGTAGTTTTTCTTTGGTAAACTCGGCGATGCCCGGCAGATTGGAGACGCCACCCACCAGCACGACACCGCCCGGAAGCCGGCGGGATTTATTGATGCTCTTTAGTTCTTTTTCGATTAATTCAAAGAGTTCTTCCATTCTCGCCTCGGTAATCATGGCGATATCTTCGGGATCAAACTCGTACTGCTCCTTGCCGATAGAAACTTTGGCCTTGATGTGCGGTTTCTTTTCAAGCAGCGTGGCGTGCTCTAGTTTGACCTTCTCGGCAATATGGAGGTCTGTCTTGAGTCCAATCGCCAGGTCATTGGTAAGATTGATGCCGCCGACCGGTATAACCCCGACATACTGGACTTCACCGTCCTCTATAACAGCCAGGTTCGTCGTTCCCGCCCCGATATCAATCAGCAGCGTACCGGCCTCCTTCTGATCCCTGGTCAGCACAGCCTCAGCAGCCGCCAGGCTTGAGACCGTCCGGTGCGCGGCCGTAATCTTTGCTTTATCAAGCGTTACTTCCAGTGATTTGACGTTGGGCGTTGCGGCAGTCACGATATGCGTGTCTACCTCAAGTCGCACACCGTGCATGCCAACCGGATCTTTGATATTGTCCTGGCCGTCAACGCGGTAATTTTTAGCAAATACTTGGATAATCTCTCTGTTGACCGGTAAATTGACAATGGTGGCTGCCTCTTCGGCACGCAAGCGGTCTTCACTACCTATCTGACGATCAGCACTACTGATAGCAATAACCCCTGTGGAGTTGATACCAGCGACATGCGAGCCATTGATATTAACGGTGGCACTACGTATGTGGAAACCCGAGACGCGTTCTGCCTCATTGAGTGCCTGCTCTATAGCGTCGGCCACATCGTCAATATGGGCAATAATACCCTTTCGCATACCGGCGTTTTTGGCCTCACCGTGACCGACCACAGCAGGCTTAGACGGGTCAACCGGATCGACGGTGCCCACTACACAGCGAACCATAGAGGTTCCAATGTCTAACCCCACAAAAAACGGGGTATTTTGTTCGCGCATGTAAGCAGTATAACGCTTATCCTCTTTCTTGGGCAAGCCCCATGCATACGCACGAGTCAACCGGAACGCCTACTCGGGGAGCGGCGTGAGTATCTCGGCACCATCTTCAGTGATAAGTACTGTTTGCTCAAAGTGTGCTGAGCGGGACCGATCATTAGTAACCACAGTCCAGCCATCCTTTTGTATGGTGACGTCGTGGCCGCCAAGCGTTGCCATTGGCTCGATAGCAATAGTCATGCCAGCATGGAGCATTGGCCCCTGACCGGCGATACCGTAGTTTGGTACGTTTGGTTCTTCATGCAATTGGTGGCCGACACCGTGGCCGACAAAATCGCGGACAATGCCAAATCCGTCTCTGTCTAGTACGGCTTGGACAGCTGTACCGATTGTGCCTGTCTTAACGCCGTCGACGACAACATCAATGCCGGCTTGGAGCGATTGTTTTGTTGCGGTCAATAGTACAACGTCACGCTTATTGCGTGGGGTTCCAGCTATCATACTGAAGGCCGCGTCTGTAATCATGCCTTTATGCACGACACCGAAGTCAAGGCTGACGATGTCGCCATCTTGGATAATCCGCTTGGCGCTTGGTATGCCATGGACAACTTCTTCGTTTAAAGATATGCAGATAACATCTGGGAAGCCGCCGTACCCAAGGAACGCCGGTTTGCCGCCCAACTTGGCAAGAAGCGCAGCGGCATGATCGGCAATCTGTTTGGTGGTCTGCCCCGGCGCAACATAGCTGTGCAGTTCTTTGAGTACCGTCGCAAGCATTGCCCCGCCCTCACGCATCGCTTGGATTTCCTGAGGGGTTTTTGGCTGCGTTTTCATTGCGGCAACAGTGGCTCTATTTGGCTGACTATTTCAGTATGGATTTTCCCAATATTGCCTTCTGCTTGGATATCAAGAACGGGAATGTTTGCTTTTTTGAACTGTTTGAGCAATGGTAATACCGTCTCTTGATATTCGGTGAAACGGCGTTTGATAACTTCTGGTGTGTCGTCGGCGCGTCCGCGAGCCAGGAGTCGCTTTTCGACGGCTTCCTCAGAAGCAATCAAGTGGACTACGGCCGTAATATGCAGCTGCTCGTGTTTGGCCTGGTTCAGCAGCCAGTCGGCCTGCGCGGTGGTGCGCGGAAAGCCGTCAAGTACAAACTCATGACTGCTGTCAATGACTGAGAAAATCTTTTGCACCAGAGCAATGATTTCCTGGTCGCCTAACAGTTCGCCTTTGAGCATGGCTTTGCGGCGCTCACCAGAGACCAGCATACGCAAGAACTCTCCGGTCGAAAGCCATGGCAGACCAAAACGATCGGCGAGACGTCGGCCTTGCATACTTTTACCGGCGCCAGCAACACCGACAAATATGATCATTGGGCTAATGTTTCCTTCACAATAGCTGCGATGCGGGCGCCGTCAGCTGTACCGCCTGTTTTTTGCTTGACCAGTCCGATAACTTGACCCATTGCTTGGGGTCCAGTTGCGCTGGTCGTCTTCACAGCATCATCAATAAGAACTCGGAGCTCTTCGTCACTGAGTTGCGCCGGTAGGTAGGTTTCAATAATTTTCTTCTCTGTAAGCTCTTTATCGGCGCGCTGTTGGTCGGCGCCCTTCAGATAGAGCTCGGCACTCTCGGTGCGAGATTTTACTTCGCGTTTTAAGAGGTCGACGACTTTGGCGTCAGCAAGTCCGGCCTCTCGTTCGCCAGCAGCGATTTCAGCGTTTAAGATAACACTTTTAAGGCCGCGGAGCACGGTTGCCGTGTCTTTATCGCCGCCCAAAAGAGCTGTCTTGAGGTCTTGTTCAATTCGTTCTTTGAGTGTCATTAACGCCCTGCGAAATTGGCTCGTGTCGTTTTTTGGACTTTACGATCTTTGCGAATAATAGCCCGTTGGCGGCGTTCGCGCTTGCTCATGGGCTTTTCGAAGTATTGGTTCTGTTTTACCGCGATTATCACACCCGACTGTTGCACTTTACGCGTAAAGCGACGGAGCATGTTTTCGAGTGGTTCTTTGGCGTCTTTTCTTGTTACTTGAATCATACCTGGAAAATTGTACCCTAACAGATGAAATTATGCAATACAATTATTCAAAAAGGCTTGGCTTAGGCTCTTTTTTTCTGGGTGCGTTGTGATTTGAGGACAATACTTTGCAGCTCTTTAAAGATAATGAAATGCTTGTTGGTGTAATAAACCTTGGTATTTCCTTGTCGTTCCGAGATGAGAAAACCGATTTTTTCCAGCCGTTTGAGCTCGCGCTGGATATTGCCGGCGTCTTCTTTAATAAGCTTTGCCAAACCCCGTACATGTGTCTTGAAGTCGGGGTATTTAGCATACACAACTATAATTTTTCGTCTGACTCGTGAGGTTATAAATACATCTAACATGGGTACCCTACTTTGCTTGCTCTCTAGTGAAAGCGTTTGCTTTCTTTTGAGCATGAGCGTTATTGTTATTCACACAACGTGTAAATCTAATAGTATACAAATATTTTCAGATTTTCAATATCTAGATGAAAAATCTATAGCCAAACCACTTGGAAATGCCGCCAAACATAACTCGATCAGTTTTGGTCTGGACAAGTTTTTCAAGAGGAAGCATATCTGTATACTAAAACTATGCACTATTACCGCGTTTGGGTGTCCTCACCAAAGTATCACAAGGCTGAACCGCTCACCTATGCAAGTGATTTTGAGTTAAAAATCGGCGAAATTGTTGAAGTCCCGTTGCAAAAACAACACGTTTTCGGCTTTGTCGCGGCTCAAACCCAGAAGCCACACTTTGTCGCTAAGCCAGTTGTCAGAACAATTCAACAACAGATAGCCCTAGAGCAAATCAAGCTCTTTGCATGGCTGCTTCGGTATTACCCTGCTCCGAGCGGTCAAACTGCCCAGCTGTTTGTGCCTGGCAATGTTCCTCAAAAAATCAGCGTGCCCAACCCCGAAAGTCACTCCGATTTACCTCTATCACAGTCGTCGTTGCCGCCCCTGACACCTGACCAGCAAGCAGCACTGACCACTATTCGACAGCAAAAAACGGGTAGCGTCTTGCTCCATGGCGACACTGGCACCGGAAAAACCCGAGTGTACCTGGAGTTGGTGCGTGACGCACTCCACAATGGCAAGTCTGCCATTATCCTGACCCCAGAGATCGGTCTGACGCCACAGCTGGAGCAAACGTTCCGCAAGGAATTTGGTACACGAGTTATAACCAGTCACTCGCATTTAAGCGAGGCGAAACGCCGTGATATCTGGCTGGCATTATCAGCCAGCACCGAACCCCGCGTCGTTATTGGACCGCGCTCAGCGTTGTTTTTGCCGGTACAAAACCTGGGCTTGATCGTCCTGGACGAAGCGCATGACGCCAGCTACAAACAAGAACAAGCGCCGCACTATCAGACCACTCGTGTTGCTGCCAAGCTCGCCCAGCTCCATGGCTGCCTGTCGATTTTTGGCACTGCCACGCCGCTCATTGCAGATTATTATTCGTTGCAAAAGAACAATATGCCCATTATCCGTATGACGAGACCAGTGCATGCCAGCATAAAACCCCCCGTGATATCAGTGGTGAATCGGACAGACAAAGAACAGTTTCGGCAGTCGTGGTTATTTAGCGATTCGCTCATCAGCGCGGTGGCTGCAGCCAAACAAGCTGGCCAAACATCGCTCATTTTTCTCAACCGACGTGGTACCGCCCGTATCATGCTGTGCCAAAACTGCTCCTGGCAAGCTGACTGCCCCCACTGTGACGTGCCGCTGACATATCACAGCGATACGCATGCTCTCTTGTGTCACATCTGTGGATATAGCCAAACTCCGCCCCTTGCCTGTCCGGTCTGTCAAAGTACGGAGCTGTCACTGCATGCCGCTGGCACCAAAGCTCTCGAAACAGAACTGAGTAAACTGTTTCCCGAGTATGCGTTACTGCGAATCGACAGCGACACCACCGGTGATAATCGGCTGGAAAAACAATATGACCGTATCCTCAGCGGCAAGGTTGATATCCTAATCGGCACGCAGATGATAACCAAAGGATTGGATCTGCCAAATCTTGGGCTAGTGGGTATTCCGTTCGCCGATAGTAGTTTATACCTGCCCGACTTTACCGCCGATGAACAAACCTACCATCTCCTTCGACAAGTCATTGGCCGGGTTGGCCGCACGACCAAACCAACCAAGGTTATTATTCAGACCTATCAACCTGACCAGCCCATCATTAATGCTGCCAAAAATAAGGATTGGGATATTTTTTACAACGCTCAACTGAAAGAGCGGCGGACATTTGCCTATCCGCCATTTTGCTACCTCATGCAGCTCACAGCCAGCCGGCAACAAGAATCCACTTTGCAGGCTTCCGGCAAAAAACTAATTGAGTTAATCCAGCGCCAGTGGCCAGAGGTAACCGCACTTGGGCCATCGCCTCGATTCCACCGAAAAACACGCGGCGCCTATCAGTGGCATATTATTGTCAAAGCCAAGAAACGCCAGACGCTCGTCGACATAACACAGCAGCTCCCGGCAGGCTGGCGGTTTAATCTTGATCCGACATCGCTTTTATAGGCTGGCCTTGTTTATTTCTGAATGTGATGTCTTTAGGCTATACTTTTAGCTAACGATCTTATGAGCCTAAAAAAAGAAGCTATTATTACCCTTCCTCACGCGCATCTGCGACAACGATCGCAAAGAGTTGGCTTGGTAACTGCTGAGATACGTCAGGTGATTGCCGATATGTGTTCGGCTACGCTTGACTGGGAAGAAAGCCGTGACCACGAAGTTGGCGTTGCCCTAGCTGCTGTACAGATAGACAAATTGTTGCGAATAGTGGTCATCCGCGCCAACTTTGACGACAAAAAAAATAAAACCTTTCGGGTGTTTATCAATCCAGAAATCGTCAAGTACGAGGGCGAGGTTGTCGAAGATTACGAAGGCTGTCTCAGTATTAAGGATATCTACGGCAAGGTTCCCCGCCACAGCAAAGTCCGCATTAAGGCACTTGACGAAAAGGGCAAATCAATACGCCTCACTGTCGAGGGGTTCATGGCCCGCATTTTCCAGCACGAGATTGACCATACCAAAGGAATAGTTTTTATCGATCACATCAGAGACAATCCGGAAGCTTTTTTCCGGCTCGAGGGCGATGGTCACCTGGAGGAGCTCGATTACGAAAAGGACGTGCATAACAACAAGGATCTTTGGGAATGACCAAAGTCATCTTTTTTGGCAGCGGGCCAGTCGCAGCAAAATCTCTTGAGCTACTCAGTAAAGATTTCGAGATTGAAGCGGTTGTTACCAAGCCAAAGCCGTCGCATCACAAAGGAGCTGTTCCAGTACTCGACAGTGCTAAAAAACTTGATCTGCGAGTATATACCGTGGCCAACAAAGCTGAGCTATCAGAGCTGATCGCCAAAAAACCATTCACGAGCAAACTCGGCGTGCTGATTGATTTTGGGATTATCGTGACCCAAGACGTTATCGACTATTTCCCGCTTGGCATCGTCAACAGCCATTTCTCTATTTTGCCCGAGTGGCGCGGTGCCGATCCGATTACCTTTGCCGTCCTATCCGGTCAAAAAAACACCGGCGTCAGCCTCATGCTCTTGGTCGAAAAAATGGACGAAGGCCCGTTGTTAGCTTTCGGCACGTATGAATTACCGACTGGCATCACAACGCCCCTGTTAACTGAGCATTTGATCCATTTTAGCGCCGAGATGTTACGACGCGAATTGCCAAAATATGCAGACACGCAAAAAGCCAGTCCGCAAAGCGTGACTGGACGTAAAGCCTCCTACTCGCGAAAATTAACAAAGAGCGATGGTGTCATTGATTGGCACAAGCCGGCCGAAGTGATTGAGCGCGAAATCCGCGCTTACTTAGGCTGGCCAGGCAGTCGAACTACGCTTGCCGGCAAAGACGTCGTCATTACCAAGGCTCACGTTGTTCCCAGCGCCCCCAAAGGCAGTAAACCCGGCGAAGTTAACGCTGTGGTACCCGAGGTCGGTGAAATCGCCATAACTGCAGGGGATGGTTCGTCTCTGTGGATTAGCAGACTAAAGCCAGCTGGCAAGCGCGAAATGAGCGCCCAAGAGTTTATAAACGGCCACAAACGTTTGCTGTAAACCTACTGCTGTACAGGGGGCGTGGCGGGCGGTTGTTGCACCGAGGCAAGAATTTGAGCTGCCGAAGCCTTAATCTCATTTTTGAGTCTTTCGAGTTCATCGGCCACAACTTGTTTGTAATTTGGGAAGTTTGTTTCCAGCCATACCAGCGCGTCTTTTTCTTTTTGCTGGCGTGCTTCTGGACTATCCGTCTCTAGTGGCATGAGTCGTTCAAACTCATCGAGCTGTTGGTCACTCATTCCCTCTGCCAGACGCATGCCCACACGCATTTCCAGCGTTTCGTAAATATGCGCCAGCATGCGGTTTTTTTCTTGTGGCGGCAGATCTCCCAGTCCTAGTTCTCGTAGTAGATTATCGTCGAGCTTAAACATATTTGGCTAGTTTCCTTTCTTGCTTCATCACGTTACATTATACCATTATTCGTTGGTGGCCTCTATCTTACCAGCGCCACGATTATTATTACCGCTACAATCGTCAGTGCGGTAGCCACACCGACTAGCGCCGCTGTTTTCATTGGTTGTGAACCGTTGGACGACGAGGGCTGCGGCATCGGACGATGCTGTTTGGCCAACGAGGCCTGCATCCGCTCAATATCTTGTGCCGTGTCCTGGCGGAATGGGTCAATGCTGCGCTGCATCGTTGTACCAGAGGCATCCTCATTGTCAGCAGTGGTCTGATCTTTGACCTCAAACCGGCGTTCGTGATCTGGAGCAAACCATTCGTTGCTCGGTGCAACTGCTTCATAATTTGGCGGCGCTGCCTCCGGCCTCACTCCTGTACTTGATTTGTCTTCAGGCATGTGGATTGGTCGTTCGTTATTATGCGTTTGACGCCTTAGTTCGGGGGTTGACTGGATATTGTTTTGCGCTTCAGTGCGGGGTTTTGGTGTCGTTTCTGCCTTGTGGCTGAGATGCGGCGTTGCTTGCCGTTCTGGTTGCGGCGATGGAGCGGCCGCAGGGTGTTCTGGCTGGTTCTCACGACGTAGGCGTTCTTGCTGCTCAAACAATTGCCGTTGTTTCTGTGCTCTATCTGCCTCTGCCAGGGCATGGCGGTTGTCTGATGTTTCCACTTTATCTTTGACGGCTTCTATCTGTTTCTGGAGGCGTGCATCACGATTTTTACTCAGACGATTGACTATCAGCGAACCGACCAATGCCGGACCGATATTGGCTGGTCGGTTTTCGATATGCTCAATGTTATTAATAACAGTGGTCGGGGTTGGCTCAATAGGAGGCGCTGCATCTGCGGCATGAGGCCGCGGCGGCATTGGTGGCTCACCAGTAAAACCCCCGCCCATGCCAGCTGGCGGCATTGGTGGTAGCGGCGGGATTGGCGGTTCATCATCCGGTGGGTCGTGTTCCGCCGAATCGTGAGAAGGCGGAAGCTGTTCGACCGGCGGTGGCGGCAACGGAATGTCACCGGCAGCCTGTACCGGGGGTACCGGCGCCAGTTCATCTGCTTCGTCGTCTTCTGGTTCTGATACGTTTTCAGTCGGCTGCTCCGGCAAACTAACCGGCTCGCCAGCAGTCTGCTGCTGCGATTGCTCATTTGGAGCCGCTTCTTCTGTAACGATATGCGGTATTGTTAGTGGTGTTTCGGGTCTTGACCGAGGTGCTTCTTCTGTTTCGAGGCTTTTAGCGGCAATATTGTGTCGCTGGAAAATGGCTACGAGCTTGCTGCGGCGTTTTTTCTTGGGGTCGCCTTCATCGTCGTCTTCATCATCTTCGTTCTCTTCCTCAGGAGCAAACAGGAGTTTGAACCGCTCAGAAATAGATTGCCAGGTATTGCGTTCAGAGCGAAGTTCATCAGGAGCCTCGGGCGCTGCTTCTAGCTCTTCGTCATCGTCATCTTCGACTCGTGGTGGTCCGAACTCCACAGCTGCTCCTATCCTCTTTTATAGCGTGCGAGCGACGCTCTCCCGGGTAAATAATTCTATGCGGTCGCCTTCTTCGAGGGTTAGCCGCGATTCGGTTTTCAGCTGCAAGCCGCACATCTCGCCGCTCACCACTTCTTTGACCTCTTGCGGGCCCTTCTTCAGACTGGTGACTTCTGCTTCAGCCAGCACGTCATCACCCCTGGTAATACGCGCCAGGGCCGGTAAACTCAGTTTACCTTTGGTCACTTCGCCGCCGCAAATAATTTCGGTCTTGGTTGTCTTAAAAACACCTTTTACAATCAATCGTCCTTGTTCTTTTTCAACCACCTCTGGAACGAGCAGCTTGGTCAGCTCTACTTTGGCGTCATCAATAAGCTCGTAGATAACCCGAAACAGCCTGATTGAGACTTTGTCGCGAGCGGCATGCTGTTTGATCGTATTCGGTACGGCGACGCTAAATCCGTAAATAATCGCACCACCCGTATGCGCCAGATGCAGGTCGTTCTCTGTTATAGTGCCGACCCCGGAGCCAATAATCCGGATGCTGACTTCTTCGTTTTCAAGGGCGCGCAAACTGTCAATGACCGACTTGAGTGAACCCTTAACATCGGCCTTGATAATCACTGGCAACTCCTGAACGTTGATATTGCGGTTGATCATGCGCATCAGCTCACTACTGGTATCGACTCCAAGCCGGGCGTCAGTTTTTTTGGACTCAGCAAGTTTTGCAGCCTGCTCGCGGGCAACTTTCTCGCTGGCAACAACCGTAATGACATCACCAAAGCCAGGCAGTTCCTTGAGCCCGGTGATAATCACCGGTGTTGACGGTGTTGCTGTCTCTATCGGCTTACCGGTGGTAGATTCGAGATTACGAATCTTACCATATGTTGTACCTGCCACAACGAATTGTCCCCGTTTGAGCGTTCCTGCTTCCACCAAAACAGAGGCGATTGGGCCGCGACCCTGTTCCATGTGTGCCTCAATGACCAATCCTTCTGCGGGCACGTCGTAGTCGGCTTTGAGCTCCTCAACGTCAGCCACCAAGAGAATCATATCGAGCAGCTCATTAATGCCTTCTTTTGTCTTGGCCGAAACAGGCGCCAGAATCGTATCGCCGCCCCACTCTTCGATAAGCAAGTTCTTCTCTGCCAGCTGCTGTTTCAGCTTGTCTAGGTTGGCCTCAGGTTTGTCAATCTTATTAGCAGCCACAATCATCTTGACGCCGGCTTTTTCGGCGAAACGAATCGCCTCAAGTGTCTGCGGTTTGATGCCGTCATCGGCAGCCACCACAATGACCACCACATCGGTTAGTTGGGCGCCGTGTTGGCGAAGCGCCGCAAAGGCTTCATGTCCGGGGGTATCAAGAAATGTCATGGCGCGATCACCATGCTCTATCTGGTAGGCCGAGATGTGCTGGGTGATGCCGCCGGCCTCTCCCTGAGCAGTATCAGCCTCACGGATAGCATCAAGCAGGCTGGTTTTGCCGTGATCAACGTGCCCCATCACCGCCACCACTGGCGGACGGCCTTGTGCCTGTTCGCTGGTAGCTGGCTTCTGGCGGCGCGGCGCGGCTGTTTCTTCGTCGGCTTTTTTGACCAGCTCGACGCCAAGACCCAGCTCCTCAACAATAATCTGGGCTGTGTCAAAGTCAATGCGCTCGTTTACCGTTACCATCACGCCGTTTTTAAACAGTTCGGCGATGAGTTTGGCAGGGGGAATCATCAGTTTTCCGGCAAGCGCACCAGCGGTGATAGTTGGTTCAATTTCGATTGTCGAGTTCGCTTTGGCTGTCTCGTTATTCATGCTTGCCTCCTTTCTTATGATTCCCATGCTTTACATAGCGTCTATACCCTGTAAAACGGTTACTTTTTATCCTTTAGGCTCAGTGCGATCTTGCGGCCTTCTAGGTCAATATCGAGCACTGTAAATGTTTTCTTTTCGTTCAACTGGAACAGTTTCTCGGGGTCAACACCGTCATCGTCGCTCATTTCAGACACATGCACCAGGGCTTCAACCGCTGGCGACAGCTGCACAAAAGCACCAAATGGCGTAATCCGGGTAATTTTTCCTTCGGCGCTGTCGCCCTTCTTGAAGGCTTTTACCTCTTGTAGCCATGGGTCTTCTTGAGTTTGCTTTAGACTCAAACTCAGACGGTCTTTGTCGATTGCAATGATTTTTGCCTCAACCGTGTCGCCAACCTTGACGTACTTCTTCGGATCTTCAACGCGTTCCCAGGAGATTTCTGAAATATGGATAAGGCCTTCGATGCCGTCGACATTCACAAACGCACCGAAATCAATAACACCGGTGACGATACCGGTTACCATATCGCCAACTTTCAGTTTGGCAAAGCGGTTTTGCAGTTCATCACGTACAGCTTCTTTTTCGGATACGATAAGTTTGTTGTCTTTCTTGCTGACGTCCAAAATACGGGCCTTCAGGGTCTTTTTGGTCAACTCGTTGAGCTTCTGTAGGATTTCGTCCTTATCGGCACCTGAGACGCGTGGGTAGTGGCCTGCGGCCAGCTGCGAAACGGGCAAGAACCCGCGAATCCCCTCGACCTCGACCAACAAGCCGCCTCGGTTGGCATCGTACGGGTTAATCTCTATGATTTCTTGGGCGTCGTGCAGGCGTTGCAGTTCGTCCCAACCGCGGTCTTTGGCAGCGCGGCGCATACTCAAGACGACGTAGCCTTCGTCCGTTTCCGGGTCAATAACGCTTACTGTTACTGGCTCGTCTTCCTTGAGCTCGCTTGAGCGGGCCATTTCACGGCGGGTAACAATTCCCACACCATGGGCGCCGAGGTCGATCCAGACCTCGTTTTTCTTGAGTTCAGTGATGGTTCCTTCCACCACATCACCACTTTTGAGTGGTTGGATATCGGATGTAGCGAGTAGCTCATCCATTGTCATTGTTTTTGACATGGGCAAACATGCCTCCTTATGAGTGCTGCGGTAGTCCGTAGACTAGTACTCCGATCAGACTTACCCGTATTGTATCTGTTTTTTACACTTAAGTAAAGAGGTACGGCCATGCTACAATTGAGGCTATGAAACAATTCACGCAAGGAGGGTTTTTGGCGTGTTTCTCGCGGTAGATATAGGCGGTACTAAGACGTTACTGGGGGTTTTTACCAAAAACGGCAAGCTCACAGAGAAGTTTCGGTTCGAGACGCCCCAGAACTACGATACGTTTTTGGCAGTATTTCGGCGCCACGTGGAGCCAATCTTGGCACAAAATATAACCGCAATATGCGTCGCCGCCCCAGGTAAAGTCAATCGCCAGTCGGGTGTCGGAACGCGGTTTGGTAATTTGCCATGGAAAAATGTGCCTTTGCAAAAAGACATCGAACTTATCACACACACCCCTGTTATGATTGAAAACGACGCCAATCTGGCAGGACTCAGTGAAGCAAGAAACATCAAAGGTGATATAAAGAAAGTACTTTTTTTGACAATAAGCACCGGAATTGGCACTGGAATTATCACAGATGGCGTTATAGATGCCAGTTTTGCTGACAGTGAAGGCGGCCATATGATGCTCGAATACAATGGCAAGCTTACCAAATGGGAGTCATTCGCCTCTGGTAAAGCGATTGAAAAACGATTTGGCAAAATGGCACGCGATATACGAGACCAAAAAACCTGGAAAATTATCGCCCACGACATTGTGCGAGGCATGATTGACCTTATTGCTGTTATTCAGCCCAACGTCATCATCATTGGCGGCGGTGTCGGCACACACCTGGATAGTTTTGATGATTTACTCCGTAAAGAACTCGAGAAATACGAGACACCGATGACGCCCATACCGCCGATAAAGCGAGCTGCTCGCCCTGAGGAAGCGGTGCTCTACGGCTGCCATGAACTCCTGAAAGACACGTATGGATCCCGTTAGAGCTCAAAAGACCGACAAAGAAAACTGCGCCTTGGAAACTATCTGTATATTGCAAAACTTACGCAGTAGTAAAGTGTATGGTGGGCTCTAACGGGATGGAAAAGCTGCTTAGACAACTTCGTCGTGACCATCCTTCCCTGTTGTTTAAGGCTGGTGACCAGTTTTGTTGGTCGCCCAAGGCCGGAGAAATCGTATACGCTCGGCACGCCGCCGCTGTTCGCACAGCGCCCTGGTCGCTCCTGCACGAAGTTGGCCATGCTTTACTAGGACATACTGGCTACGATTCGGACGTGGCGTTAGTTTCACTGGAAAGTACCGCCTGGGAAAAGGCCAAAGAGATTGGTCAGCAGTACGGGTATGAGATTGACGAGGACTATATCCAAGATTGTATGGACACCTACCGCGATTGGCTTCATCAGCGCAGCGCCTGCCCTACTTGCGATAGCCGCAGCCTCCAGCAGGACGATCGCCACTACAAATGCTTTAACTGTGGTCAGACATGGACTGTTTCAAGCTCCCGCTTTTGCCGCCCCTACCGCAAGAAGTCCGCTGGTTCGCTCGTGACTAGTCACCGAGCAGGAAACAAACCGCAAAAATTCATATAAAGCCCCCCCCCCCTAAAGCCTCAGGTTTGGATGCAGTGTGGTGGCGACAGCGAGAAGCGCCCGCAGGCGTACTTAGCGTACGTCGAGGACGCATCACAGCTAGGCAACACCGCAATGCGCCAAAAGCAGACCAAACAAAAAGCCCTGGCTTTGCCAGGACTTTTGTTGTCTGCGACCTGTGGTTTTAGGCAACTTTTTTGGTTCGGCGAGAGATACGTCCACCCTTTGCGCCAGCAACACGTGCAAGCTCACGGTTCGCGTAAAAACCACCGGTTCGGCCTTTTTTACCGCCCATAGCACCGATTTTTGCGTAAAAATCAGCACCGTATTTAGTTTTGTTTGTGCTAGCAGCAGCTTTGCCGCCCATCTTAGTTCCAGCCATTATAGCTCCTTACTGCGCGCTTATGTGGTTGGCGCATCTTGGGCGGAAACTTCCGGTTCGTGGCGCCTGCGTACGACATGTACGCCTCTGCTCCGATCCTCAGCTTCCATCCCAACCTGCGCTCAGCCACAAAACCGCTTAACAGTGATTATGTGATAAGTTACCATGCCCACTACTTATGCCAAAGAAAGAAAAAGAGCCCCGGCTATCGCCAGAACCCTCTGTTCCTTCCTCGGAATTACGCTTATGATAGCATTACGAAGTGCTTATGTCAACCCAGAAGATAAGTTTGCAGTAGTTTTTGAGGTACAATTAAACTATGTCTCGCGATATGGATCTAAGCATAAAAACCATCGACGAATTTATAACCAAATATCCTGCCGACGTACAGAAAATCTTGCAGAAAATTCGCCAGACCATTCAAAAGGCCGCCCCTGAGGCAACCGAGAAGATTAGCTACGGCATACCAACTTTTGTATTTCATGGCAATTTGGTGCATTTTGCGGCCTATGACAGCCACATCGGCTTCTATCCTGGGCCTGCCCCCATTTCGGCCTTTCAGGACGAGCTAACGGCTTACGAGACGGCCAAAGGCACCATTCGCTTCCCGCTAGACAAGCCAATTCCCTACGACCTGATAGAAAAAATCACCGCATACGCTGTCGAACGCAATTCGGTCAAGAAAAAGTAGCTATTTTCGATGATAGCAGTTTAGCACTCATCGCTAGGCACGTTGTAAGCGCAACGTGTGAATAGAGGGGTGTTTAACGCTGCTTGAAGGCTCGGCTTTTGGGGTATCTTCAAAGAAGAGCTCTAGTGCTTCTTGCAAGTTAGCCAAGGCCTCTTGTTCGGTATCGCCAAAACTCGATACATCGACATTCAGACACTGAGCAACATAATAGTTGCCCTCTTGGTCCACAACCGATTGGTAGATCACCTGTTTCATAGTATTTATTGTAGCCTGGTCTAGGTTCAAGCTTCTGGTTTCCCTTTTCTATCTTCTACTTTCCAGTTTCTATTTTCTGGTTTCTGGTTTCTATTCCCTATTTCCCCTTTTCTGTTTTCTGTTTTCTAGTTTCTGTTTTCTGATTTCCAGTTCCTAGCCCTTACTGTTGGGCGTGCCAGTTGAAATCTAGGTCGTCACCCAGTGGCCCAGTGATATTGACCGTAAAGCCGGTGGTCGTAACATTACTGACCCAGAATGCCCCGCCCGGGTCGCCCAGTGGTGTCAGCACAATATGTGGCGCGCTGGCGTATGGGGTCGCAAAGGTAAAGTCTTCGTCAGTATCGCCCTGCGCTATGGTTACCGTGCCGCGCGTGTCAGCGTTGCCGATAATATGCCCATTGATGGTGATATTGCCGGTAGTGATAGAGCCGACAGTGAGTGCACCGGTGATATTGGCTGCACCAGTGACGGTCAGGTCACCATCTGCACTGATGGACGCCAGGACAGCACCGCTGTTGTTTTGCCATTCTTGCAGGTTGGCGGTCTGACTGGCTGCGCCCTGGACGATAACAGCCACGCTATCGGCGTTACCGGCAGTAGCCTTGAGGCCAGTGTTGGCTGTCAGTAAACCGGAAGTGTTAGCAGTTGGAGCAGCATCTGTCCCCGACAAACCAACATCATCAAAGAACGTGGTACCGTTGGCAGTACCAATCAGACCGGTGCTACTTGGTGTGCCGGCACTGGCCGTGCGGTAGACGCGGTAGCTCACCGCGCCGTCTACTGGAGCCCAGCGGATACGGTTGTAGTTGGTTGTATCAAGCGTGGCATTACCGGTTGCGGTGGAGCCTGCCGTGCTGGCAGGCGTGGTGCCACCCGAAGCACCAACTGCCACAATGCTATAGCTATAGCTGGTGCTGCCAGCAGTGCCAACCGGGGTAATCGTTGGTGTAGCAGGAGTGCTCAGCCCGCTGATGGATACGCCACCCTGTATACCGCCGGCCATTTGAACAGTGCCTTGCAAAGATGTCTCGCCAGCAACACCCAAACCACCATTAAGTTGCGTACTGCCAGACACTTGTAGTCCGCCAGCAATATCTACGTTACCGGTTACTTTTGCAGAATCTGTCACCGTTAAAGCACCTAGCTCCGCTGTGCCAGCGCCTATGCTATCAGTATAGGTACCACCCAGGTCAAAAATACGGGTAATACTTGAGTCTTGAAACCGAGCATAGACATACCGGCCCCTGACAACAGCAGACCCCGTCTGATTTTGGTTATGCGTATAGCCGCCCAAGCCGCCTATTTTTTTGGCCATAGAAGGATTGCTAATGTCTATGATGTCAACCGTGCCAAAACTTGCAGAAAACGCCCTGGTGCCATCAATCTGAAGTGTACCCTTGACATTAGGAACTGTTCGCACAATTCTGATTGCACGAGGGTTTGACACATCAAACACTCGCAGTGCGCGGTTTACCGTGTACAAAAATTGCCCTCGGACTCTCATATTATTGAAGCAATTTACATTCGGCACAGAGTCTGCCCCGCTATTTATCTGCGTAACGCTGCCTGGGTTGGATATATCAAACACTCGCACCACAGCTGTAGCGTCTACACAATAATAGAGACGCTCGCCATCAAGGGCAACTGCTGCGCGCTGATTGCCACCGATGCCACCTATATGGCTCACGACCACTGGTTTTGCAGGATCAGATATGTCAACGAGATGTATAAGACTACTGGTCTGACCATGCATTACCGCATACTTGCCCCGTAGGTCAAAATAGCGCTCGCTAAATTCAGCATTATGTCGTACCGTCACTTCTCCCAGCAAAGTGACATTGCCGGCATTGCTTATATCGTAAACTAGCAATACGCTTAGCCCGCCCGGCCTATCGCCGTAAACATATGCATAACGCCCCTGGACTCGCAGTGTATTCAACCACGAAACGTCGACCGACACGGTATTGACGTGGCGCGGTGCCGTCGGGACAGACATGTCATAGAGTTTGAAGGTAGTAGTACCTGCATGTGCAACCATTGTATTGCCGTAGTATTGATTACCTGGTGGAGCAACAGTGGTTGCCACGGCACCCGCTGGCGGCAAGCCAGAGCTAATAATAGCCGCGCCGTCATCTACAAACGAGGTTGTGGTAATACCAGTACCAATCTTGACGCCAACGCTGTGGTTAACTGACCCTTCGCGTGCTACTCTATACACCTCGTAACTAGCAGCACCATGCATAGCCTCCCATGTTAGGGTTACGTAATTACTGCCATCAAGAGTAGCTGACGCATAAACTGTGCCGACTGCTTGCCGCTCAGACAAAGCATTTCCTTGACTGTCTACGCCCATGACCTTATACGTAAGGCCAATGCCGACGCCTGTCCCCGTAAACGTTGCTGTCAATGGGCTAAAGAAGTTACCGCCAACATATAATTGGGCTTGGGCCGTAGCATCGCTGGCCGTGCCAATAGTCAACTGGCTATTGTGCTCGTTTGTCAGAACATTGAGGTAGCCAGTGCTGGTAGTTGGCGGCGCACCGCTACCGCCGCCACTGGCACTGGCATTGGAGCCGTAGTCCACAAATGAGTTGGTTCGGGTGGTGTAGTAGACGTTCTGGCCATTGCTGGCTGTACCGCGGTAGACACGGTAGCTTCTTGCACCAGGAACAGGACTCCAGGTCAGGCTAATAGCACGAATGCTGGCGGCACCGGTGGCTTGGCTGACTTGGTTGCTGGCTGTGGTTTCGCCGCCAGTGCCATCGAGGGCGGTGACTTTATACCAATACGTTGTGCTCGCCAGGCCGCTGGCACCTGGCGTATCAGCAGAGACGCTGCGGCCGGTGTCGTTGAGACTGGTGCTGGTGGTGGTGCCAATCAGGCCGGTGGTGCTTGGGGTGCCGCTGCTGGCGGTCCGGTAGACCTTGTAGCCAATGGCGTCAGTGACCGCACCCCAAGCTATAACGTTGTAGTTGCCCGTGGTGAGGGTGGCATTACCAGTGTTGGTGGTGACGGCGGTAGACAGCGCGGTTTCGGTACCGTCGTTAAAGTAGGCCGTCACGCGGTATGTGTAATTGGTGCTGCCAGCCGTGCCGGTTTGGGTAATGCCAGAGATAACGGGGGCGGTCAGCAAGGTTGCGGCCAGGTTGGTTGGGGTGCTGAGCTGGTTGAGATTGACTGTCTGGGTAGCGGTGTCTACGTTTAGTATTTTTGTCCCGTTAGCCGTATTCACATTCAGGGCGTTGGCAGAGTCAGTGGAGTTCTGAATAAGTACCGAGGCACCCAAAAGTTGGGCTTGGCCGGTGGTATTAGTCGACGGCGTGGCGGTGGTAGCAGCCAGACCAGTGTCGTCCAGGTAGAAGTTGGTGGCATTGCCAGCAATGGTGCCGATAAGGCCAG
>CAZRSX010000010.1:0-26864 GCA_964602865.1 uncultured Candidatus Saccharibacteria bacterium
GAAAATTCCCTACTGCTGCCTCCCGTAGGAGTCTGGGCCGTGTCTCAGTCCCAGTCTGGCTGATCATCCTCTCAGACCAGCTAAAGATCGTCGCCTTGGTGAGCTTTTACCTCACCAACAAGCTAATCTTACGCAGGCCGTTCCCAAAGCGCATAAAGCTTTAATCCGAAGATCACATGCGGTATTAGACACCGTTTCCGGTGCTTATCCCTCACTTTGGGGTACGTTCCTACGCGTTACTCAGCCGTCCGCCGCTCGACATCTCGCTCCACACTACGTGTTACGCTATATTAGAATTTAGAAAATAGATTGTAGAATGTAGAAAATACTTGAGCGCTTCGCGCGAGTTTTATTCTATAATCTTGCTTCTTTAATCTGAATTCTTGCGTTCCACGCAAAGTGGAACGAATGTTTCCGCTCGACTTGCATGTATTAGGCACGCCGCCAGCGTTCATCCTGAGCCAGGATCAAACTCTCCAAAAAGATGGAAGAGGGGCTCGCCCCTCTCGCGCGGTACGATGGAATAAATCCATCGAGACCGGCTGCACCCCCTAAAGGATGCTCTGCATCTAAGAATTTGTCTGTTTCAGTCTAAACACCAATCTTATCGATTGGATATTACTGACTATTTTCAAAACAATTCAATTGAACTGACGTTGATTTAATTGCACTACTCAATTTTTAACGAACAGAGCTTTTCAGAGACAATTTAATAGAACCTCCAAAAGACTCAGAACATCTTATCTGTTTGAATACCAAGTGTCAAGCCTGGAAATTGCTTTTTCTAGGCTTTTTGAGGCTTCTCGGGTTTGGCTTCTTCTTGAACATCATCTTCGTCGTCTTCTTTGGCGGCTTCAAGCAGTGCAAGCGATGCGACTGTATCGCCATCGTTCATACGCATGATGCGCACCCCTTGCGTGGCGCGCCCAAGTGCTGGAATATCTTTGAGCCCGAGGCGAATCGTCTGGCCTTGCATGGAAATAATGATTACCTCTAACTCATCTGTTGTCAGGGATTTTACACCGATTAGTTTACCGGTTTTGCTGTTCACGACCGCCGAACGGATACCGACACCGCCTCGAGCATGAGCGGTAAACTGGTCAACTTTCGTACGCTTGCCGTAGCCATACTCACTGATGACAAAAATATTGCTATTCTCTTCGACAATATCCATGCCGATAACTTCATCGCCTGCACGCAAGCGAATACCTCGCACACCCCTGGCAACTCGGCCCATTGGGCGGACATCTTTCTCGTGGAAGCGAATAGCCTGACCTTGAGAGGTAGAAATAAGCACTTCGTTGTCGCCGGTGGTCATGCGTACCCAGCGTAGTTCATCGTCTTGGTCTAGGTTGATAGTGATGAGCCCGCTGCTCCGAACATTTTGGTATTGCTCAAACGGTGTTTTCTTAACAACGCCTTTGACCGTACACATGAATAAATGGCCGTTCTTTTCTTGCTTGCTGATATTAATGACTGAGCTTACTTTCTCTTCTGGCTGCAACTGCAAAAGGTTCACAATAGCAACACCTTTGGCATTGAGATTAGTCGCTGGTACTTCGTAAGTTTTTATCCTAAAAACGCGACCTTTGTTGGTAAAGAACAACAGGTAATCATGCGTACTGGCGTTGACGACATGCTCAATAACATCCTCTTCGCGAGTCGTCATGCCCCGTCGACCTTTGCCGCCACGGCCCTGCTTTTTGTAATCGGCAATTTGTGAGCGTTTTATGTAGTTTGCTGATGTAAGCGTCACAACAACTTGCTCGTCAGGAACAAGATCTTCGTCACTCATCTTGCCTAGCTCTTGGGGTATAATCTTTGTTCGCCGTTCATCTTCAAACTGTTTCCGGACCGCGAGCAATTCATCTTTGACAATCTTGAGGATTTTCTTTTCGTCGGCAAGGATATTCTCTAATCTGGCAATCAGTGCCTTGAGCTCTGCGAGTTCGTTCTCGATTTCTTTACGCTCTAGTCCAGTCAGCTTACGCAACTGCATAGCCAGAATTGCTTGAGCCTGAATGACCGAAAGTTTGAACTTCTTAATCAGGTTTGTCTGGGCTTCCTCACTGGTCTGGCTAGCCCGGATTACCTTGATAACCTCGTCGATATGATCCAGGGCGATCTTCAGCCCTTCGAGGATATGAGCGCGTTCTTGGGCCTTCTTCAGCTCAAACTCAGTCCGTTTACGGACCACTAACTGACGATGCTTAATGTATTCCTGCAGAATATCTTGCAGGCCGAGCACGCGGGGTTGAATTCCATCGACGAGCGCCAGCATGTTGTAATGGAAGCTGGTCTGGAGTGGTGTCAGTTTATACAGTTGATTCAATATCTTCTTCGGATAGGCATCTTTCTTGAGGTCAATGACAATACGCACATCACCCCTGGCACTTTCATCTCTCAGATCAGCAATACCGTTGATCTTCTTGTCTTTGACAAGGTCGGCAATTTTCTCGATAAGACTGGCTTTATTGAGTGCGTATGGTATTTCGGTGACAATAATCGAGTGGCGACCTTTCTTGTTCTCCTCGATATCGGCAACGGCTCTGATGACAATACCGCCGCGGCCTGAGGCATATGCGGTTCGAAGTGATTCACTGCCGTAAACAATACCGCCGGTTGGAAAGTCTGGCCCCTTCACAAACTCCAGAAGATCATCAGTTGTCGCTTCGGGATTATCAATAAGGTGTACGGTGGCATCAACAAGTTCACCGAGGTTATGCGGCGGAATGTTGGTCGCCATACCAACGGCGATACCCATTTGCCCGTTCAAGAGCAGGTTTGGTAGTTTCGCCGGCAACACGACCGGTTCGCGGCGCGTACCGTCGTAGTTATCGCGAAATTCGACGGTCTCTTTGTCGATATCAGCCAGCATTTCTTCGGCTGCACGTGCCATTCGAGCCTCGGTATAGCGGTGTGCAGCCGGTGGATCGCCGTCCATTGAGCCAAAGTTACCCTGTCCATTGACAAGTTCGTACCGCATCGACCACGGTTGTGCCATGCGTACCATGGAGTCATAAATTGCCGTGTCACCATGTGGGTGATATTTACCCATAACTTCACCGACTATTTGGGCACTTTTTACCGTTTTACCGGTAGCTTTGATGCCCATTTTGTCCATGACGTACAAGATGCGGCGATGGACAGGCTTCAAGCCGTCACGAACATCTGGCAACGCACGAGCAATAATCACGCTCATTGAATAACGGAGGTAGCTGTCCTCCATCACGTCTTCAACGGTGCGGTTTTCAAGTGTCTTGGAGTGGGTTTGCGTACTCACGATTTCGCCTTCTACTGGTGTTTGCTTGTCTTCATCCATAACTAAATATCCAGCTCCTCGGTATTAGCAAATTTAGCGCGGGCTTGAATAAAGTTTTTGCGCAACTCTACTTCAGTGCCCATCAACTTGTTAAAAATAGCGTCGGCTTTTTCGGCGTCTTCTACCTTCACCTGTACCAAGACTCGATTTTCGGGGTTCATGGTTGTATCCCAGAGCTGGTCGGCATCCATTTCACCAAGACCTTTGTAGCGGCTAATCTCGGCACCGGCCTGCTTGGCAACGTCATCGCTCGCATTTACTTTCGTGCCCCGAGCGTTTTTATCGGTAATAAGTTCTTTTATAATCTGATCGCGCTCGTCATCAGAGTAGGCGTAGTGCTTCTTCTTGCCAGCTCGGACCAGATACAGCGGTGGTTTTGCCAGGTACAAATGGCCGCCGTCAAGGACTGGCTTCATGTAGCGGAAGAAGAACGTCATCAGCAGTGTTGAGATATGGCTTCCATCAACATCGGCATCGGTCATGATGATGATACGGTCGTAGCGTAACCGCTCCATATCAAACTGCTCGCCAATGCCGACACCAATCGCCGTAATAAGACTCTTGATCTCGTTGTTAGCGAACATCTTGTCCAGTCGAGCGCGCTCAACGTTCAATACTTTACCGCGCAGCGGCAAAATTGCCTGCGTCTTACTGTCGCGGCCGCTTTTAGCTGAGCCACCGGCTGAATCACCCTCAACAATGTAGAGCTCTGAGTCTTTGGGGTCTTTGCTTGAACAATCAGCAAGTTTTCCAGGTAGCGAGGTGCTATCAAGCGCACCTTTACGGATAACGTTGTCGCGGGCGGCGCGGGCGGCGGCGCGGGCGCGAGCCGACAAGATAGCTTTGCCAACTATTTTCTTGGCAATAGCCGGATGTTCCTCAAGATAGTATGCGAGATATTCGGCCAGGACTTGCTCGACGTAACCACGAACCTCGGGATTACCCAGCTTGTTTTTCGTCTGGCCTTCGAACTGCGGATCAGGCAGTTTGACTAAAATAATAGCCGTCAGACCCTCGCGAGTGTCTTCGCCAGAGAGATTTTCTTCTTTTTCTTTGAGCAAGCCGTTCTTGCGAGCATAATCATTAATAACGCGAGTTAGTGCCGAGCGAAAGCCAGTCAGATGTGTGCCGCCATCGGGGTTATAAACATTGTTAGCGAACGCCTTGATGGTTTCAGAGAAAGCATCGGTGTATTGCAGTGCTATTTCTACTTCTGCGTCTCCAGCGGGTTTCTCGACATAGAAGACGTCTTCGTCGACGACATCTTTACCGAGGTTAAGGTGTCGGACATACGATTGAATACCACCTTCAAAGTAGAAGCTATAGCGACTATCGGTACGATCATCCTGCAAAGAAGTATGGATACCTTTGGTGAGATAGGCGGCGTGGCGTAAGCGATCAAGCACCGTATCGTAATGAATTGTAGTGGTTTCAAAGATGGTTTCATCTGGGTAAAACGTAATCTCTGTCCCGGAGTGCTCTGTTTTACCAATGACTTTAAGATCAGACTTTGGCACGCCTCGTTCGTATTCTTGTTGATATGTTTTGCCCTCCCGATGAACCGTAACCGTCAACTTGGTTGAGAGAGCATTCACCACACTTACCCCAACACCGTGCAAACCACCAGAAACCTTATAGGCTTGGTTTTCGAACTTACCACCCGCATGCAAAACCGTCAGGACGGTTTCGACAGTGCTCTTGCCAGTTTTAGGGTGAATGTCAGTCGGAATACCACGTCCGTTATCCGTAACTGTAATGCTGCCGTCTTTACGGATATGTACCGCTACTGTAGTAGCATGTCCGGCTAGCGCCTCGTCAATACCGTTGTCGACAATCTCCCACACCAAGTGGTGTAGGCCTTCCACCCCAGTACCGCCAATATACATTCCGGGGCGCTTGCGAACCGGCTCAAGACCCTCAAGCACTTGAATTTGACTAGCATTATAATCTTTTGCTTTACTCACGCCGTTATGTTTACCCTCAAATCAGAATTTATGTTTGGACCTCAGCTGCCCTTAAGTATAGCGAAACATGCCGCTACATACAACTAAAAAGATGTGTTCAGACAAAAGTTTTTTAGGCACGCTACCCCTGTTGTTGTTATATCTGTAGTATTTTTTCTAACAAAAAGAAGAAAAAGACTTGTTTGAACACACGACTTTATGGTTCAATAGCATTAGCAGTATTAAAAAGAGAAATAAAAAATGTTTAAAAAACTGCTCTCTAATCTCCCGTTTAACCCAAGCCTGATCGGTCAGGTTTCCTTTTATTCTAAACGCATGCGAGCCGAAGGCTCCATCCGTAAGCTGGGCTTTTCGTTTCTTATTTTATCGCTGCTAGTTCAGGGGTTTGCGGCCATCGCGCCGAGCGAGCCAAGCCTTGCCTACTCAAGTAACGACATCATTCCGGGTGGTATTCGATCAAAAGCAGATGCTGTCAACTGGTGTCGGACAAATCTAGAGATTAAAACTATTTTCGCGCATTACGGCGTCAGCTGTGAGGCAGTTGACCGCTCTTCAACTGTCACGAGAAATACACGAGATTTTAACGGCAAAATGAAGTCTCTTGGCCGCAATCCCTATGGCAAGCCGGGTGAAGAGCGCGTGCAGATTGGTGCCAAAGCATTCTATCTGCGTTATGTTTGGGGTTGGGGTAATTACAACTTCACCGCGCTACAGGGTACGCGCGCAAACGGTGCCACGTTCTTGATTATGTATGACTGCGGTAACATCATTATCATTGATGAACCGCCAGCACCGCCTGAGCCGCCAGAAACACCACCACCGCCGCCGCCAGTAAAGCCAGACAAAATCGTCCAATGTGATTTGTTATCAATCAGTACTGGTAATAAAGCGACTGTCGAGGTTGGCACCGAAGTCAGAGTTCGCGGTCGAGCAACCGGCAAAAATAGCGAAGGCGTGCCGCTCACTAATCGCAGCGCTGCCACTATGTACTACGAATATGTTGACGCCGCCAACGGTCGCGTCATCGGCAAGAAGGCCGTCCCAAACGTTCGCTTTAGTAACGGCGTGGCTCGTGACGGGACAGCCCGAGGGTTTGTAGTCAACAAACCCGGTCACTATTACTTCCGACTTGCGGTCAAGTATGACAATAAGGGTACGATTCTAACTGCCAGCGGTAGCAACAGAGGCGACTGTGTCAAGCAAGTCTTTGTGGAGGTCGGCAAACCCTGCGAAGAAGCTGAAAGCCAAGACGACCTACTGGCCTGTCTTGAGCTACACAAGCGTGCTCGGAATGAAACGCAAAATATTGCAGACGCAAACGGCACCAAGGCTGAAGCCGGCGATATTATCCTCTATACTCTATCTGTCAAAAACACAAGCAAGGATACAGCGGTCAAAGGATTCGTGGTAGAAGAAAATGTCGCCGACATCTTAGAATATGCCGACATCATCGACCTTTATGGTGGTACATTGGGCGATGACAATATCGTACGATGGCCTGCGGCCGACATCAAACCTGGCGAAACGCTTGAACAAAGGCTGAAAGTTCGTATCAAAGACCCTATTCCGCAAACCCCTGTCTCTGCAAGCAACCCGGGTACGTTTGATTTGACCCTGACAAACGTCTACGGCGACACGGTTAACATTGATGTCGAGGGCGAACTGCCGAAAACGGTCGAGATGACTACCAAAGAATTGCCAAACACCGGCCCTGGTGAAACGCTGGCCGTTGCCTTTGTTATCACTGTCGGCGCAGGGTACTTCTTTGCCCGAACGAGGCTAATGACTAAGGAACTCGACATCGTAAAAAGTGAATACGCTGCAGGAGGCACATCATCATGAGTGAACGACAGCCCAAACATCATAGCCCTGAACATGGCCATCATAATGCCGAGCAGCACGGGGCACAAAAAGAAAAGCTCGATCAGTTGATAGAAAAAGCCCGCGAGACCAAAGAAAAATCTCCAGAGGAAGTTCATCGCCTATCGCACGAAGCCAAAGAAAAAGCCCACACTAAAGAGTCGCTTGCCAGTGACATCGGTAAAGAATCCGAAAAACAACCGACGCTTGTCATCAACAAAGCGGTAAAACAACAGGCTTACAAGAAGACGCTCAAGCACGTTCAGCGACAGCTCCCCCGCTCACAACGAACATTCAGTAAATTTATTCATAACAACGTCGTCGAAAAGGTTAGTGACGTGAGTAGTAAGACTATCGCGCGGCCATCTGGGCTACTGGGTGGCGGGTTCTTCGCACTGCTGGGAACCTCGCTGGTGGTCTGGATGAGCCGCCACTACGGCTTCAAATATAATTTCTTCGTCTACATTGCGCTTGTCATCGCCGGGTTCTTTGCAGGCCTATTGCTTGAGGCGCTCTATCGGTCTGGCCGAAAACTCTTAGGCCGTCGTTGAGGCCGGTGCTTCATCACCTTTGTGGTGCAGATTGCCCTCTTGGTCGATTGATATAGTATCCTCTGCTGTTGTTTGATTGGCATTTCTGAGTGATATCTCGCCGTGGGTTTTTGGTTTTGGCTGTAACGAAGATCGCAGCGTATCGGCAATATTGGTAACTTCTTCCTGGTCAAAGCGTGTCATGGGCGATTGAACCGCTTTATGTGCAGCGCCGTACTGCACCTGTGGATTCGCCTTATTGAGATCTACGAGTGGTTGCTGAGGCTGTACCGCGGGCGCTTGCGGTGCTACGGGCGCCTGAGAAGGCGTCTGAGCCTGTTGTGAGCCAGCAGGCGGGAATGGTGGCTGTGGTCGAGCATACGGTGCCTGTGGCGCGCCTGGAGCGCCGACAGTGCGTCGCTTGGCCAGCCAGTTGTCCAAGAATGAACCGCTACCTGGCGCTGCTGGTCGTGACGTCGGTCGGGCAGGCTGTGCAGCAGCGCCCGGTGCGGCAAATGGTGGCGCACCAGTGCCGTAAGCCGGTTTTGGCGGCTCTTTGGTTGCGAGCCGCGCAAACACCTCGGCTTCCACTTTTGCCTTGGGGCGACCGTATTTTGCCGCTGAGAGCTGTTTCAGCGCAACAGCCAGTTTCGGATTTTGACTACCAAGCGGCGGCACGGTTGACATACTAAACGGCTGAGTTGGAACACCGTTAACCAGTGTCCTGACAATGGTATTGTGGTTCGGCACGCGCAACAAGTCTTCGGGGTCAAACAGCGGCTGGAAGTACTTGGAAAGCATCTCGACATCGTTTTGACCAACGCGGAATGAAACGATGGTACCCATGTTACCAAAGACCGCATCGCGAACATCCTCAGTCAGCTGCGTCGTAAACTGGTTGGCAACAACCAGGTTGAGCCGGTACTTTCGGGCTTCGGACATGATGGTCGCAAAGGAATCAGTCGAGAAGTTCTGGAACTCGTCAACGTACAGACAGAAATCTTGGCGTTCGTCCTCCGGCAGATCGGCACGACTCATAGCAGCGGCCTGAAACTTCATCACGAAAATCATGCCCAACAAGCGCGAGTTGAGTTCACCAGTGCGCCCTTTACTGAGGTTCACGATAAGTATTTTTTTGTTATCCATAATGTCGCGCAAATTAAAGGCGCTTTTGGTCTGACCGATGATATTGCGCATCATCTCGTTAGACAAGAAGGCCCCGAACTTGCTGGCAACCCAGCTGGTGACTTCGCCTGATTCGTTGGATCGCTGTGAACTTGGCCACTCTTTGGTCCAGAAATCGAGGACGTTTTGGTCGGTCACATATTTGAGCTTGGCCTTCATAAATATCGGGTCGACCAGCAGTTTTGGTATATCCACAAACGTTCCCCCTTGCGGATCAGACATCAACAAGAGCGCACAGTTACGGAAAATATGCTCGAAGCGCGGCCCAATCATGCCCTGTCGGTTCGGATCGTACAGCTTGTACAGCATGTTAATTGCTTCTTGGATCAAGAAATCTTTTTGCGACGGCGTGTAGAATTCGAACATGTTGAGTCCCAACGGGTACTCCATCTCTGCCGGACAGAAATAAATAATGTCCTCCGTTCGCTCCTTGGGCACCATTGCCAGCAGCTTCTCGGCACCGTCGCCGTGCGGATCGATGTAGGCAAACCCGTCGCCGTTGAGCATATCCTGGAAAGCTAGATTCTCCATGAAGGTCGACTTACCGGTACCGGTTTGTCCGACCACATACATATGCCGTTGGCGATCCTGGAGCGCCAACCGTATTGCCTTCTTAACCCCTCGGAAAACATTGTAGCCCAAGAACAAGCCTTCACTTGGTACGTTACGCGGCGCATCAACCTGCTTTGAGGCCTGCCGCTCAAGCTGAGAGGTCGGGATATTTTTCTGATCAGGAAAGTGAAAAATACTGGCAAGCTCAACTGCATTGAGAACGTTTTGCATATTTTCAGGCGGGAAAAACCGCAGAATAAATGCCGTTACAAACTGTTCAATATCTTTGGCCGGCGTAAATTTAAAACCATTCTTGCCTTGGGCATCAAACACCGCGAATGAAGCCACGACGTTGTTGAGCACCGCCTGGGCGCGCTGTGAAACGTTTGACGAGGCGACAATCCGTATCAGGGTTTCGTACCCAGCATGGCGTGTTTTATCGTCAATAGCATCTAAAACGGCTTGGTCCAAGTTGGAGAGTTCCGGCTTGTCTGAGCCGCCTTCCTTGCCGCTCTTGTCTTCCGGTGGTTTCCAAAGGGCTACAAAAATCTGCTTTAGCCACCAGAGAGCTTCCTCTTGGGGTTTATTTTTCTTATTACCCTTTCGTTTACTACTGGCAATGGCTGCTGCTTTCTTGCGCCACGATGGATCGGCCGGGCGCATCAGTATTTGGATGCCGACGCCATCTTCTTTTTCAAGCGATGATAATGAGTTGAGGAGTGATTGTATTGGATCCCGTTTTAGATCTTGATAGGTCGCAATTGGATAGGCAAACGGTTCTTTAAGCGTCAGTTCACCACCGACTGTTCCGTTAATTTTACCGACCGGACTAAAGATATTATGCTCTGGCACTTCTTCAAGGCGGGCGCTTGGATAGGCGCTGATCACCGCTTGAACCACGACATCGACCATAGCAACTGGAACTGCCGCATAGAAGCGCACGAAGCCGTAGGTCGCAACAACTTCAAACCCAAAGTGCCGCTGACCATAAAATTTAGTCTTGAAACCCTTCTGGAGCGTGCTGGCGATAATGGTGTACAAAATCTGTGCCTTGGAGATGTTTTCGTCGACAAGCTCTCGTTCGTCACGGCCACCGGCTTCTCTATCATCGCTTGAGGGCGGTAGCTGGATTAATAGGGGCACCATCTTGAGACCGCGTTCGTAATTTTTTTGTTCACGAAGGACGCGCCGAGAGTGCAAATAAAAAATAGGACCTAAAATAGACAAGGTCACCAGAAACAAAATCCCAATAAGTATAATTGCGGGCATTTACTGTCCCTTTACCACGCCGGGTTCTCTGTTAAACCGCTTCTTGAGATACTCAGCCTTTATTTTGCCTATCTGCTCATTCTGCTCTTTGGGGTCGTGTTTTGTTTTTTCGATAATACTTTTTGCCTTTTCGACCCATTCTTTTTCAATAAGATCAACGTCGTCGGCTATCTGTGGCATCGGGGTGCTGCTCGCGGCATCATCTGCTGATTGTGCTGCTGTTGGTACTTGCGTGCTTGGCTGTGCACCCACTGGCGGCTGCATCGGTGTCGGCAATGCGCTCGCGTCGCTTGGCTCAGCCACCTTAGCTTCAGGCGTTGGTGCCATAGCTGCCTTCGTATTTTCGACAGTCAGAGGAAGACTAGCAGCTTCTGCTGGTGATTTTTGTGGATTTACCGGCATAGGTAAATCCATGGCTGGTGATTTTTCTGGCTCAGGCATTGTCATAATTACGAAGAACAGTATACCAAATTACTGATGGCGAAAATAGTGTAGAACCTATGCGGAAAGCCGGCGTATATACCAGACAAAAATTATCCCGATACCAAGTAGCAACAATACATCTCTGCTGGAAAGCTGTTGCAGTGATCCAAGCAGCAGCAGAAGTGTCAGAAGCGCTGCAATTGTTATCGAAAGAAGTTTTGTGTATTTACTGTTGCCCCCAAGACTGACGAGCACAAAGCGAGCGGTAACATATGCGCAAACAAAGATGTATAAAAACGGCAGTATATAGAGGCCGACTGGTAGGCGCTCTGGCGACGTCATAGCAAAAAACAAGATACCCGGGAGATACAATAAAACAACGAGGCTCAGAGTCTTAATAATGTTTTTTGAAGCAATTGCCATAAACTAATACTAATGAGAGGTGCCGAATAAATAAAGAGCTGGACGGTAAATGCGCCCTTAAATTTGTAAATATTTAGCGCTTACCGTCCGAGCTTGACTGACCGCTCATGAGCGCTTTAGGCGCTGAATGAGCGAAATTTTTTTGGGCAAGAGTAAGTTTTTTGTTTTTGTAACTTACGCGCTTAAGCTTACTACGAATCGTTTTTTCAGTCAAGTACATTTATTGATTTATATACAACGATACTCTGTTATCTTAATGTATTGTTGTATTATTTTATGATAATTTTTGTTGTGTAAATTATAACTAGATGATTATCCGCGGGCCTGGTTTTGGTGTGCAGTGCCTCTATCCGGCGCAAATTCGTATCGCAACCAGCCAGGTAAAAAGCTTGCACGAAAACTCCATTCCTTATTCGCTTTTGTATTATTGCAAAACCATCAAGATTGCAGATTTTTATATATTTTTGAGTTTGGATCAAACAAAATTTTTGCGGTCTGATTTTAGCATGGGCGGCCCGGGCTTTTTGCGTATTGGCAGATCATTTAGAAAAATTCAGCCAAAAATTATCATAGCCTATGACAAGACCTCCATGTGCCGGTTTTGTCGCACGACAAAAGCCCGGATCAATTTTCGACTGCCACATGCTGAATACATTTACTATGTATCGTGTGGGCGTGCTCCGCGACAAACAATCAAGCCTACACCCAACGCAACAAATGAACTGGTACTATACGGCTAGTCGACACTCTCCGTTTGTTAAAACGTATGGCACGGTTCTCATGTAGGACTCGGATTCGTCACTTTATGCGCAAAAACACTCTCCCGCACTATTACCACGAATACTGTCGTGCTGGTGGGGCACGATCTGACGGTCTGTGTGTTCGTGGCTATACATTAATGCTCGTGGAATTGGTATTTTGAATGATTTGCCGAACATATGTAGCCAGTCAGAGCCTCGAATTGTGTCCCAGCTGCAAAAGTTATACACAGCTTTATGCAAAAAATAATCATAATCATGTTGACAGTCGATTTTGCAATTTATAAGATAGGGATAGCACTTGAATAAAAAAAGTGCTCAAAAACAAAAACGACTCTGAAACAACGGCTTCTCGCAAGCCGTTGTTCCATCAAGAACAAACACTCATCCAAAACTAAAAGACATACTAAAACCTCCATAAAACCGCCACAACCCACAAGTGGCGGTTTTAATTTTGAGGCTCATAACGTAGTACAATAAAAGGCGTAAGCATGGGTGGGAAGTAACGTGAGAATACATAGCATTGTTGACAGCGGCTTTGATGGCTTTTTGGCCGAGATTGAATGCCACGTGTCCAATGGCTTGCCCAATATCATAATTGTCGGCTTCGCCAATAAGGCCGTTGACGAAGCAAAGGAGCGGATACGGAGCGCTTTTTCTTCATGTGATCTTCCTTTGCCCAAAAAGCGTATTACCATCAACCTGGCACCAGCTGACATTCCAAAAGACACCACCGCATTTGACTTGGCTATCTCGGTCGCTATACTCGCCAGCAGCAAAGCCGTACCGCAGCCCCGGCAGGCCGAGGCCTTTCTGGGTGAACTTGGACTTGATGGAAATGTGCGCCCCATACGAGGTATCATCGGTAAACTACTAGTGGCCAAGCGCAAAGGAATCAAAAGTGTCTATCTGCCGACCGCCAACAAAGAGCAAGCCCGTGTTGTACCTGGGCTGACTATTTACCCTGTGACAAGCCTGAAAGACGTCTATCAGCATATGACCGGTGTAGCCCCGCTGCGACCGCTCTCTCCGGGAAACACCAGCTCAACGACCCAACTATCATCTGATTATGATTTTCATGATATTGTCGGCCAAGCAGCAGCAAAACGAGCGCTTGAGATTGCTGCAGCCGGTGGTCACAACGTCCTTTTGAATGGACCGCCGGGCACCGGCAAGAGCATGCTGGCCAAAGCTCTGCCAAGTATTTTGCCACCGATGTCGCAAGAAGAAGTACTCGAGACCACGCACCTGCATAGTCTTGCTAGCAAAGATTATGAGATCCTTGTTACCACCAGACCATTCCGGGCGCCGCACCACAGCGCCAGTGATACGGCTATCATCGGTGGCGGGCGTAATCCGCGACCAGGCGAGATTAGCCTGGCCCATCACGGGGTGCTCTTTTTTGATGAATTTCCCGAATTTAAACGGACCGCCATCGAAGCACTACGCCAGCCGCTTGAGGATGGCGTCGTCAGTGTGTCGCGCGCCAAAGACACTCTCGACTTCCCGGCCCGATTTATTTTGATCGCCACTGCCAACCCCTGCACGTGCGGCTACTTGGGTACACACAAGGAGTGCGCTTGCTTGCCGGCCCAGATCGTCCGGTACCAACGGAAGCTCTCTGGCCCCATTATCGATAGAATTGATCTGTATGCTGACGTAGAAAACGTCGAGCATCGCCGCTTGCTTGAGCAAGACAAGCAGGCCGAGACAAGTCAGGATATTCAACGACGTGTTGTTGCAGCCCGCACGCAACAAAAACAGAGATTCCGCAATCATAAGACAAACGCTCACATTACCAACCGGGATATCAAGGCAGGGATTGGCTTGTCCCACCAGGGACGAGAATTATTGGATGCTGCCGCAGCAAAGCTTGAGCTATCACCCCGATCGTACATGCGAACGCTTAAAGTTGCCCGCACCATTGCTGATCTAGATAACAGCGATACCATCACCGCCAAGCATGTCGCCGAGGCTGTGCAGTATCGCCCAAAGCTCAAAATCCAATGAGTTGTTTGCCCCGTGGTGAGCTTTGGTTTCGACTTTTACACAGACAAAATGAAACGAAAGTCCACTACAGGGTTGACCTCTGTTTGTGAATCTGATAGTATGGTGACCAAGCAAGCTATTAAGTAATGCGCGAGGAGTGAGTTATCAGTAGAGATGTTCGCCTGAATGGTGAGATTCGGGCCTCTGAACTTCGGGTTATTGACCAGGACGGTCGCCAGCTCGGCGTTGTCTCACGCCACGAAGCACTGCAGCTTGCCAGAGAACAAGACCTAGATCTTGTTGAGATTTCGCCGAACGCGAAGCCTCCTGTTGCCAAGATTGTTGACTGGGGTAAATTCAATTACCAGCGTACCAAGCAGCAACAGAAGAACAAGCGCAATACCAAGGTTCAAGACATCAAACAGATGCGGCTTGGCCTTAAGATCGGCGATCACGATCTCGATGTGAAGCTCAGGAAAGTCGGCGAATTCCTCGAGGAAGGCCACAAGGCAAAAATAACGGTCTTCTTCCGTGGACGCGAAATGGCTCACAAAGATCTTGGTTTTCAACTTGCAAATCGTATTATCGAGCGGTTTGGTGATACAATTGTTGTCGACCAACAGCCGCAACTCAACGGCAAGCAATTAATTTTCGTAATAAGGAGCAACCCCAATGCCAAAGCAAAAAACGCATAGCGGCAGCAAAGACCGAATCCGTGTTACCAAGAACGGTAAAGTTCTGCGCCGTCGCGCCGGCACCAGCCACCTGTTGCAGCACAAGAGTGCTGCCCGCAAGCGACGATACGCTGGCGTTGAGGCTGTTGATAGCACCGCACAAGTAAAAAGTATTAAAAGAAAACTGGGAGTCTAACATATGCGCGTAAAACGAGGGGTTACTTCCCACAAACGACATCAGAAAATCCGCAAAGCCACCAAAGGTATGACCCGTGGCAACCGTTCAAGCATCAAGCGCGGCAAGCAAGCAATTACTCGTTCGCTGGTTAACGCCTATAACGACCGACGTAATCGCAAGCGAACCTTCCGTCAGCTCTGGAATGCCCGCATCAACGCGGCAGCCCGTCTCAATGGCACAACCTACAGCAAGCTGATTGCTGGCCTCAAAGCCTCAAAAATCGAGCTTGATCGCAAAGTACTTGCCGAACTCGCTGTTAACGAACCAAAAGCGTTCGCAGAAGTAGTCAAAACAGCTTCAAAGTAGCCCTGGAAAAGAGCTGCCACATCTGTTATAATGCATGTGCTAGGCTATCGGCTAGTCGCCCGTCTCGGCGGGAGGAAAGTCCGGGCAGCATAGGGAAAGACAGTTGCTAACGGCAACCGAGGGCAACCTTAGGGAAAGTGCCACAGAAACGATACCGCCAAAACCGGCCTAAAGCCGGTGGTAAGGGTGAAATGAGTGGGGTAAGAGCCCACAGTTCTGCTGGGTGACCAGTGGAAGTGGTAAACCCTGTCTGCTGCAAGGAGATGAGTTCGTGCTCGTAAGGGCTGGTACCCGCCAGAGCTCATCACAAGAACCGCATGACTCTAGCGGCAACGTTAGAGCTAGATAGATGGCTAGCAGGGGTCTGCCCTAACTTGTTCTTTTCGGCGAAAAATAGTAGCAGACAAGCATGAAGAATTTACTTGGCGTGAGGAAGCATATCCGTGTATATGGTGACAAACGGCAAGCAAATTCGGCAGCTTGGACCTGCTGTTTTTTGAAAAGAACGAATTAGGGCAGACCCTGAACAGAACCCGGCTTACGGATAGCCTAGCACCTAAAAAACCTGTCGCGACAGGTTTTTTACTTTTCTATACTATCAAGTATGCGGTTCACTTCTGCGTCGGCTAATTTATTGAGCTCGCGCGGCACGTGCGTAAAAGTTACTGTATCGAAATTATTCAGCATACTACGCACATTATTAAATACGCTCAGCAATTCTTTGTTGCGTACCTTAAAGATGCCCTTCATTTGATTGACAACCAATAGGCTGTCCATGTAGACATGTACGGTGCGCACGCCGAGTTGTTTGGCGCGCTCCAGACCAAGCTTGAGTGAATGGTACTCAGCCTGATTATTGGTCGTAATATTTAAGTACTCACCGTTTGTTTCGAGGATTTTATCACTCATATCCATGAGTACGAAGCCGCTGGCCGACGGACCAGGGTTGCCACGCGAACCGCCATCACCGTATAGTTTTACCTCTGTTAAGTCTGTTGTGTTTCTTACTTCGACTTCTTCAAGTTTCTTTTTTTCTTTGTATGGCGTGAAAGTAAAATGAATAACTTTTATGTGCGTCTCGTCGTCAATTGGATCGCCGTAAAAAACTTCCAGTTGCTTATATAATTCGCTCAAGCTGCCGAACTGTTCAAAGCCTTCGCCGTTGATCGTCAGGTCGCCAGCACGACGAATATGTACTTGGTCGACAACAGCCGTGCCAATAACCCGCCATGATTTTGGCTTGCTCTCTTCGACCTTATCAATCACCAAAAACACGTCGTCAACCGACAGGTCTTTTTCGTCCTTCATACGAAGCGTAGCTGTTTGCACACCTTTTTGGATGTTTTCAGCTTCGATATGATTGAATTTTAGACTTTTTGTTACCATTTCTCCCCTATTCTAACAGATTACGATAGAATGTCTTGGTATGAAGACTGAGGAATTTGATTATATTTTGCCCGAAACGCACATTGCCCAACACCCACCGAAGGTTCGTGGTAATAGCAAGCTCCTGGTATTAGACAAAACGAACAGCCAGATGGCGCACAAAAACTACGGTGACGTGGCGGATTATGTATCGGCGGGCGATGTTGTGATACTGAATAACACAAAGGTTATCAAAGCTCGTCTGATTGCGACCAACAGTAGTGGCAAGCAACGAGAACTGTTGCTGCTTGAGCAGCACGGCCATGAGTTTGGTGCCCACAAGCACAAAGTATTGTATCGGGGTAAAATCCGGCCAGACGAAGCACTCGATATACACGGCACTCCTGTCACTGTAGACAAAGTACTCGGGGGCGGTCTGGCAATTATTGCTTCTGAGGCAAATCTGCTGCAACTGAGCGAGCAACACGGTTCTGTTCCCTTGCCACCATACATGCACCGCGACGCCACGCCAGATGACACGAGGCGCTACCAGACCGTGTTTGCCGAAAAAAGCGGTTCTGTAGCCGCGCCGACCGCGTCGCTGAACTTTACAGAGGAGCTCGAGGCAACACTACGCGCCAAAGGTGTAAAAATTGTTTACCTGACGCTCCACGTGGGCCTTGGCACGTTTTTGCCAATCAGAGTCAACGATGTGGCCAAGCACACCATGCACAGTGAGTATTTTGAAATTCCAAGAGAAACCATTGAAATTATCCACACCGCGAAACAATCTGACCATAAAATCCTCGCCGTTGGCACCACCGTAGCCCGCACCCTCGAATACTGCGCCGAGCAAATTTTAAACCAAAAACCGCAAGATCTGACTGGCGAGGCGGATATTTTTATCTACCCTGGTTATGAATTCAAAGTTGTAGACGCACTTTTAACGAACTTTCATGCGCCTCGCACCACAGTACTCATGCTCGCTGCCGCCTTCGCTGGGTGGGATAATCTCAAAAATGCCTATGAAGAAGCCTTAGCAAAAGATTACAGATTCCTCTCCTACGGCGACTCTATGCTAATTCATTGATGTGCGTTAAAATACCTCTGTTGTCAGGGTGTAGCTTAGTTGGTAAAGCGCACGGCTGGGGGTCGTGAGACCGGAGGTTCAAGTCCTCTCACCCTGACCATTTTGAAACAAATAAAAAGCTGGGGTTCGTCTTATGATTAATCTCCTGAAACCAGGTGGGTGCTCTCATCTGTTGACCACGGCCAACATCATCTTAAGCTCCCTGAGATTTGTTGTTAGATAATCATGCTGCGACGAAATCCCAGCATCTTTATTGTATAGGACTTTCGTACTTTTATCACCCGCTCTTGGCCGCATCTGACAGGTTTTCACCAGGCTGTACCCAAAAGACGTGGAAAAAGTACGAAAGTCCTATATACCCTAGCCCATCAAAAGCGTGTAAATAAACTGGTTTATACCAATCACCACCGGACCGAGGAATGGGAACAGCACAAACATAAAGATAAAAATCGCGCCAAGGCCAAACGATTCAATCTGTTGCATAAACTTCTGCAATGGCTCTGGTGCAATCGCGTACAATACGCGCGAACCATCAAGCGGTGGGAATGGAATCATATTAAATACAAACAATGCGATGTTGACCTGTACAAACATCGCCAGGACTCTAAACACATCTGTTCCGACTGCAATACCGCTCAACTGAACCCCCAGCGCAACAGCAACAGCGAGCGCCAGGTTCGTCAAAGGCCCTGCCAGACCAATAATCGCAATGCCGAATTCTTCATACTTCACATTCCACGGATTGAACGGCACTGGCTTGGCAACAAAAAACGGGGGTAGCTGCAACGCAATCAGCAACATTGGCAGCAAAATCGTGGCAAACAAATCAATGTGTTTGAGCGGGTTCAGCGTCAAACGACCCAGGTCGTGCGCAGTCGTATCGCCCAGACGATGGGCAGCGACACCGTGCATAACCTCGTGCAGTATTACGCTAATGAGCAATGAGCCCACAAGGGCGACGATGCCCACCCAGCCTAAGCTTTCAATCATACCGACCAGTATAGCATCAACAAACTGTCAAAATCTTACTTTTCGTGTTTAGCACCTTGACTATTTGTCGCAAAACAGATAGAATTACCTCTTGTATGCAAAAGTGTGAACTAACCGGCAAAGGCAAACAGTTTGGCTCAAATGTGAGCTTCTCGCAGCGCCACACCAAAAAAGTCTGGAAGCCAAACCTCCAGACCAAGACTCTTGTTATTGATGGCAAAAAAGTAAAGATGAAGCTGTCGACCCAAGCAATTCGCACCCTCAAAAAAAACGGCACCCTGAGCAACACGTCGCAAAAACCTGCTAAATAGCTAATAATTATTCTTACTTCTGCAATCTATAATCTAGCTTCTAGTTATTAGCTCTGTCTTTCGAGGACGATGAGCCGCATCGTATCTGGCAGCTCTGAGCTTTTGAGCTTGAGTTTCGGCACCGTCTCATGGATTTCCATGCTCAGCTCTTTGACGACTGTTTCTAGATCGGTCTGCGGCACTTCATACTTCACTTTGCTATCGGCATAATGCGTCGGAATGATGAGCTTCGGTTCGATCTTCTTGATAACCTTGAGCGCACCGATTGCGTCCATGGTGTAGCCGCCATTGCCAACCGGTATGAACAACACGTCAACCGTACCGATTGCTTCCAGCTGGTCGTCATCAAGCTCGGGGAATATATGCCCGACAACCGCCAGCCGTATGTCGCCGGCTACTAGCTTGAATACTGTGGCGTTTTTGGCCTTTTCGTCGTCCATATGGGCGCGTGCTGCGGTGCCCATGATAGATACGGCCGACACTTCGAACTCGCCAGGGCGATCAATCACCAGCTTGGGCTCTTTTGGTTCGCTTTTGAGCATTTCGTGCGTGTACAGCACCACGTCACCTGGCTTAGTAACCGATGACAGTCCTAAGCTCTTGAGATTGTCATCAATAACAATCGATGCCTGTTTTGTAGTGATTTTAATACAGTTTGCGCCGTAAAATTGCAGCTCCATTATTTCTCCTCTAGTAGTTTGTGTTTATCTAGTAATACCTGCAGCTTTGAGTGTAGCACAGTGTTTATAAAACGGTCATTCACCTGTCGCCGATACTCAAACTCTTTCATTGCCATGACAACAAACCGTAGCTCTTTGCCCTCTTTTTGCTCTAGCTCGGCGACATATTTATTGACCTGGGTCTGGTTGAGATCGCCAACGATAACAACATCCACGCCAGCCGTTTCATCGCGCGTAAATTGACCAGTATAAATAACAAGGTCGACATTGCCGAGTGCTTTGAACTCGCTTGCTTCGTCGGTTGGTGTTTTTACAGATTTGGCAGCGTTTTTCTTTTTGCCGCCGAATATCGCCGACAACGCGTCGTAATACTCATATTTTTGGTTCACTTCGTAGTACAGTTTGCTACCACTGCTATTATCAGACGAAATAATGCCGATACTGAGTAGATTAGCAAGCTCGCGCCGGACGGAGTTAATTTGTTCGTCAATCTTACGCGTTATCTCGCGTACATAAAATGAACGGTTCGGATTGCTGTAAAACAGCTGTAACAGCTTGACCCTCGTTTTGCTCCCAAAAAGTTGTTCAACCATAGCTCCATTGTAACAGACTAGGCCGAAAATTTGCTCAAAAACGTTGTGGCTAAATCAACAGCTTCACTACCGTTATTTACCCGGTGAATACTTTCTTGGTACACCGGGCGCTTAAACCAAGTGCGCTGTCGCTTGGCGAATAATATATCGTTCCTTACGAATTGTTGTTTAGCTTCCTCAAGCGAAACCTCTCCTTTTGTGTACTGCTCAAAGGCTCGGTAGCTGGTACTTTTCATGGCCTCATTCTGCCAGCTATACTTATCGCCAAGCATTTTAACTTCCTCTACAAAACCATCGTCTATCATCTTCTCAATGCGGCGCGTGATACGTTCTTTAAGATCGCTACGAGCACGCTGCACCCCTATTAACAACGTGTTTGGACGCAGATCCGACATAGTTTTGCTATCAAAATCATAGTCAAATATTACGGCGTCCACATAGAGTCCAGTACCGCCAACTATAATCGGCAATTTACCTCGACCAGTTATGTCTTCTATGGCTGCTAAGGCATCGTGCTTAAACATAGCCACGTTGTACTTCTCATTCGGCTCTACCAGGTCAATCAAGTGGTGCCTGACTAGTCTTTGCTCGGTTTTAGTCGGCTTGGCGGTGCCAATATCCATGTGTTTGTAAACTGTACGGCTATCAGCACAGATAATTTCGCCGTTAAACTTCTGGGCAAGCTTAATCCCCAGCGCCGTCTTGCCGCTCGCCGTCTCCCCCACAATTACTATTAACGGGCTAGAATTCTGCATCTGGGAAATATTTGGCATAGATTCCCTTGAGAAGCGCTGTGTAGGTTGATGAGGCATCAAAAATTGTGGCCAACCTTTCGTCTGTGCGATCATCTACACCCTTTGCGTAGTTTGAAAAATAGAACTCGTTCAGCATCAACTCCCTGCCATTAACTATCGTCCACTCCGTAAGCTCTTCTGTCATGCCAGGAGGCAAGAGATTAATACCGATAGCCTTTTGGCTTCTTATCAACGCAAGTGTGTCACTAATAAATTGTGTATTTTGCATAATCTGCGTTTCTGCAAAACCTTTCTCAGGGACTACAGTATACATAGCTTGTGTTTCTTGTGTTGTGTTCATAGTGACATATTACCCCTTCTTCTCATTTTTACCATAAGCGTTAGGTGGCCACCAGAGGAGTTTGGGCATATCCTGGACGCGGTAGTCGACTATTTTCACGCCCTCCGCTTCCAGTGCTTGTCTGTGCCCCTCTGTACCGCCAGGATAGCCTTCGGCGAGCGAACCATCTTTCTTGACGACTCTGAGCCAAGGTAATTCTGTCGGGCCGTAATGTGCCACGCCGCCAACGATGCGAGCCGCACGTGGCCGGCCGCAGAGCGTAGCAATCTGCCCATAGGTCATGACCCGCCCCTCTGGTATTTGCGCCGCCAGCTCGTAGACCTGGGCCTTAAACGTCGCTTCGGTTGGCTTCATGACCGTGTAGAGAGGTGTGTGTGACACGTGATTTTGCTTCGTTGGCGACCGTGCCCAAGAATTGCTCGACTGCGACTGGTTCTTGCTTTTCGTCTACTTCGATATCTTTTCTGATACGCGGCATAACATTGCCTGACTGCACTTCTTTTTCGCCAATCACCAGCGTGTACGGCACCTTCATGACCTCGGCATCACGGATTTTTTTGCCAACCGATTCGTTGCCGTTATCTACCGTTACCCGAAGCCCCAAATCTTTGGCTTGCTGTAGGATTTTTTCAGCGCATGCTACCGTTGGCTCTTCTTGGTTGACAGTGGCAATCCGTATCTGTTCTGGCGCCAGCCACACCGGGAATCTCCCAGCTGTGTGTTCGATGTAAATAGATAGAAATCTCTCTATTGAGCCCATGATGGCTGCGTGAATCATGACGACACGCTCTTTTTCGCCCTTATCATTCACAAAAGTAAGATCAAAGCCCTCTGGTTGGTTAAAATCCAGCTGGATAGTGGCGACTTGCCACACACGACCTAACGCATCTTTACCCATAAAATCAATCTTTGGTCCGTAGAACGCTGCTTCCCCCGTACCATCAACATAGTTATTGCCAATTTTACTTTCGATAATCTTCTTGAGCTGTGCTTCGGCAGACTTCCAGTGTGTTTCGTCGCCTGAGTATGAGTCCATATCCTCAGGGTCATGTGTCGAAAAACGAACCGTCAACTCATCAAACCCACAGGTTTTGTAGAATCTATCGATAATGTCCCAGATTTTCAACGCTTCTTCTTCCACTTGATCGTTCCGGCAAAAAACATGTGCATCATCCTGCGTAAACGATCGTACTCGAGAAAGGCCATTGAGTTCTCCTGTTTGCTCGTCCCGATAACACATTGTCGTCTCTCGGTAACGAATCGGAAGATCACGATAGCTCCGTGACTGGCCAGCATAAATCTGGGTATGATGCGGACAACTCATGGGCTTCATCGCAAATTCATGACCTTCGCGCGTTTTAATTCGAAAGAGTTCATGCTCAAACTTCTGCCAGTGCCCACTTGCGATGTAAGCATCTTTTTTTGTTATATGTGGCACGGTGACCGCCTGATAGTCATATTCATCACGCATATCTTGGACAAATCTGTCCAGTTCGTTCCTAAGTACAGTGCCTCTCGGAGTCCATAATGGCAATCCCGGGCCGACGAGGTCAGAAAACAAGAATAGATCCAATTCCTGCCCCAGTTTGCGGTGATCGCGCTTTTTGGCTTCTTCGAGCATGTTCAGGTGCTGGCGAAGTTCCTTGTCTGTTGCAAACGCCACGCCGTAGACACGCTGCATCTGCGGATTGTCTTCTTTGCCGCGCCAGTAGGCACCAGAGACACGCATCAGTTTGAACGCACCAACCTTCCCCGTTGACTCAACATGCGGGCCACGGCAAAGGTCAACAAAATCACCGTTTTGGTAAAACCCAACCGAATCAACTTTGGCATCACCCTCTGTTATAGTGCCGAGTTCATCAGCATCGAGATCTTTCGCCACTGTGGTACCGGCTCGCTTGAGGTCGTTAAGCAGTTCTTCTTTATAGGGCTGCTTGGCTTCTTTAGCCCAGGCAATGGCTTCGTCAACGGGCTTGGTTGATTGCTCGAAACTCTGGTCTTCTTTAATGATTTTCTGCATTTCGGCTTCGATTTTCGCGAAATCTTCGTCAGATAGTTTGGTATCACCCAGATCGATATCGTAATAAAATCCGTTCTCTACCACTGGCCCAACGCCAAATTTTGCTGCTGGCCACAACCGCTGAATAGCTGAGGCTAGAATGTGCGCCAAACTGTGCCGCATCGCATGCAAATCACTGGCCATGCTAGCCTGCCCACCAGCAGAGCTGGCAGCACCGCTAGCACTCTCGGCAGATTGCTGTGTCAACTGCGTGCGAGTCTCGCTCTTCGTATCATTTATACGATTCGCTCGATTCTCCTTGTTTCCTTGCACTCCATCCGAGCCAGAGCTTTGCATTTCCTTACTCATAAGTCTCTCCGCTGGTTATAACGTTTAATGAAAAGAACGCGTATAGATTCAATATTCTCGCAAATATATTTAATCTAATGCGCGTTCCGGGCCCCTTTTTACAGAGGCGGTTCCACCGAAATCTTTCTCTCTTCCAGGCACGTTTTCGCACGTTCTTGGCCTGCCCGCGAGGCTCCGCGGTTGGTGAATCCGCCTCATCGCCTGGTATTAGTGTACCACTCTGTATCAGAAAAATAAATTCCCAGTAAAACAAAAACGAGTCAAATGATCTCGCACATCACTCGACTCGTTTCGGCGTTAGACACGCCTCAAAACTCCACAGTAGGTCAAAGTATACATAGGCTAGTACTATAATGCTAGTACTTTATTGTTGTTTTGTTTACATAAATTGTGGATATTTACTTTTTCCCTGTTATTCGGTATCCTAGTGCTGATTACGGGCAACTAGTTCATTTGGCCAAAGCGTAGCCGTAGCAGTATTATTTCGCGCTGTGGCGCTCTAGCCAAATGAACCTGAATAATTAACAAATCATGCAAGGGCAATTAGCTCATTTGGCTAGAGCGCCACATTGACGTTGTGGAGGTGGCAGGTTCGAATCCTGCATTGCCCACCAAGATTTACAAGAGTTCTTCGGAGCTCTTTTTATTTTCTCGCTGCTTCACAGATTCTCTCCAGATATCTTATGTTGTGGATTGAAGCCAGTGACCCAGCGAGTGTTTCGCCGACCTTGAACTGATGGCGCAAAAAGCCTTTTGAGAAGCCTTTTTTGCAGGTATGGCAATCACAACCCGGATCAATCACCTCTGTATCCTGCGTATATTTTGCGTTGGTCAGGTGAATTTTCTTATCGCCCGTAATCCAACAAGTTGCGTGCCTCGCATTCCGGGTTGGCAACACGCAGTCAAACATATCAATACCGCATTCGATACCTTTTCTCACATCAATCGGGTCACCGACGCCCAGTAAGAAATGCGGCCGGTCAGGATCGTACAATGGCGCCAGAAACTCCAGCATGTCGTGCATTTCGGCGCGAGTTTCGCCCACCGACAGCCCGCCGATGGCGATGCCGTCTACCGCTGTAGCTTGAACCAGTTCCAGGCTCTTTTTGCGTAAATCTTTGTTCAATCCACCTTGCACGACACCAAATATGAGCGGCCTGTCTTCGGGCTTCATAGCTTTCGTCAGGTGCTGAAATTCGGCGATGCTGCGTTCCAGCCAGCGGTGGGTGCGATCAAACGCCTCTTGGGTACGTGCTCGCCCCTGTTCATCAAGTGCCGTCACGTCATCAAAGGCAACGATCATATCGGCACCAAGTTTCATCTGGATTTGGATGGAAATTTCCGGCGATAAAAAGGCTTTGTCACCTGTTTTGGGGTCTTTGAAGGTGACGCCGTCTTCGGTGATTTTACGAGCATGGCTCAGGCTAAACACCTGAAACCCACCCGAATCAGTCAGCATTGGCCCCTTGCGGTTAGCAAACGCATGCAGCCCGCCAAGCTTCGCCACGGTATCTTCGCCGGGCTGCAAATGCAAGTGGTAGGTATTGGCAAGCACCACCTGCACCCCTGTTGATTCCACTTGCTCAGGCGTCAAACCCTTGACCGCACCACGGGTACCATCGGGCATAAAGGTGGGTGTTTTGACTATGCCGGCTCGTGTTCGCAATATTCCAACTCGATTCGTATCGGTTGTCTGCAGGGTAAAAATCGACTCACTCACAATCTGCACATTGTACCAGAAACCCGCGTCAACACGACTGCTACTCCTGTTTTCCGCCCTAGTTTCAGTTTTCCTGTTTCTCTTTTCTGTTTTCCAGTTTCTTTCTAATCATACAATTGAGCATGGCTGCCGATCATCTGGTACGTGTGGACACGGGGTTAGCGTGTGACGAACCAGTCTACTAGTTGTGCATCTGGTGCGGGCGTGCCAAAATTCAACGTAAAGCCAGTGGTAGTCTTGTTGCTGACAAAGCATGAGGTGTCCCAGTCTGGCGTACAGAACACTGCATAGTTGGCATCGGTGTGCGGTGTTGGGAACGTCACTGCATGGTCGGTCGCCGTCGCCGTTATGCCAATATTGTAGCCCCGCACATTACTGCTAAAGCTGATGAAATCGCCATTAAACGTCGCGCTGCCCGTCACCGTTAACGCCCCCGTAATATTCGCCGCACCAGTCACAGTCAGTGTGCCGTTTACTGTGGCCGATTGTACAGAGAGATCACCCGTAGCCGATACTGACGCCAGTGCTGTCCCGGCATTATTCTGCCATTGCTGGAGATCTACTGTGGCGTTACCAAGAAAACTTTTAACAGCAACTAGTGGATTTCCTCCGCTAGGATTAGTCCTTACAGTCAGGGGTATTCTGCCGCTACCGGCATAATCATTCGACCTGACCTGAAATATGCCTCCCGTGTAAATCATGCTGTTGCCGTTAAATAGGTGTCCGGCCCCCTGTGTATATAATGCTCCGTCAGTAGTTCTTTGAATCGTTAGCGGAAAAGCATCGTTTCCGTACTGCTTCAGTGTAAGCAACGGCGGAGTGCTGCCTCCACCTGGAGGTGATATGGAGAAGAATGAGTTACCGCTGCTGTCTTGTATCTCGAATAGGTTAGCACTCTGTGAGGCATGCCCTTGTATGACGAGGCCCTTGTTGGTGGCAGCGCCAGTTGCTATGAGGGCTTGGGCCAGGGGGTCGGCCGTAGTGGCGTTGTTGATGGAGAGCCTGTTTGGGGGAGCACCAGTGACATTGATACCAATAGTGGTGTTTACCAGTAAGGCGCCGCTGGTGTTGGCAGTGGGAACAGCCCCGGAAGCAGCAAGACCGGTGTCGTCCAGGTAGAAGTTGGTGGCATTGCCAGCAATGGTGCCGATAAGGCCAG
>CAZRSX010000011.1:0-25576 GCA_964602865.1 uncultured Candidatus Saccharibacteria bacterium
CTGTAAATCTGCTGGCTTATGCCTTCGTAGGTTCGAATCCTACACCCTGCACCAATCATGAAACCATCCTTGTGATGGTTTTTTGATTGGTTTTGAGTGCTGAGAACCGTACGGCGGAGCCGAGGTTCGTACAGGACTGAGCGTGCAGATGCTCGCATCGATAAGTGAAGTCCGTGGAAGCGAAGCGCATCCTACACCCTGCACCAAGTAAAAGGACTCGCCGAAAGGTGGGTCCTTTTACTTGGTCGAGAGTTATTTTAAGAAGTTCGGCCTCTTAGCAGAACTGATCTTTTTTAAATCAATATTCTAAACCAGCCTTTGTTCACAGTAGTATAACTGTGCTAGCATGCAACCATGACTAAAAACGGAGAACTTGCCGTCCTGCAGTGGAACGTCAACAATACCACTCCCGCCGACCAGGTTTCGGATCATCTTGCCAAATTGGCAAACGCTTACGGATCGCCCCATATAACCTGCTTGGAAGAGGTGCTTAAAGGTGCAGATAAATCAGGAAGTTTTGCTGTTAATCATCGTTTTCGTGAAAAATCACTGTTTCTGTATGCTGGTCTTGAAGGGGAGGTAGAGGGTATAAGCGTAGAGTCTTCTTTGGAGAATACATCGTACGAGGAGGTGGAGCTTTCAGTTGGCGATCCGATAATGAGTTTGGCGACTACAGCCACTCGCCGTATGTGTCAGCTTGCAAGTTACAGGGTCCCAGCCTGGGATGAAGAGGTTCGCGTAGCTCATGTTCACCTGTCTCCGCAGGTGCCCCTGTTAAACTCTCGCCAGCGAAGGTCTGAAGAGGATGGTCTTATAGATATTGTTCGTGAAGAAGCCGAAAAAGGGCATTTTCTCCTAACAGGCGACTTCAATGTTCAGTCTTCATCAAGACTGGTAAAAGTACTGAAGAGATTAGGTATGACAGAACCGGCTAACGGCTTAAAGCCTACTTACCGTGTTCGGCTTGCTGGCCTTACGGTCAAAAAACTGGTATTAGACCACATGATGATAAGCAAAGATTTAGCCGGAGAGTCAGTTACCGTACTGCCAAAGGGTCCTTCAGATCATAACCCTGTGTTGTCGCAGATTGTCAGAAGAGACTAGATTGCCTATGTTGCCAGTACAAATAACTTTTATAAAGTAAAGGGTTTGCTGTTATTATTGAACCAATGAGTTTTACTTGGTCTGACTTTGCGATTGCTGCTTTCGTCCTTGAGTGGCTTGTTAAAATTGGGCTTGTCTTTTATGTGCCGCGGAACCGCAAGCCAAATGCGGCCATAGCCTGGTTGCTGGTGTTATTTTTACTGCCCTGGCTCGGGATTTTTCTGTTTTTACTGATTGGAAATCCAAAGCTGTCTAAGCGACGCCGACGCCTGCAACTTGAAATAGACAAACTTATCGAGGACGCAGTCCGTAATGACGGTCACAAGCGGCACGCATTTACGTCAAAACAGCTTGAACGCTACGAACCAATTGCAGCGCTCAGCGAGGCGCTCGGTAAGCTACCGGTTCGCGGCGGCAACTCGGTTACAATTTTGCCGGAGTACGATGAGGCTATCACAGATATTGTAAAAGAGATCAGACAAGCAAAAGAGTTCGTACATCTCGAATATTTCATTGTAGCACTCGATAAAACCACCCAGCCGCTATTCAACGCATTAGAAGATGCGGTCAAACGAGGGGTGGTTGTACGTTTCTTAATTGATGGCATGGGCTACCGGCGTTACCCAAGACGCAAGGAAATGAAGCGCTTACTGACATCAATCGGGGTGGAGTGGCACTTCATGCTGCCGATAAAGCTCAAGCCAAGTCTCTATAACCGACCGGACCTACGCAACCATCGCAAGATTGTGGTTATTGACGATACAGTAGGTTACATTGGTTCGCAGAACCTCATAGACCGTACCTACCACCGCAGAGACGATATTTATTATGATGAATTGGTTGCAAAGCTCAGCGGACCCATTGTTCGACATTGTAACGCTGTTTTTGCTGGCGACTGGTACGCGGAATCAGGGGAGATGCTAACGAAGCTAATTAACCCAAAGTTTAGGCCACTACCCAAAGAAACCGGACAGGTACATGCTCAGATATTGCCGAGCGGCCCTTCGTATGAGCACCAGAATAACGCTGCTGTGTTTACTTTTCTGTTTAATACGGCCCGAAAACGAATTTTCATAACCAACCCTTACCTTATCCCGAGCGAAGGCATGCTTGAGGCGATTATTGCAGCTGCTAAACGAGGTGTGGAGGTAATAGTGATCAATTCTGAAGCTATGGATCAGCTGATGGTTGGCCATGCGCAACGCTCGTACTACACTCAGTTAATTGAAGCCGGAGTGAAGCTATATCTATATAAGGCACCGATCTTGCTCCACTCAAAACACATTACGATTGACGATGATATCGCCGTAATAGGTTCGAGCAATCTTGATATTCGCTCATTCGAGCTGGATCTTGAGAGCACGCTTATAACGTACGATGAATCCGTGGCAAACGACCTTAAGAAGGTTCAGCGGCGTGATCTTGCCCGAAGTGCAAAAGTCGACCTGAAGACATGGAATCAGAGGAGCACCATCCAAAAGTTACTTGATAGTGTCGCTCGGCTAACATCTGCCTTGCAATAATATTGGCGCGCCAAAGAAATACGCTTATAACGATTCATGAGAGCACTTTTTATAATTTGCTGATACACTTGTACTATGAAAAAGTGGATCGTTATTCTTATTCTTGCTGTCGCCCAGTTTGTAATGATTCTGGACAGCACCGTGATGAACGTCTCCATATCGACAGTCGCCGCAGATCTTAACACCACCATCTCAGGCATGCAGGCCGCCATAACACTGTACGCGTTGACTATGGCCGCTTTCATGCTTTTAGGCGGAAAACTAGGTGACAAGTGGGGCAGGCTGAGGGCGTTTAAGATAGGATCAGTGGTGTATGGAGTCGGGTCGCTGACAACCGCGCTAGCACCAACGCTTCCGGTGCTGCTTGTGGGTTGGTCGGTCATTGAAGGCCTTGGTGCTATCTTGGTTATTCCGGCGATTGCCTCGCTGGCAGCTCTAAATTACAGAGGCAAAGACCGTATTGTGGCTTTCTCGATCTTAGGGGCAGTTACCGGTCTGGCAGCGGCAGTCGGGCCAATTATCGGCGGTTTCGTAACAGCCTACCTATCCTGGCGCTACGTTTTTGCGTGTGAAACTATAATCATAGTCGTTATACTGCTATTTGCTAATAGAATTTTTGACGAAAAAGTAACAAAAAAGACTGTTATCGATATGCCAAGCGCTGTCCTTGTGGCAACCGGTATGTCCATGCTGGTATTTGGTGCTTTGCAGAGTAAAACATGGGGATGGATACAGCCCACCAGCAAGCCGGTTATTGACGGCAATCTTATAGCACCGTTCGGAATATCCTTGGTGGCATATCTTATGCTTGCTGGGGTCATGGTGCTGTGGGCATTTTGGCTGCGTCAAAAGAAACTGGAGAAAGCAAAGAAGAATCCTTTACTCAAACCTTCACTATTGTCGATACCTGTTTTGCGCAGCGGCCTTGCGACATTACTGAGTCAATACTTTGCTATTGCGGCTCTATTTTTTGTCGTGCCGGTATACCTGCAGACGATTCTTGGCTACGACGCCCTTGAAACCGGACTCAAGCTCGTGCCACTGTCTATTGGGCTGGTACTATTTTCCGCTATTGGCTCCAAGCTTACACTGGTCAAATCTGCTCGCCATATCGCTCGTCTTGGCCAGTTGTCTATGGCTCTTGGGATATTGCTGGTACTTGGCTCGTTGCAGCCTGAACTAAAGGGCGCTTTGTTTTGGGTGGGCATGTTTGTAGTAGGCGCTGGTTTTGGCCTGCTCGCTTCGCAGCTTGGTAATGTAAATATGACAGCTGTGAGCGACAAAGACACTGCTGAAGTCGGCGGACTACAGGGAACCTACCAGAATCTTGGCTCATCTTTCGGCACCGCTATTGTCGGATCGGTCTTTATGCTATTGCTTGCTTCTGGTTTTACGTCTGCAGTAACCAAAAGTCCAGACTTAACACAAGACGCCAAAGCCGCCATTGTATCTCAGGCAGAGGGCGGTATAGATATTGTCTCGAAAGATCAAGCACAAAAAGCTGTTGTTGATCGCGGCGGAAGTCAAGCAACCGCCGACAAAGTCGCACAGCTCTATCAGGACTCGCAGATAGAGGCCCTACGCCAGGGGTTGTTTGTTATCTTTGCTGCACTGATACTCTCTATAATGTTTTCTAAAAACCTCCCGGCACAGGTTTCAGTAAATAAAAAATAGGCCAAGCTCGATTTACGCAGCAGCATTTGATATAATCAACCTCTGTTAGGCCGTCGTAGCTCAGTGGTAGAGCACTTCCATGGTAAGGAAGGGGTCTCGGGTTCAAATCCCGACGACGGCTCCAATAACACTTGTAAAAATAGTTCTAATCTGTTAAGCTCTACCTGATATGGCAAAGAACACCAAACGAAAAGTTATTGGCTTAGTGTCTGAAGAATCAGGTAACCGCAACTACTACACGCGGAAAAACACTATGAATACTCCTGATAAGTTGACGCTTCGCAAGTATGACCCAAAGCTGCGCAAACACGTGGTTTTTACCGAAACCAAGAAAAGCTTGGGTCGTAACGAAGTCAAAAAGAAGAAATAGTCATGATTCACAACAAGCACCTTTTTACTTGCTCTAGCTTCATCAAAGCTGTTTCGGTGTAGCTCGGGTAGTTCTAGTTTGTAGTGACGCTGCCCGAAACGGGCAGTTTTTTATTGTAATCAAGGAGTGTTTTTATGAAAGTAACCCCAATCAAAACGGCAAAAGTCCATAGCCATGACGATTTGATAAAAATTCTTGATAAATTCATCGTGACTTTTAAAGAAAAACAAGTTCTAACGGTAACGTCAAAGATAGTAGCGCTGTGTGAGGGTCGGGTAATACATAGCAAGCGTATTGAACGTGACAAGCTTGTCGAGCAAGAAGCAGATTTATACTTGCCCCAAATTCACAGCAAGTATGGCATCTGTTTTTCTATCAAAAATAACACCTTAATCGCCTCGGCCGGTATAGACCAATCAAATATTGATGCTGACTTTGTGTTGTGGCCCGGTGATGCACAGGCTACTGCGAACTTAATTCGGGCATATCTGTGCAAGCGATTCGCTATTAAACACGCCGGGGTCATTATAGCTGACAGCACTTGTTCGCCGCTGCGCTGGGGCACCTACGGCATAGCAATTGCCCATAGTGGGTTTATGGCCAACAATGACTACGTTGGCAAAAAAGATATTTATGGACGAACCTTTAAAGTTTCCCGTTCAAACGTGGCTGGTGGACTTGCCGCCGCCGCAGTTTTGGTCATGGGTGAAGGTTCCGAACAAACCCCGCTCGCAATCATTGAGGACGTGCCGTCTGTGCAATTTCAAGCCCGCAATCCCAATCACCGGGAACTCGCGCAAGTCAATGTTCCGCTTGAAGATGATCTCTTTGCACCGTTCTTTGAGGCTGTTCAGTGGAAAGAAGGTCGCCCACAGAAACAATAAAAGATATCTCAAGTAAGTACGAATGTGCTCTAACGTATGTCAGATTTTGCCAAATATCGGCGGCACCAAGAAGTCTGCGGTATCAGCAGACTCAACATATAGCGGTGTTGTGATATGCACAAGCACTATTGACATATAGTTTATACACGATAAGATGGACTTTGTGTCTTTTTTGCTTGTGAGGTGGAAAAGCACAGATTGTAAAGAACGACCCAAAATGCCCGGTTTCGACAAGAAACATTAAATAAGTTTTCGACTAACAAAACAAAAAGCGAAAAACAAAGGGTACATTTAGGGGTATCAGAACAACGCACTGTAGTGCTAATTGTGATTTCTGTTTGAGAAGCGGACTGACGCGTACAGGCAGTACGGAGAAGGAGCATCGGAAAAGAAAATCATAAGTAGCGCAAAGAGGATAGCAGAGCAATCAACTTTGTTGATTGACAGGCTAGCCGATGCGTCTGTGCTGAGTAATAAGGAGGACAACTATGCGATTAGTCGCAATTATAGTGGGCCTATTCTTGGCCGCAGTAGTATTTGCTGTTGGCAGCCCACAGGTTTACGCAGAAACGCAAACCGAGCAAGAACAACAATCAGAGCAAAGCTCTGAAAAGAAGTACATCACAGTACGCTCGGGCGACAGCCTGAGCAAAATAGCAAAGCGTGAAAAGACAACCTATCAACGGCTGTACTACGCGAACAAGCAGGTGAAAAACCCTGATCTCATCTATCCTGGCGACGAGCTACGTGTGCCAAACGATAATGAGGAACTAAAAGAGCGACCGCTGGAAACAGTAGTCAAGCAAGTGCAGCAATCGGCCACACCAGCGGCGACCCAACCAGTCTACAAAGCCTACAAAACAGCACCAGTCGCAACTACAAAACCAGCAAAGGTAGTTGGCGGCAGTGTCTGGGATAAGCTAGCAGCCTGTGAATCAGGCGGCAACTGGTCAATCAACACCGGCAATGGCTACTACGGTGGGCTGCAGTTTAGTCTGCCAACCTGGCGTTCAGTCGGTGGTGCTGGCTATCCGCACCAGAACAGCAAGGCAGAGCAGATTAAGCGCGGTCAGATGCTTCAAGCTCGTAGCGGTTGGGGGCAATGGCCTGCCTGCACCGCAAAACTCGGACTTCGGTAACTTTTAGTTACATCTCACACGAATCAAAATCCCGGCTCTTAGTTAGGAGCCGGGATTTTCTATAGATTAGTTATAAAAACAAGCTACAGGTATTGACTTGCGTATATGTAGTGTCGCTAACCAATGAGATTCATGTAAAAGATGTAATGAATGCAGATGACAACATAACCAAAGCATAACCTTTATACAATATACTTGACTTCAAGAAAAAGTAGTCCTACAATTTGCAATTACAGAGTGGGCAAATATCATAATTATTTACTTACTAAAGTAAGAGGGAGAAGTAGACATATGTACAAAAAACTAATAGTACCCGTAGTCGTGGCTGTTGTAGCTACAGTAGGACTATCTGGCGGTACCGTGTCAGCGATAGACATGTCAGCAGCAGAGTTTGACCAAAATAACAACAAAGCCGTCGTAGAAGTTACCTGCGATAGCATTACTTTAGGCATAAGCCAAAATATGCCACGAGGTGATTGGTTACGTTCGTTCTATGTTGGTAGCGGAACTAAACCCGCAAATAACACTGTTTTCGTTCCTGAAGACAATGTGGTTGACCTTCTTCCAGGCGTCGTTCACGAACGGGCTGTGGATTCTGAGGGCGTAGAAGTATATTACTTCTCAGGAAACCGAGATAATGTAACGCCGGCAACATGGCAGTACAACCAAGGATGGGTGCCTGTAGAAACTACTGTTGTGAACCTCGCTGAGGACTGCCCTGTAGCTGAACAAGAGCAGGCAGAAGCATCAGTTGAGCAGCAAGTAGCAGAAGTACCTGTCGGCGGAGTTAATGCTGGTGGCGGTGCTATCGTAGCGTCATTTATGGCATTTGTCGGATCGCTTACTGGTTTGGTCTACGGTATTGCAAGACTACGCAAAACTAGTCTTTAGATTCATTCTTAGATTAAACTATGGCTAAACATACGACAAAGCCAAGTACAAAGAGGAAACGGCAACCAGCTAAAAAGCGGTTGCCGTCTTCGTCTGCCAAAAAAGTCTCACGCACCCGGAAATTAACCGTTAATCTGCGCGTCACCCGCAAGACCAATTTGGCAATAGCCATTAAGCTCTCCAGATCTCGGGCTACAAAGACAAAAACCCGTCACAAAACTAAGGGCAGGCAACCATCCAAGCAAGCTACTGGGGCTTTATCTAATAAACGTCGAACGATACTGACGGTGGCTATTATCTTGGTCTGCTTTGTCGGCGCGGTGTACTTCGGTCTACAGACTTTTGTATCGGCACAGCCAAAAACTATCACGGCTCCTTCTCAGTCGCAACAAATCAAACCACCAAAACCTGCGCCAAAAAAATATCTTTCTCGCTCAGAGGCGGTCAGTTTGCAGATACCATCAATAGGGCTGGACGCTCAAGTTGAAAAAATAGGCCAAAACGCAGACGGCACCTTAGAGGTGCCAGCTAATTATCTGGTTGCCGGATGGTATCATTTAGGGCCAGCGCCAGGCGAAATTGGACCTGCCGTCATAGCCGGGCATGTCGATAATATCAGAGGCCCGGGAGTCTTTTTTCGCTTGCGTGAGATACAGCTCGGGCAAATAATTTATGTTAGGCGTGCGGACGGCAAAACAGCACAGTTTAAGGTAACCGCGGTGCAAAACTTTGCGCAAGACAGTTTTCCTACTGACGAGGTCTACAGCAATATTAACCACGCAGGACTGCGACTTATCACCTGTGGCGGCTCCTTCAACCCGCTCATCCAAAGATACAGCCACAACACAGTGGTATTCGCTTCGTTTTTAGAATAGGCGGATGCTAGTCATCCTAGAGCCGTAAAGTAATCTGGCTCGTACTATCGAACTTCCAAATGAAAGGCAAAACGGCTCGTTTTATACTCGTGCGAACCGTTCTCTACCGTACTGAAACTTACTGAAAGTTCTATGGGGCAGGGGCACGTGGAATATCTGGATATAATGTTCAGTCATGCTCGATGCAAGCATCTGCGCGTGCCTTCCATTATCAAACCACGCTCTCCGAGCGGTGTGGTTCTCATGTCTCTAGCAAACTAAAAAGGCCTACCTTCGGCAGACCATTTTAGTTTGGCAGGGGCACGTGTCCGACGCCTCGATGGTATAACTATTCTAGTTATACCATCGGCTAGATACTGTACAAATCAAGGATTTGACAGTATGCGAACCACGATCTTGCATCTGCTTGTCAGCAGCTGCGATCGTGTTTCAAATCTAGCGAGCTCTCATGAAAAATGAGCTACCAAAAGGTAACTCACTTTTCATGGCAGGGGCACGTGGAATCGAACCACGATCTAGGGTTTTGGAGACCCTCATACTAGCCGTTGTACTATGCCCCTCTACCGCCAACAGAGACAATCATACGCTATTTCTGTAATTTTGTCATCTGGTTAAACCGCTTTTGTATAGGTTAGTCAATCTGGTATACAATAGGTGTGATGTCGAAGATTCAGCTCAAAAAACCAGTTTTTATCATGCTCTACGGATTCCCGGGTTCTGGCAAGACGTATTTTGCGCGTAAACTTTGCGATACCCTGCAAGCGGCACACGTCAGCAGTGACCGTATACGCGGTGAGCTATTTGAAAAACCCCGATACGACAAGGCCGAAAACACGATTGTACAGCATCTGATGGAATACATGGCTGAAGAATTTTTAGCAGCGGGCGTCAGCGTGGTATTCGACACCAATGCCGACAAGACCGGTCTGCGACGCCGCTTGCGAGAGCTGGCAAAGAAGCGTCGCGCAAAATCACTGCTCGTATGGTTTCAGATTGATGCCGAAAGTGCCTTTGCACGAATCGTTGGCCGTGATAAGCGAAAATCAGACGACAAGTTCTCGCGACCCTTTGACCGCACGAGCTTTGACGACTACACCACTAGTATGCAGCACCCACAGGCGACAGAGGACTACATGGTCTTAAGCGGCAAGCACTCCTGGCAAATGCAGCTGAGCGCAATACTGAAAAAACTCTTTGATTATAACCTCGTCACAGCTGAGGACGTTTCAAAACATGTCGTAAAACCTGGACTTATCAACCTCGTGCCATCGGGCCGGGTCGACATGACGCGCAGAAACATCAATATTCGCTAATATGGCAATCCAAAAACGCCACGTCGCAGACCTTGGTGACGTGACATTCCAAAAGCGCAAAGGAACCCGGTCGGTGCGTATTCATATCAGAGGCGGCGAGGTGAAAGTGACCCTGCCGTATTGGTTCTCGTATGCAGCCGCGGAACGATTTCTGACAAGCCGCAAACGATGGATTATGACGCACCGCACACAACCGAATCTGTTTGTCGACGGTACGTACTTAGGCAAAGACCATCAAATTAATGTCCAAGCAGGGAAGACACTACGAACGCGGCTTGTTGAAGGCAAATTGGTCGTAACACTGCCAAACGCACAAGATATAGCTTCTGCCGACGTTCAAGACCGTATCAGAACTGCAGCAGAGCGAGTGCTGCTCAAAGAGTCTAAACAGCACATACCATCTCGCGTACAAGATTTGGCGTTAGAGCATAATCTGCAGCACGGAACTATCACTTTCAAAAAGCTCAAATCACGCTGGGGTAGCTGTGATCACAGCGGCAATCTTGTCTTCAATATCTACTTGGTGCAGTTGCCGTGGCCACTGATCGACTATGTTATTGTGCACGAACTTGCCCATACCGTTCACCACAACCACAGCAAGGCATTCTGGGCGCTCGTGGAGCAATGTTTGCCTGACTACAAACAGCGTCGTACACAAACACGGCAATATCAACCGCATATCACCGTGTCATAGCATAAGAAGTGTGCCATAATAGCTGGCATGGATGCACGTCTGACCCGGTTATTACCGAAGACAAAGAGCGAATCACTTGAGCACCAACGCCTAACCAGCCTTATCAACAGTATGGGTGATGGTGTCATTGCGCTGGATGAAAAGCAAAGAATTGTTATTTATAACGGCGCCGCACTGAACATTCTGGACGTCAATGGTTCGATGACCGGCAAATACCTATCAAGCACCATGAACGTGATAGACAAAAACAACCAACGCGTTGCTATTGCTGAACTCGTGCAAACGGCTGTAACACCGACATTTTACCGAGACTACCGCCTAGAATATCCTGACAAAAGTACTATCAACCTCTACATGAGTATCGCACCGGTACATCTTGGTTTTGGTAAGTCTGGCGACAAAGGTTACGTGGTGTTGCTGCGCGACATTACGCGCGAGAAGTCATTGGAAGAAGAACGCGACGAGTTCATTAGTGTCGTCAGTCATGAACTGCGCACACCGATTGCAATTGCCGAAGGCAACGTCAGCAACGCCCAGCTGATTGCCGAAAAAGGCGGCGACAACGCTAAGATTACAGAGGCATTGCGACTTGCTCATGAGCAAATCCTATTCCTCAGCGGCATGATTAACGATTTGTCTACGTTATCGCGGGCAGAACGCGGTAAATTGGCGGTTGAAATCGAAGCCATCAACGTCCATGAACTGCTGACCGACCTGCAGGCCACCTACAAGCCGCAAGCCGATGCAAAGAAGCTTGAGCTAAAATTAGACCTTGACCCGAAACTAGAGTTGCTCAAATCAAGCAAGCTGTATGTGCGCGAAGTTTTGCAGAACTTTATTACAAACTCGATTAAGTACACTGAGACCGGCTCCGTTACACTTGGCGCAGCTGCAAGCGAAAACGGTGTACAGTTTTTCGTCTCAGATACGGGCATTGGGTTGAGCAAGGCCGACAAAGAACGAGTCTTCGATAAGTTCTTTCGATCTGAAGATTTTCGTACTCGCCAAAACAATGGCACCGGGCTGGGCTTGTACGTCACCATGAAACTCGCACGCTTGCTACATGCTGAAATAGAAGTCGAAAGCGAACTCAACAAGGGTTCGACCTTTAAAGTTTTTACTCCAAACCTGGAGTAGCTGGATATCCTGAACGCGTATCGCTGCTTCCTGCAAAAGCGTTATGATTTTCCAGGTTGACTTCTCTGATAAAACTCAGTACTATTGACATGTTGCGCCTACTCATCGTAGGTGTTTTTAATTGGAGAAACACGTGGCCGAAAAGAAGAAACCAGCCAAAAAGCCAGAAAGCTTCCGCGAAGCCAGCGCCAAACAGCGCGAAAAGGCCGCGCAGCCGCGCCGGTTGCGTAAAACCGCCAGCACCGCCGCAAAACCAGTGAAAGTTGCCAAAAAGGGTGTCACGCGAGCCATGAAACCCTTTAATTTTTTGCTGGCGCCTTTCCGCACTCGCCCCATGCGTGCCATTGGCCGGTTTCTATCAAAAGTATTACTTTTGAATTATCTCCGTGCCAGTTGGCAAGAAGTTAAGCAAGTTACCTGGCCGAACCGCAAGGAAACAACCAAGTTGACGATGGCAGTCATCACCTTTGCGTTTGTATTCGGTATGTTTATCACCGTGGTGGATTACGGACTAGACAAGTTATTGAGATTCATCATTTTATAGGAGTTATCATGAGTCCCGCTAGACCACAAAAAGACACCCAGAAGAGGAGTAATATGGAAATCATCATTGTACTGCAACAGCAACATAATATTCAAAGACAAAGCGAGGTCTAACAGGATGAGCAAACGTTACGATTCATCAAAGCAATGGTACGCCATTCATACCTACAGCGGCTACGAAGAGAAAGTTGCTGAGAGTATCCGTCAGCGCGCCGACAGTCTCGACATGAAAGACAAAATCTTTCAGGTGCTCGTACCCAAAGAAAAGATGATTGAAGTCAAAAACGGTAAACGAAAAGTCGTTGAAAAGCGTATTTTCCAGGGATATGTTTTGGTGCAGATGAAACTGACCGAAGACGCCTGGTACATCGTGCGTAACACGCCGAACGTCACCGGCTTTGTGGGCACAGGCACCGAACCGTCACCGGTGTCTGACGATGAAATTGAGAAAATCATGAAACGCATGGGTCGCGCCGAGCCAAAACATAAAATCGACTACAAGGAAGGCGAAGTCGTGAATATCACTGACGGGCCGTTCAAAGGCTTTGACGGCACCATCAATGAAATCGATGAACAAAAAGGCAAGCTTAAAGTTTTGGTCAACATGTTTGGCCGCGAAACTCCTGTTGAACTCGACAGCCTCCAAGTAAAACGAGTTTAAGAGATGTCGCTAGGAATTATCGAGCGGGTCAAAGATATTTCGCCTGAACAGCTTGAGTCACTACTGCTCCATACATACACGGAGCCTTACTTGCTTAGGGCATTGGGGCAAGAAGCGCTTCTCGAGAATGACTCGGCACTTTTTGATGTAGCAACCCAGGTCTGTTTTGATAAAGCGTCAAACCCCAATACCGTAGATCAGCTGGAATATGCTCAGACCTATTCTTTCTTGTGTGACCTAGTCCAATCTGAAATCACTATCGTTTACTAGACAACAGGGGTTGAGTGTAGTAGTATCGCAGAGTAGATAACAAGGAGAAAAGTATGTCAGCTACAGGCGAGATCCCCGCTTTTACTGATGAGCAAATCTTTTGGGGCGCGTATCAGGCAATGGGTAGGGATATAGCCTCACAGCTACCTGACCTAGAAATTCCACGAGCTAGCTTGATAGGCATAGGTGAACTACTTGATGTTCGTCTGGAAGAAATCCGCAAAACTCGATTCCCGATGTTTGAAGGCGAAACTGAGGGGTGGCAACCACTTTCTCAAGAAGAACAACTTGCCTTCAACGCACTAGTAATTGCCAAACACGACCTAGACGCCACATACATCGATAGAACTGGATACCGTCGCACTGGTTGTAGTCACGGTGCTCCAGTGCGCGCCTAAGCATCAAGCTGAGCTTTGTACCCGGGTGTAGCCAGAAAATCTAAATTCTACAATCTAGGTTTTCTATATTCTAGCTGTAGACAACAGAGGTGAAGTGTAGTATACTCTTTGAGTTACGCACGTTGACCACATGCTTCATGGTCATAATGCATTTAAGGAGAAAAACTAATGGCAGACAAAAAGAAGGCAACCGCAAGCCTCAAGATGAAAATACCGGCTGGTAAAGCCAGCGCAGGGCCGCCCGTTGGTTCAACGCTTGGTCAGTACGGGGTCAATATGATGGACTTTGTGACTCCATTTAACGAACAGACCCGTGAGATGAAGGGCATAGTCACAGCACATATTACCATCTACGACGACCGTAGTATGGATTTTCGTGTGGTGAGTGAGCCAACAGACGACCTTATCCGAGCAAAGCTAGGTATTCAAAAAGGCTCTGGGAAGCCGAACAGTGAAAAAGTCGATAAGAAATTGTCCGACACGCAATTAACAGAGATTGCCGAAGCCAAAGCAAAAGACATGAACACTGATGATATTCCAGCTGTGAAGAAAATGGTTGCTGGTACTGCCCGTTCGATGGGCGTGGAGATTGAGTAATAACTATGCATGGCGAATTTGAGACACCAGCAAAGCCAGAAGACCATCACGCCAGGTTTCTGTACGGCGAGGCAGAAACTTGGTATGAGCGTGCGGAACAAAACCGAGCTAACGCAGATCTTTTAGAAGCTACGGGCGATGAGATACTGGAACGAGCGCGAACTTTAGATCCGTCAGAATGGGAAGAATTTTAGATAATTAATTTTCAGTGGGAGGTCGCCGTGGCGACCGTTACTACCACGAAAGGAGTCATACAATGGCAAAAAAAGCAGAATTACTAGAGCAAGCGAAGAAGCTAAAGCTTGATGTAAGCGAGAAGAGTACCATTAAAGAAATCGAAGCGGCATTGAGTGCTGCGGATGTGCCACAAGAACAGCCTGCTGAGCCAAAAGAGACAGTTGCCAAAGCTGGCAAACGAAGCGCCAAGGCAATTGCTGAGGCCGAAGAAAAAGCTGAGAAAGAAGCACGAAAAGAATCCGGCGATATTCAAGCTGCCGAGAAACCAAAGAAGGTTATTCCGTCAACTCGCAGTCGCCTGGAGCGACGCGGCAAAAAGTTCAAAGACGCCGCAACGTTGATTGAAAAAGGTAAAGAACATAGCTTAAAAGAAGCCGTTGAACTAGCGCAAAAAACTAGCACGACGAAATTTGACGCCACCGTAGAGCTCCATGTGAGCCTCGGCGTCGATCCAAAACATGCCGACCAAAACATTCGCGGCACGGTGAGTCTGCCAGCCGGCACCGGTAAATCGGTCCGTGTAGCCGTCTTTGCTGACGCTGATGATGTCAAGAAAGCCCAGACAGCTGGTGCTGATGTTGCTGGTAGTGACGAGTTCTTGCAGCAGCTCGACAAGGAAGACATTAATTTTGACGTCTTGATTGCAACTCCTATGGTGATGGCCAAACTTGGTAAGTATGCCCGAATTTTAGGGCCAAAAGGCCTGATGCCAAATCCAAAGAGCGGTACCGTAACAACTGACGTCGTCAAGGCGGTCAAAGAGGCCAAGGCTGGTAAAATCGAATACCGTGTTGATAGTGCCGGAATTGTACACGTTGGTGTTGGTAAAGTGAGTTTTGCTGCTGCAGATATCCTGACAAATGTTCAGACACTGCTCGGAGCACTACGCAGTGCAAAGCCAGCGAGTGTTAAGGGTACGTACGTGAAGAGTCTCTACTTAACGACCAGCATGGGCCCAAGTATCAAGGTCAACCCGAACGAATTCTAGGCTATAATAGTTAGTATGGAACAAATACGGGCTGGTCTAGTCATTGCATTTGATGGGCCAGATGGGGTCGGCAAAACAACGCAAATAGAGCTTGTCGCAGCCTACCTAAAAGCAAAAGGGAAGAACGTGCATATCACTCGTTTTTCGGGAGGCACCCCTTTGAGTAAGTTGCTGCGTGAGGTATCGCTATCGGACACGCCGCGAGCGGCAGGTACCGATTTGTACATATCGCTGGCCATGGGAACTGATCTTGCGCAGGTACTGAAAGCACACAAACAACGCGGCGACGTATGCTTAGTGGATCGCAGCCCGTTGACAATGGTGGCTTACAACGTATTTGGCGATGAACTTTCTGACCATAAGCCCGGTTTTGCGGCAACCGAATTGTTGGTTGGCGAGTGGCAACTTGATAAGCTTGTGTACTTGAACGCTCCGCAAGACGTACTCGACGAGCGTCGTAAAGCCCGAACCGATAAACCGCTTGATTACTTCGAAAAACGCGGTTCGGGCTTTCATAACCGCGTCCGGGCAGGCTATGAAGCTGCCCTTCGCCATATCGCAGCAATACCGGACTATACACAGCTTATTGATGAAATCGATGCCAGTGGCTCTATTGACGAGATTCAAAAATCAATACAGCAAAAACTGAGCCCCCTACTGCATCAGTAGCCGAAAATTTGCCCTGAAGTGAGCTTCTGCACGCACCGGGGTCTCGGTTACTGCATAATTTTGTTGTAAAACGTGCAAAAGTCTACTACGGGGCTTGTGAAAGTATCTCTGTTTTTCGTACAATAGATACTACAAAAAGAGAGGGACGAGGTGTCAGTTTACAGCAACATACAAATTCGAGATGCAATCAAAAACGGCCATATTGTTTGTGAGCCGTTCAACAGAAAGCATGTCAGCCATGCCAGCCTTGATGTGACACTTGGTTATTACTACTACCGCACCGAACGCTCGAAAGACCACCCGGTATACAATCCATTTAACGAAACAGACGTCGCCCGTTATTTTGAAGGAGCGCTCAAGGCCGTGCCGCATAAGACATGGTGCGAGGAGAATGGTGTAAAGCCCCTCAAGGGAATACCAGCTAGTCACCCGGTAATTCCAGTGCGCCCAGGGGAGCGGATTCTTGCACATACCCACGAATTCTTTGGTATTAAGCCGCCGGGCGCGTGTGAAGTAAAATCACGTTCGAGCTGGGGCCGGAACGGTATTGCGGTCTGCTTTGATGCCGGCTGGATTGATCCAGGCTACATTAACCGCCTCACACTTGAAATTTATAACCTGAACGAGAAAGAAATCATGTTACTGCCAGTTGGTGAGCGTATTGCTCAGATTGTGTTTCATGAGACAGGCGAAGTTGAAGGTAATTATGGCGAAGGCCGTCACGGCGGCTTCAGTGGTAAATATCAAGCCGGCACCAACCTCAAGGAGCTTATTAGAAACTGGAAACCTGAGCTTATGTTACCACGTGCCTATAAGGACAAGCGTAACATGCCCGTAAAAATAAAGGGGCTACGTGGTGATTAGTGAACCCATTGCTACAAATGCAACGGGTGGGCAAGAGAAGCGAAATGGCGTTTTTATCGTTATTGAAGGTACCGACGGTTCGGGCAAAGGCACGCAGTTTGAGCGACTTCAGGCATCTCTAGAAAAACAGGGTTATGACGTTGCAAGCTTTGACTTCCCTCGCTATAACAAGCCCTCAGCCCACTTCGTAAAAGAGTACTTGAATGGCAACTATGGCACAGCCGAACAGGTCGGGCCATACACCGGGTCGCTATTTTATGCGCTTGATCGTTACGAAGCGGCTCCAGAGATACGACAAGCTCTGAGCGATGGCAAGGTAGTACTTGCCAATCGTTTCACCGGCTCCAATATGGCACACCAGGGTACAAAGTTTAGCCACCCGGAAGAGCGCCGCGGGTATTTTATCTGGCTAGATAACTTAGAGTTTCAGATGCTTGGTATTCCGCGTCCGGACAAAAGTTTTGTACTGCGCGTGCCGGCAGAAACGGCTCAACTGCTCGTCGACCAGAAAACACAACGCGACTACACCGACAAAAAGCGTGACTTACACGAAGCAGATCTCTCTCATTTACGGCGCTCCGTTGAAGTATACGACGACTTGTGTCAGCTGTTTCCAAGAGATTTTGAGCGAATCGACTGTGTACGGAGCGGGCAGCTGCTTGATATTGATACAATTGCAAAAATGATATGGGAGAAGGTAGAACCAATGTTGCCAACAAAAGCCGAACCGCAAGCCACAGAAGACATCGACGTCGAGTACGTACGCAAAAACGAGCACAGTGTTTTTGAAATGACCGAAGCTGGCGAGCAATTTTTACATGATGCAATTACCAACACCAAGAGCAACGTGTACGCCTTCACTGGTGAAAAGCTGACGGCTATTACGGCAGCGGCAGCCATGGCGCGATTAAGCCGTCGTGGTGACGATATGCGCATTACGATTCTGGATGAGTTTGCCAAGAGTTTGGGCAAAGACGAAACCTTACTCCAGCGCGTCATTACCGCCTACGGCGATGATTCCGTTCAGCAGCTTGTCGGACAGCATGTCGTCGTCGAAGAAGCCTCAAACCTGCTGACAAAGAAGTTAGAGTGGGGTCGACTGGCCTCGTACCTGGAACAATCGACGCGCTATATTTATTTTGATCAAAAAGACAAACACGGAGCCTACAAATATGTCGTGCCGGAGCATTTCGATGCTTTGACCCAACAACTGTACGTTAAAAAAATGGACCAACTATTCGACTTGTACTCTAAAATGGTCCATAAACTAACTGCTTACGTGCAGGCAAGGTCAAACACACCGGAAAAAGAACGCGATATGGCCTGGAAGGGCGCTACAAGAGCTCAGGCCTGTGATGCGATTCGTCCGGTACTGCCAGTGGCCACCAAAGCAACCGTCGGCATCTACGCATCAGGGCAAGCCCTGGAGAGTCTTATCATGCACCTACTGAGCGATGAACTGCCCGAAGCTCGCGAAACTGGACAGAAACTCCTAGACGAAGCTCGCAAAGTCATCCCGACGTTCTTGGAGCGCGCCGATAAGCCGGATCGGGGCGGCGCGACAATAGCTTACCGCGCCAACACCTATGCGGGAATTCAAAAACTAGCGAAAGAATATTTACCAGATAGTCATAGCCCTGAAACTACCCCCGTAAAGCTATCGAGCTATTGGCCCAAGAGTGAACTAGAGCTGGTACCAGATATGCTCTATGAACACAGCACACTACCGCTTGGAGAAATTCAAAGCACGACCCAAACATGGCCATATACCCAAAAAGAAACAGTGTTTCACGCCTACATGGGTGAACGCTTGAATCGGCGCCATCGCCCGGGACGAGCACTCGAAAAAGCCCACTACAGTTTTGATCTGGTCTGTGATTATGGTATTTTTCGTGATTTACAACGACACAGAATGGTCGATGATCTTGAGTGGCAGTTTTTGACACCGCGCTACGGCTATGAAGTGCCGAAACTGGTCGAGGAAGCTGGCTTGGCCGATATGTTTGAGCAGTGTTTTGACATCAGCCTGGAGCTGTATAGCAGCCTGCAGGCCGCCGGCTATCAGCTTGAAGCCCAGTATGCCACATTGCTCGGCCATCGCATGCGCTGGAAGGTCACCATGAATGCTCGTGAGGCCTTTCATTTTATTGAACTGCGCACCAGTCCACAGGGCCACCCCGGCTATCGTAAACTAGCTCAGCAGATGTATGAAAAAATCGCCGAAGTCCATCCGTTAACAGCGGCAGCTATGAAGTTCGTCAATCAAGGTGAGGACGAAGAACTTACTCGCCTCGCAGCCGAAAAATACACCCAGTTTAAACTTCAGCAGATGGACGAGGACGCTAGTGGTCAAATCTAGGTCTAAAGGTAGCCGCTGTTGGCGACATGTAGACCGTCACGTCGCTTCTCTTAGCACCTAGGATATCCAAAATTCCACCAACAACCATGCATCCTGATTCAACATTATCGGGATCCAAGTCAACTCTGTAGCCACCGTCAGCAATCCGTTGCAATATCAATTGCCTGGTGTTCTCGTGTTCACCGCCCGGGAGCCCTTGTTCTGTTTCGGTTATTGCCATAATGTTTCCAATCCATAATTTTACTCTCTTTTCACACCGTTGCATGCTATAGCATTTTGTCGAGACCATGCATGATTGTCATGGTCACAGCACGTTGCTTGGCCGAATAACCCATCATACAAAGCTCTTTAGCATAGTCATCGGTCATATAATTCATAAACACACTGCGTGTCTCTCCGAGAGTCGGGGGATACTCTACGCGGTTACGGTGAAATGCGGCAATCGTCTCAAGCTCACTGTGTATACCTACAGCAACAACTCCAGCATCACGGCAAGCAAACGACTCTTGCCAGCGTTCGTCATAGATGCCATTGAAGTAGTCAACGAGCGCACCAGTGACTGCTTCGTCTGGAACACCAGGTGTAAACCAAAGATTTGCAAGCCGCTGACGCGTATGGTCAAACGAAGTTTGTGCTCTTGGCTCTACTATTCTCTCGATTGTTTTCATGGTGTCTCCTTGCACAAATAAAAATCGGCTCCCTTGTTGGTTGGAAACCGATTTGCTGTGCTTGATTTATTGTTTAGTACACGGTTCCAACCAAATTACTGCACCACGAGCACAAAACCGAGGGCTCGGCAGTGCATAGGCTTGGTAATGATTGAATAATGTGTACTCACAAGCAGATAATGTACACCTACCATACGTCCTTGTCAACAGCCCTGAGTATGGTATGATTGCTTTATATGACAGGGTTCATACTGAAGCAGTTGCAACTCCTCCTCGGCCTTCACGGGCTGTGCTTCAGTTTTGTTGAAGCCTGAGCGTTAGAAACGCTAACAGCGCAGCCCAAAAAGAGTGAATCAGGCTTCAACGCCTGATCTGTTTTTTATGAAGGAGAGGATTTTTAACACATGAACACGACAGAATTATTTCCATGCACCCCCGAAGGTATCAGCGCAGCTCAAATGCGAGCAGGAGACACCGGCTACTGGGAAGAACTTGTGGATTTTTTCCATAAGCCAGAAGACGTAGTCGACCCAAACGACATGGCGGTTATTGCGTTGGCGCAAGTTATCCAGGAAAACCCTCATATCGTGCCTGATCAGACGCACGAAAAAGTAGGCGCCATCGTGCTTGAGCGCGGTCTGGGTAGAGCTGTAGAAGTATTTTAGTGCCTTTTCACTTGAACCCAAAACCCTATCACCTAAGGCACCTCGGAAGCGCAAAATCTGCTATATAAAAAAGCACATTTTGTGACTCGTCAGTGCCGTGGGGATAGGGTTTTGGGTTCAAACACTATGCGCTTGACAACACAAACGCCTGCAGTATAATTTGCAACCATGACTAAGCAATCAATGGTGAGCCTTATTATTGTGAAACCCCACCCGCGGGCTTAGTGTTTATTTACCAACGAACCGTCAAAACCCCGCGAGAAGCGGGGGTTTTTTGATAGAGTTTTTGATAAAAAAGGAGTACTGATATGAACGATATAACAAATCACGAACGCCTGAGATTTATGACCCCTGGCGATCCGCACAGCGACTTTGAAGGATTTCCGCACATACAGCAGGAGATTCTTGCCGATGAAGCACGGATTCGCCAGGAGATCGTCGAGACCACGGTCGCTGCGGCCGAACGGTTACAACAGATTATGGAGCCAACCCCGTTAGAGCTCTCTGATCGTCTTTCGTGTCAGTTAGGCATACGCGTCCTGTACAAGCGTGAAGACCAAACACGCGTACACTCGTTTAAGCAACGCGGGGCATACAACCGCATGGCTCAGCTTGATGAAGAGCAGCGTGCACGAGGAGTTATCGCCGCCAGTGCCGGCAATCATGCCCAAGGCGTCGCCATGAGCGCACAGGAACTGGACATGCAGGCGACTATTGTCATGTCTAAAACGACGGCGAGTAGCAAAGTCGAGGCGGTGCGTTCGTGGGGTGCACATGTTGTGTTGCACGGAGATGATTTTGATGAAGCCTACCGCCACAGCCTGGAGTTGCAGGAAGAATCGGGCGCCACCTACATTCATCCATTTGACGATCCGGAGGTTATTGCCGGACAGGGCGTGATCGCGCTGGAGATTCTTGAACAAAACCCGGATGTCACGCATATATTTGTTCCGGTTGGCGGCGGCGGATTGCTGGCCGGCATTGTGAACTATGTTACAACGGTTCGCCCCGATGTTACCGTCGTTGGCGTCGAACCCAAAGCAAGCAATGCCATGTGCCGATCGCTTGCAGCCGACGAACGAGTGGTTTTGGATAATGTGGGAATTTTTGCTGACGGTGTCGCTGTTAAGCAAGTCGGGAAGCGTACCTATGAAGCGGCCAAGCAGGCCGACGCAGTAATAGCCGTGAGCGAAGACGAATTATGCCAAGCCCTGGCCAGCTTTGTGCAGGAGAAAAAATCCAGCCTGGAAACAGCCGGCGCGCTCGGCATTGCCGGCCTGTTGCAATATGCACAGACACATGGCATGCCAAAGGACAGTACCGCCGCGGTTATTTGCTCTGGCGCCAACATAGATAATAGCCGCCTGCTACACGTCCTGGAGCGAGCCGAGCGAGCAAGTAGTCATAACGCGCTGCTTAAAATCGAGCTGAATGAACGGCCCGGAGCACTCCTTGAGCTGTGTCGCGAGGTCATAAACGGCCACAACATCACGCAATTTATGTACCGCAGGAATACCCAGGATGTGGCCAATATTTCCATTGGCTTATCTGTTGTCAGCGAAGAAGACAGGCACAAGATTTTTAGCAGTCTGCAAAAGCATCAGTATGCGTACGCGGATCTTAGCCGCAATGAACTGGTGCGAGAACATGGTTTTCAAACAAACGGTTACTTGCCCGATATTGATCAGGAGGCATTTTATGCTTTGGAGTTCGCTGACCGGCCTGGAGCACTGCTCGAACTCTTAGAAGCACTCGGTGACCAGTGGAATATCAGTATGTTCCACTACGGCGGCAGTGCTGGCGATGTCGGCAGAGTGTTAATTGGCTTTGAGCAGCCCAACAAAGAACAGTTAGAACAACTTTTGAAAGCTCATACCAATAGTTTTGAGCCCGCCGACCATGCCGTTTCGGAAATGCTCGGTTAAAAAACATGTACCAAAAAAATCTTGCGAGCATACTGAAAATCTGCTACAATGAATCTGTTATTTACCAAAGACCGTAGCTGTCGCACGTTTTCGTAACCACGACTTAATCTGCTACCGAGGTACGAGAAGCCAAATTTTTGTTTGTTCGTATGTTTCAGTCTTTGGTCAAAACAACCAAAGACTTTTTCTTTGGCCAAGAACATTAAAAATCTGGTCGATAAAGCTTAGTTTTCAGATTACAGTACACAGTTTACAGTTCAGCAACTGTCCGCTGTCAGCTGTATACTGTTGACTATCAACGAGTGAAAGGAGTTTGAATGGCTTTAACAAAAGACAAGAAACAACAAGTCGTTGATGAAGTAAACCAATTGCTTGCAAGTTCAAAATTGACTGTTGCTGCTCGTTACGATGGCACGGGCGTGAAGGAGCTGCAGCAGCTCCGGCGAGAAGCTCGTGACAGCGGTACGGTTGTCAAAGTTGTCAAGAACCGCCTGGTCAAAAAGGCTGTTGAGACATCTGACAGCCTCAAAGACGCTGACACAAGCGCGCTGAGCGGCCAACTCCTCTACGCTTTTAACAGCGAGGACGAAGTTGCACCTGCCCAGGTGCTCGCAAAATTTGCAAAACATGCACCGAGCATCCAATTTGTTGGCGCTATTAGCGCAGACGGTCAATTCATGAGTGCCGACGAAGTCAAAGCACTCGCGACCTTGCCAAGCAAGACCCAGCTTATCGCTGGTATCATCAATACGCTGAACGCCCCCGTTAACAACGTTATGGGCGGTCTGAGCGGTAACCTGCACGCACTGCTTGATGCAGTTGCAGCAAAAGCACAATAACAGGGAAAAGAGAAGAGAGCAAAGTAATTTAAAGACCTAGCCCTTAGCTCTAAACCCTATAATTTCGACAAAGGAGAAATTCACATGGCTACAGATCTAAAGAAATTCGCAGAACAACTCGTTGGTTTGAGCGTTCTGCAAGTAAACGAACTATCAAACATCCTCAAAGAGGAATATGGCATTGAGCCTGCTGCAGCAGCTGTTGCAGTTGCCGCTGCTCCTGCAGCTGGTGGTGATGGCGAAGCTGCCGGCGGTGAAGAGAAGAGCGAATTTGACGTTGTGCTCAAAGACGCTGGTGCACAGAAAGTTGCAGTCATCAAAGCTGTAAAAGACATCACTGGGCTTGGTCTTGGTGAAGCCAAAGCAGTTGTTGACGGCGCACCAAAGCCAGTGCTTGAAAAAGCCAGCAAAGAAGACGCAGAAAACGCCAAAAAAGCCCTCGAAGAGGCAGGCGCAACTGTCGAACTCGCGTAATCCTATACCTGGATTGGCGAAGTAAAACCACCTAGAATTATCCGGGTGGTTTTATTTTTGTTCTGTTTTATGTTATACTTTACTTATGATTGAGGTCATTCCAAACTATACTGAGTTACGCTCAACAAAAGCTGGCTACGATACACGCTACCAGATTGACACTACACACCCATTGCACAACGATTCCCTAGTCGACCCAAGGGAATCAGAGTTTGGCTTTGATGACGCGAGCAGCTACTACTCAAAGCCAAACCAAATGACAGGGGAAATTCTGCCAGGCGTTCCTGATGCACCGCTCGTAAGGCTTGACGTTGCACGTCGACTTGTTCGAGCCGAACAGTACTTGCGGACTGAGCAAGAAGTCAGAGAGCTTCTTGGCGCACCAGCACACCTGCGCATTGACGATGCGCTTCGTCCATACGAAGTTCAAAAATTCGCTTTCGAGGTCGCATGGCCCACAGTTATACGTAGAGTCCACCCGGACATAACTGATGAAGAGTTATCAGCAGAACTACCCCGTTATGTGGCCAAACCAAACTCAAAGATTACCCCCACGCCCCATCTAACTGGAGCTGCTGTGGACGTGGCACTGATTAATCTCGAGACAGGAGAGGCATTTGATCGTGGACACACGGCAGGCACCGTACAAGGAACCGCCTATCCAGATTTCCACGAGGGCTACCACCTGACTGAAAGTCAAAGCGACATTAAAAACTCACCAGAGCAGGCTGAGGTAGCCCCAGAACGCAGTGAAGTAGTACAAGGACGTAGAATTTTATATCATGCCATGACAAAAATCGCGGGGTTACACGTTAATCCAAACGAGATTTGGCATTACGGTATTGGTGACCCACTGTCAGCCCACGTATCTGGGGATCACAACCCCTACTATGGCATCGCGACATTGCCGGACTGGTACGTGAAAGAAATGGATAGCTTGCAGTCCAGTACGTAATTTATCCACAGGTTTGGGCTTGCATCTTTGACTTTTTTTCTCACTCGTGGTAGTTTTAATCATGAGTATATATTTGGAAACAAACATCGTGGGATAAAGAGATGGCAGACGTACCAGACAAACAAATCAAACGACTTCGATCACTCATTCAGGAAGCTGAAACGAGTCTTGCTGCGGCAAAAGAATTGCTCGTAAGCTTAATTGGCGATGATGCCAGCGCACCAGTCGTGCCCAGCGAAGATATTGCCGGCAAAGTTATCGAAGGCGTTTTTGACGGCCAAAACATGGTCGGTTCGGACGGCAAGACTTATCCCGTACCGGCAAACTACGCCAGCAAATCAAAACTGGTGCAGGGCGACATCCTCAAACTCACCATTGGTGACGATGGTGCATTTATGTACAAGCAAATCGGCCCGGTGGCTCGCCAGCAGAAAGTCGGCGCACTTATCATGGAAAATGGTCACTATTTTGTAGACGTAGGCAAGAAACGCTACCGCGTACTACTTGCCAGTGTTACCTACTTCAAAGCCAAACCTGGCGATCAAGTCAGTATTGACGTACCAGCAGACGATGACAACGCCGAGTGGGCCGCACTCGAAGCTGCATTGTAGAACAAGAAGATAGAAGTTAGAATCTAGATTATAGAAAAATCACAAAAACTGTAGGCAAGTGTAATTTTCACATTCTATATTCTTGTTTCTCTACTCTATAATCTAGTGGTATGGGACAGGCGTTATACAGAAAATATCGATCGAGAAGCTTCGATGAGGTGGTGGGACAAGAACATATCACCACGACGCTCAAAAATGCCCTCAAAAGTGGTAAAAAGATAGGCGTGGCTAATTTTACCACTTTTGAGG
>CAZRSX010000012.1:0-682 GCA_964602865.1 uncultured Candidatus Saccharibacteria bacterium
GGAAGTAGAACTGTGGCTTGTAGCCCTTGAAGAACGGCGTGTGACGACCACCCTCTTCTTTGGTCAGAACGTATACTTCTGCATCAAATTCAGTGTGTGGGGTAATCGTACCAGGACGAGCAAGCACCTGACCACGCTCAATGTCGTCACGCTCAATACCGCGGAGCAAAATACCAGCGTTGTCGCCAGCTTGACCTTGGTCAAGGTTCTTCTTGAATGCTTCGATACCAGTGACAACAGATTTTTGAGTGTCTTTGATACCCACGATTTCAACTTCGTCGTTGATCTTGACGATACCTTGCTCGATACGACCGGTTGCAACCGTACCACGACCCTTGATAGAAAAGACATCTTCGATAGCCATCAAGAATGGTTTGTCAAGATCACGAGTTGGCTCTTTGACGTACTCGTCCATCTTAGCAACCAGTTCCATGATTGCATCTTCGTCAGATGCTGAGCCTTCGAGTGCTTTGGTAGCAGAACCCTTGATGATTGGTGCGTCTTCGTCGAATTCGTATTTGCCAAGCAGTTCGCGGATATCCATCTCTACAAGCTCGACGAGCTCTGGGTCTGCAAGGTCCATCTTGTTCATAAAGACAATAATTGCTGGCACGCCCACTTGCTTGGCCAGCAAGACGTGTTCGCGAGTCTGAGGCATCGGACCGTCAGCGGCAGATACCAC
>CAZRSX010000012.1:692-21117 GCA_964602865.1 uncultured Candidatus Saccharibacteria bacterium
GTCAACCTGTGCAGCACCGGTAATCATGTTCTTGACGTAGTCAGCGTGTCCTGGCATGTCAACGTGCGCGTAGTGGCGTTTTTCGCTTTCGTACTCTTGGTGAGATGTTGCGATAGTAATACCGCGTTGCTTTTCTTCTGGTGCTTTGTCGATTTCGTCGTAGTTAACGGGCTTGTTAACGTCACTTGGAAGTTTTTTGGCAAGTACGTGCGTAATTGCTGCCGTTAGTGTTGTTTTGCCGTGGTCAACGTGGCCCATAGTACCTACGTTCACGTGCGGTTTGCTTCGGTCAAAATCTGCCATTGTATTTATAGCTCCTATTTTACTTATCTTATTGCATACGCGAGCAATGACTCACGTGAGTTACCAAAGTATAGTAGCGAATCTCTAGGGGTTTGTAAAGAGAAAACGCTCTTTTTTATACATCCGGTTGATTTGAACGCTGATTATGAACTGACACGGGCACTGGACATATTTCCTTAGTTCTGCCAAAGAGTAGCCATGCCAGTAAATTCGTCCGTTTGACAACATCTGGACCGGGACAATCTGGGAAGCACATAACGGCATCTGGGTCTTCCGTCCATGCTAGTCTTGCAGTGCTGTTTCCCGGCTCGTCAAACTCACCAGGTGGAGACGGGCGTTCAAACCTTTCAATTTTGCGTGGACAAAAGTTAACAGTTGGTGCCACCTCTCGCTCTGCATCTAGGCTCATAGTTCCTCCTTGCTTTTATGACAAAAGACTATGCACTTTGAAAACTCAACATGCAAGCATGAGCAGTTTATTCGGTTTTGCCAACGACCAGCAAACCTGCCTCGTAGTAACCATCGACGAGGAAATTGGCGGCTGTATAGTCAATATCGTGATTTGGCGGTGTTAACTCTTGCGCCATGTGATACCGGTGCCAAGCCATCCTCAGATAGGGATGTGTCCTGAGAGCAGTTGTGCCAATCGCTGAAGCAATCACCCTGACACCAAGTTCAATTGTCGTTGGCGTCAGGAACATTGGCATATCCATAGCCTCGTAGCGTTGGAGTCGCTCTTCCATCGCAGTCTTGTGGCGATGCTTTTCGAGGGCGAGCGCATCATACGCGTCAACAAAACGCTGCGCGTGATAGTGAAGCTCATCTGAAAATCCTTCGAGACGAGACATCTGTGCATTACCTCTATTTGCTATTTTTAGCAATGATGGCTTCGGCAACGTGCGGCGGCACATCGGCAAAGTGATCAAGCTCCATGCTGGAGCTGGCGCGACCTTGCGTGCTTGAACGGAGGTTAGTTGTGTAGCCAAACATTTCACCCAAGGGGACAAAGGCAGTGATTTCCTTGATACCACCGGCAAGATCTTCCATTGATTCAATACGGCCACGCTTGGAGTTAAGGTCGCCAATGACATCGCCCATGAACTCTTCCGGAGTAACCACAACCACTTTCATGATTGGCTCCATAAGCACTGGGTTTGCCTTCTTGACGCCTTCTTGGAGCGCCATAGAACCGGCGACCTTAAAGGCCATTTCACTGGAGTCCACATCGTGGTAGCTACCGTCGTACAGTTCAGCCTTGATATCAACGACTGGGTAGCCCGCCAAAACACCGCTAGCCATAGCTTCGACGATACCTTGTTGGACAGGTTTGATGTATTCACTTGGAACGACGCCACCCTTGATAGAGTTAATGAACTCGAAGCCTTTGCCCGGCTCGTTCTGGCTCAATCGGAGCCATACGTCACCGTACTGACCGCGGCCACCAGATTGGCGGATGAATTTACCTTGAACTTCAACGCCGTCTTTGCGAATCGTTTCACGGTATGCAACTTGCGGTTGGCCGATGTTTGCTTCGACTGAGAATTCGCGCTTCATACGATCAACCAAAATCTCGAGGTGCAGCTCACCCATGCCAGAGATAATCGTCTGACCGGTTTCGTGATCAACATGCACACGGAAGGTCGGGTCTTCTTCGGCCAAACGTTGCAGTGCAATACTCATCTTTTCTTGGTCGGCTTTGGTCTTTGGCTCAATAGCGATGCTTACTGGAGGTTCTGGAAAGTCGATGCTCTCGAGCACGATAGTGTTGTTCTGGTCACACAATGTATTGCCGGTTGTTGTCGCTTTAAGGCCTACAACAGCGGCGATGTCACCGGCACCGATAGACTCGATGTCTTCGCGTTTATCACCGTGCATACGTACCAATCGGCCGATACGCTCTTTTTCTCCGGTTGAGCTATTGTACACGTAGCTACCAGCAGTTAATCTGCCTGAGTAAACACGAATAAAGCAGAGCTTACCGACAAATGGGTCGGTCGCAACTTTAAAGGCTAGTGCAGCCATTGGTTCGGATTCATCGGGTTTGCGCTCGATTTCATCACCAGATTTAGGGTGCGTACCCCAGACCGAGCCACGATCGAGCGGGCTTGGCAAAAAGTCGTTCACAGCATCAAGTACTTTTTCAACGATAACACCACGGCCATCACCGCCAGTTACCGGGAAGAATTTACCCGTCAAAGTTGCGGTACGGATAGCTTGGCGGATTTCGTCTTCGGACAAACCTTCTTCACCAACTTCGAAGTATTTCTCTAGGATTGCTTCGTCTTCAGCAACAGCGTTTTCAATCAGCAGGCTGCGATAGCGCTTGGCTTCCTCAAGCATGTCCTCAGGCACGTCGCCTTCGATGAGCTCGTGATCGGTGAATTCTTTGTAGGTGTAGGCCTTCATAGTGATAAGGTCGATTACGCCGTTGATAGATTGTTCGAAGCCAATTGGTAGGTGGATCGGAAAAGCGTGCTTGGCAAGCCGTCCATGGATAGAATCAAGCGATTTCTTGAAGTCACCGCCGGTTTGGTTGATCTTGTTGATAAAGCAGATGCGCGGCGTGCCGTACTTGTCAGCCTGGCGCCAGACGGTCTCAGATTGGCTCTCAACACCCATTTTACCGTCAAAGACACAGACAGCACCATCAAGCACACGAAGTGAACGTTCAACTTCGGCAGTAAAGTCGATGTGACCTGGTGTATCAATGATATTAATTTTGTGACCGTTCCAGAAGCAAGTCACCGCAGCAGAGGTAATCGTAATGCCCCGCTCGCGCTCTTGTTCCATCCAGTCAGTAGTAGTTTCGCCTTCGTGAACTGCACCGATTTTGTGCTTAAGTCCCGTACGATACAAAATACCTTCAGTAGTTGTGGTTTTACCGGCATCAATATGCGCGATAATGCCAATGTTTCGATAGTCTTTTAAATCTGTTACTTTTTTATCTGCCATTATTTTTCAAACCCTCGCGTTCTTAGCTGTTCTATTTCTACAAGATTACGTATTGGTGTTCCGCAATCCCCTGGTTGGATGTAAGTAGTACCTTTTCGCTCTACACCAGTATCCATATCGTAGACCGGACCGCCGTTGGTTAAGCTTTCTCGTATCTGTATACCAAGGGTCTTGAAAAATCCAGTAATACCTCTATTGCGGCCAGGGCACTGATCAAAAAACTCTTGTAATCGATGACCCTGTTCCTCGGTCATTACCAGTGGCTCTGGCAGTGCTAGTAACGACTCTACAACAACACAACCGTCGCATTGATCATGGCTTTCAATAAATTGTTCCGCTGTGTCTGGCATTTTATTATCTCGCGAAGTGGGCGAAGGCTCTATTGGCTTCCGCCATCTTGTGCGTATCTTCGCGCTTCTTAACTGCAGTTCCGGTGTTGTTGTAGGCGTCCATAAGCTCGGCTGCGATGCGGTCTTCCATGCTCATGCCTTTTTTGGCGCGAGCAGCTTCGACAAACCACATAGTGGTCAGGTGGTTTTGGCGCTGGCCTTTAACTTCAAATGGAATCTGGTAGTTTGCACCACCAACACGACGTGAACGGGTCTCAACAGATGGGCGAATGTTATTCATCGCCTGCTCAAACACTTCAAGCGGGTTCTTTACCTTGAGCTTGTCAGCAGCTTTTTGCATGCCGCCATATACAAGGCGCTCAGCGACTTGCTTCTTACCATCGCGCATCACGCGGTTGATGAGTCGCTGTACCGGCACGCTGTTATACAGGCGGTCTGGTTGAATATCTCTGGTTAGTTCTTTGGTCTTCTTACGTGGCATTACGCATCACCACCTTTCTTGGCGGCGTTGTATGACTGTCGCATATATTCAAGCCCACACACGGGTACTTCAAGTGCCCCGTCTGACTTCGCATCTTTAAAGCCCTGCAAGCAACGCTCTCCCAGATTTTGCTCTCGTAGTTCTGTAGGTTCAAGTGTGGTAAATCCAGCAAGTCCGTTAGTAAAGACCGTGCAAGGTTGGTGCGTTGCAGGACACTTGGGGCCATCAAATGTTGTTTCTTGTCTCATTACTTGCCTGCCTTCCCGGTAGTAAGCTTCTTTGAAGCTACTACGGGATAAATTTTGGTGCTAGACTCTGCAATCTCGATGTAGCTCATTTACTTGCTCGCCTTCTTTGTTCCATATTTGGATCGGCCTTGTTTGCGGTCTTGGACACCCTGAAGGTCAAGGCTACCGCGTACGATGTGGTAGCGTACACCCGGAAGGTCTTTGACACGGCCACCGCGGATGAGTACCACAGCGTGCTCTTGCAAGTTGTGGCCCTCGCCGCCAATGTAGGCCCAAACTTCGTGGCCGTTTTGCAAACGCACACGAGCTACTTTACGAAGCGCTGAGTTCGGCTTCTTTGGCGTTTTGGTGGTTACCTTGACACAAACCCCACGCTTAAATGGCGATGGCTTCTCATAGTTGGTAGTGTCAAGGTTATTGACCACGCGATGCAAGGCCGGTGACTTTGATTTCTTGGTCACCTTTGCACGCGGTTTTCTGACTAACTGGTTAATGGTTGGCATATACGAAGACCTATCCTATCAACTTTCTTCCTCTGAGTCAACAGGGGCGTCATTTTTTTCATAGGCTTGATAGCCGGTACCAACCGGAATCATGCGGCCCAAGATAACGTTTTCTTTGAGGCCGCGGAGGTGATCCACCTTGCCGCTGGTAGCTGCAGCGATTAAGACACGCGTGGTGTCCTGGAAGCTGGCTGCACTCAGGAACGACTCTGTCGAGAGGCTGGCTTTGGTAATACCAAGCAGTAATTGATTGTACTCGATCGGCTTCTTGTCAGCTTTGATGAGCTCTTGGTTGGTGTCAAGGACGTCAATCTTGCTGACCACGTCGCCGGTGACGAACTCACTGTCGCCAGCGTCTTCGATCTGCACGCGCGAGAACATCTGACGCACAATCACTTCAAGGTGCTTGTCGGCGATATTCTGGCCTTGGCTGGCAAAAATACGCAAAATCTCATTCATGATGTAGCGTTGCGTCGCCTCAATGCCTTGCAAGCGCATCAGCTCATGGAGGTTAATCGAACCGTTCGTCAGTCGCTGACCGGCAACAACTGTATCGCCGTCTTTGACAACCAACTGCTTGAAGCCTGGAATCTCATACTTCGCGACTGCTTCGTTTGTCGGTGTGATGGTGATAGTTTTCTTGGTAACGTGGGCTTTGCCGGCAATTGGCGCAACCAACGGGTTGCTGTCGTTTTCGCCGCTTGCAAGTACGTCGCCGACCGTGATTTCTGCCTTGTCAGCAATCCGAGCCGTACGACCCTCAAGATTAAGGAGAACCTTCTCTGCGTCGTCTGATGTAATTTGCACGACATAGTGGTCGCCATCTTCCCAAGTTTTGACTTGGCCTGCGATTTCGCTCAAGAAAGCCTGACCTTTTGGCGTCCGTACTTCAAATAGTTCCTCGACGCGCGGCAAACCTTGCGTGATGTCGTCGGCAGAAGCCGAACCACCACCGTGGTACGAACGGAGGGTCAACTGCGTACCCGGCTCACCGATACTCTGCGCCGCAATAACACCGATTGGGTAGTGCGGAGCGATGAGCTCGCCAGTTGCTGGGTCAATACCGTAACTCTTGCGTGATACGCCACGAGGGCTGCTACAACTTAAGACACTCATTATCCTGACACCATCGATACTCTCGTCAGCGTCAATTGCTTCAGCAACGGTACGGGTAATGAGTTCGCCCTTCTTCACGTGCCCTGTAACGTCTTGTGCGGTAAATCGACCCTCAAGCCGCGAACCATAGCTGACGCCTATTTCTTCAGAATCGCTTCGGTAAATAGCAAACCCTGGATCTGCGGCTTGCTGGTCATCAGTAAAGACGTCTTGGCTGACGTCAACAAGCCGTCGCGTCAAGTAGCCCGAGTCGGCGGTTTTAAGCGCCGTATCGATCATTGTCTTACGCGTACCACGTGTCGAGGTAAAGTACTCTAGTGGACTCAAGCCTGCTTTATAGCCGGATTTGATCGGCAGCTCAATCGCGCGGCCGGTGGTGTCCATAGTCACACCCAGCATACCGACAGCTGTCTTCACCTGGCCGATGTTACCACGCGCGCCAGATACGACTGCGATAGCCATTGAGCTGTCCTCTTTGGCAAACTGTTCGCTCAACACGCTTTGCACGTTCGCATCGACACTCATCCATGTGTCTACCGTGAGCCGATATCGTTCGTCGTCGGTAATGAAGCCTTGGTCGTACTGCTCGGAAATTTCCGTTGCTTTTTTCTCACCTTCATCAAGCAGGCTATTCAATGATGGAATGTCGCTAAAGTCAGACATGCCGAGCGACAGTCCAGACTTGGTAGCATATTCGAACCCGAGATCTTTTAAGTCATCGGCAATACGTGCTGTGATATCCTGACCATACTTTTCGTAGGCCAGCGCCATGACTTTTTGCAGTTGTTTTTTCGTCATGGTGATGTCTTGGAACGGGAAATCTTCTGGGAAGATTTCGTTGAAGTACAACCGGCCAAGTGTTGTCGTTCGGGGTTCGCCACGGAATGGTGCACGAATAAACGTCTGCAGACTGATAACCCCGGCGTCAAGCGCCATAATTGCCTCGGCAAGTGACGCATATGATTTGACATTATCCTGATCGCTGACGCCAAGACGCTCATAGGTCAAATAGTAGCAGCCGAGTACGATGTCTTGTTCGATGTGCAAGATTGGCGAACCATCGGCTGGCTTGAGCAAGTTCTTGTTGGCTGCCATGATGTCCCGGGCTTCGGCCTGAGCCGCGTCGCTGAGCGGCAAATGCACAGCCATCTGGTCACCGTCAAAGTCAGCGTTGAAGCCTTTACATACCAGGGGGTGTAACTGGATAGCCTTACCTTCGATCAGTATTGGCTGGAAAGCTTGGATACTCAAGCGGTGCAAACTTGGTGCGCGGTTGAGCAATACATACTTGTCTTTGATGACTTCGTCGAGCGCATCCCAAACGGCAGTCTCACCGGCTTCGATCATACGTGTCGCCGAGCGAATATTATGCGCGTATTCGTTTGCTATCAGATTACCAATGACAAATGGCTTGAACAGTTCCAGCGCCATCATCTTTGGTAGACCGCACTGGTACATCTTGAGCTCCGGACCAGCAACAATCACCGAACGGCCTGAGTAGTCTACGCGCTTACCAAGCAAGTTTTGGCGGAATCGACCTTGCTTTCCTTTGAGCATGTCGCTCAAAGACTTCAGGCGGCGGCGCTGGCCGGTTGCAGCCACAGCGCGCCCCGAACGGGCGTTACCGTTATCAATGAGTGCGTCAACTGCTTCTTGCAACATACGCTGTTCGTTGCGGCAAATAACTTCTGGAGCGTTCAGCTCAATGAGTTTTTTCAAGCGGTTATTACGGTTAATGACACGGCGATACAAGTCGTTCATGTCTGAGGTTGCAAATCGGCCACCAGTCAGCTGCACCATCGGCCGAAGATCCGGCGGGATAACTGGCAGTGTGGTGACACACATAGAGCTTGGGTGAATGCCTGCCCGCTCCATGCTCTCAAGCAAGCGAAGGCGTTTCATGATTTTTTTCTTGCGCTGGCCTTTGGCCTCTTCAGCTTCTGCCGTCAAGTCGGCAATGAGTTTGTCAAGCTCGACTTCGTCAAGCAGCTGTTTGAGCGCATTGCCACCCATACCAACGGTAACGACATCTTGTAGGTCATCCGGTAGGTTATGGTAGTCTGTTTCACTGATAAGGTTGAATCTCTCAAGGCTGTCGAGCTGCGTTTTGAGAATTTCATACTCTGTTTCGAGCTCTTCAAGTTCTTTGGTGCGTGCTTCAGCCAGGGATTTAACGTCAGCGTCTTTCACGGCACTAGATTCAGTTTTTACTGACTCGGTGCTGGACTGCGCTTCGCTTGCTTTTTTGCCTTCAGCTTCATAGCGTGCCTTGATAGCCTCCTGGGCTGCTGCAAATTCGGCTTCTTTGTCGGTACGAATCTTGTCGCGCTTGTCGGCATCAACACCGGTCACGACATAGCTGGCAAAGTATGCAATGCGTTCAAGGTTTTTGACCGTCATGCCAAGCAACAGACCGACTGCCGATGGCGTGCCGCGAAGGAACCAGATGTGCGCAACTGGACTTGCCAAGTGGATATGGCCCATGCGCTCACGACGCACAATCGATTTGGTAACAATTTCCCCGTTTTTATCAACTGCCGCCTCGCGCGAACGCACACCTTTGTATTTGGCGTCGTGTGGATTAATGTCTTTAACTGGACCGAAAATTCGCTCACAGAATAGACCGTCGCGTTCAGGCTTTTGGGTTCGGTAGTTAATTGTTTCGGGCTTTGTGACTTCGCCGTACGACCAGTCGAGAATGTCTTCTGCATTGGCAACGGCAAGACGTACTGCATCAAAGTCAGCGATATTAAGTCCTCCTGAATGTTTACGCATTGTCAGCCTCCTTTTCTGTTTGGTCATCGTCATTAGTGTCGTCATCGTCATTGGTTGCTGATGTCGTAGCAGCTGCCGCCATTCCATCTTCAAGTTCTATGACATCAAATTCATCCAGCGCAGCGTCAGCTGTTACATCAACTTCTGAAGCTGCCGGTGCCGGAACATCGATTTCAGAGGGGTGTTCAGCTTCGTCTTTGATGTTTTCAGCTAAGACATCCTCGGCGTCAATTTCTTGATCCTTGGCCACCAAGTCAACCTTCAGGCCAAGACCTTGCAGCTCTTTCACGAGCACGTTGAAGCTTTCCGGAACTTTTGGTCCGACAATCTGAGTACCCTTAATAATTGACTCGTAAGCTTTTGAACGGCCGTAGACGTCGTCAGATTTGAGCGTCAGCATTTCTTGGAGCGTATACGCTGCGCCGTACGCTTCCAGCGCCCACACTTCCATCTCACCGAAGCGCTGACCACCGTTTTGCGCTTTACCGCCAAGTGGTTGCTGGGTGACCATAGTGTATGGACCGGTTGAGCGAGCATGAATCTTGTCAACGATCATGTGGTTCAGCTTGATCATATACATGCTGCCGACCGTCGTCTTTTCACTGAATGGTTCACCAGTGCGCCCGTCATACAGCTGTTGTTTGCCGTCCTCTGGGAAACCGGCTTCTTTTAATAGTTCTTGGATCTTATTAATTGACACGCCGTCAAACGATGGACTAGCGACTTTCATGCCCAAAGCACGTGCTGCCATGCCAAGGTGCGTTTCAAACAACTGTCCGACGTTCATACGACTCGGCACACCGAGGGGGTTCAACAGAATGTCAACTGGCGTACCGTCTTCCATGAATGGCATGTCTTCAACTGGCAAAATACGAGCGATAACACCCTTGTTACCGTGACGACCACCAAGTTTGTCACCAACGGCAATTTTCCGCATCTGGGCCACGAAGACCTGGATCTGCATAATCACGCCGGCTTTCAGCTCGTGGCCATTTTCACGACTAAAGACTTTGACGCCGACGACTTTGCCGTGCTTGCCGTTACTCATGCGTTGTGAGGTATCGCGGACATCTTTGGCTTTCTCGCCGAAGATAGCGCGGAGCAAGCGCTCCTCGCTGGAGAGCTCTTGTTCGCCTTTTGGCGTAATTTTACCAACCAGGATGTCGCCAGGATGCACTTCGGCACCAATACGGACAATCCCGTCGTCATCAAGGTGACGCAAGGCTTCTTCCGATACGTTCGGAATATCTCGTGTGACGATTTCTGGTCCGAGTTTCGTCTCGCGCACCTCTGTCATGTAGTCAACAATATGGACTGAGGTTAAGCTGTCGTCCTCGACAAGCTTGCGGCTAATAATAATCGCGTCTTCAAAGTTGTAGCCATTCCATGGCATAAAAGCCGCAATGAGATCTTTACCAAGTGCGAGTTCGCCGCCTTGAATTGACATGCCTTCGATAATCGGCATGCCTTTTTTGAGCTTGTCGCCAGTACTAACGACTACTTTCTGGTTAATACACGATCCTTCGTTACTGCGCACAAAGTGCTCGGGGTTGTAGACAACTTTGCCGGCTTTTTTGTACTTTACAACGACTTCGTCTGCATTGGCGCTCAGCACTTCACCATCTTCGATGGCGCTCATGAGCTGTCCGGTGTTTTCGGCTACATCGGCTTCCATACCGGTTCCGACAATTGGCGACTCAGGGCTGATAAGCGGCACTGCCTGGCGTTGTTGGTTACTACCCATCAAACTTCGGTACACAAAGTTCTTTTCGACGAACGGAATCAGCCCGGCACTGGAGCCAATAATTTGGCGCTTGGCGGCGTCTAGGTGCGTGACATCATTGGCGTCAACTTCACCGGATTTCAGATAGGCACGTGCTGAGACGCGCTCGCTCGCGAAGTAACCGTTTTTATCAACTGCTTCGCCTGAGCTGGCGATAACTGCTTTCTCTTCTTCGGCAGCATCCAGATAGACAACTTGTTTGGTTACTTGGGCACGAACCGGCCAGGTGACTTGCTGCTTTTGGGCGGCAAGTTTCTTGGCGTCGGCTGCAGTAATCGTCTTGCCGGCTTTAACAATCACTTTGCCTTTTTCGTCTTGTAGGTCTACGGCAGCAATGTGTCCAGCAGCCTCTTTTGTAGTGACGGCGTTTTTGACTTTGATATATGGTGTTTCGATAAAGCCGTAATCGTTAATACGTGCGTAGGCTGCGAGGTTAAGCACCAAACCAATGTTGGCGCCTTCTGGTGTCTCCACCGCACAGATACGGCCATAGTGGGTTGCGTGCGCGTCACGGACTTCAAAACCGGCGCGCTCACGAGAAAGACCACCAGGCCCCATAGAGCTCAAGCGGCGTTTGTGGGCAAGTTCAGATAACGGATTGATATGATCCATGAACTGGCTGAGCTGCGAGCTGGCAAAAAACTCACGCACTGCAGCCACAATTGGGCGAGCATTAACCAGCTGACCAGGTGTCACGGTTTCGATCTCGCTCATCGACATACGGTCTTTGGTATTGCGCTCCATGCGCAGCAGGCCGATGCGGAACTGGCGCTGCACCAGCTCGCCAACCAGTTTGACACGGCGATTGGCCAGGCTGTCAATATCGTCAGCAGGCTCCTGTGTATTGTTGAGTCGAATAATTTCGGCGATAATTGCTGTCAGGTCTTCGAGCCGCATCACGCGGTTCTCAGCCGTGTTTGGTACGTCAAGATCAAGCCGTTTGTTGATTTTGTAACGGCCGACTCGAGAGAAATCAAATCGTTTGAAGTTGTAGAACATGTTCTCCAGCAGACTACGGGCGTTGTCAACGGTTGCCAGGTCACCGGGCCGGAGCCGTCGGTAGACCTCAATCAACGCGTCGTTAGTACCGCGAGCCGGATCTTTTTCGAGAGTAGCATTGATAAAGTCCGTGTCACCTTGGTTGACATGTGCAAAGCCCTCGCGGATATTGTTCTCAGACATGCCAAGTGCTCGCAGCAGTGTGGTGACAGGAATCTTTCGTTTGCGGTCAATTTTGACGTAGATAGCACCGTTGGCAGCGGTCTCAAACTCAAGCCATGCACCACGACCAGGAATAACTTTGGCCCCGTATTGCTTACGGCTGGCACCTTGGTCGGCAGTAAAGAACACGCCAGCCGAACGGATCAGCTGGCTAACCACCACACGTTCTGCGCCGTTAATCACAAAGGTACCTCGCGTGGTCATCCACGGATAGTCACCCAGGTAAATTTCTTGCTCCTTGACCTCGCCGGTTACTTTATTAGTCAGTACAACGGTTGCTTTCAGCGGCGCATCAAAGCTGACGTTATTTTCGCGAGCTTCGGCTTCAGTAATTTTTGGCGCTTCAAAACGGTAATCTTTGAAGCTGAGTGATAACTTTGTACCGGTGTAGTCATCAATAGGGCTGATTTCTGCCAGCAGTTCGCCCAGGCCCTCTTCAACAAACCATTGGAATGATTTGTTTTGGTGATCGACGAGATTCGGTAGATCGAGAATATCGTTTGTGTCTGTAAAGTACGTGCGCTTCGTTTGCGCAGGTTTCGTAGCTGTCTTTGCCATAGGCAGCAAAACTCCCTTGATAGTTATTTAATTGATCTGAGCGAAGATCTCTAAGGGGTTATCCGTTACAATTTTTTCGTAACAACAGCAATGCCCTTACCCTACTTCTTATTTACTAGTTTAAGGGGAGCGCCGCAAAATGTCAAACGTAATTTTTGTTATGCGATATCTCTTGGTGTAGTTGGTAACGCAATGAGAAGCTGGCTCTGAGGTGGAACATACAAGCCGGACTCGTAGTCGTCATACCGATTAAAACCCCCGACGGCGTGCATGCCAGCTGCTTTAATCGCATTGATGCGGTGAATAGAACGGTTTGCGTTTGGTTCAATCGTCCAACCCTCGCCCTCAGTTGTATCGAGCAGAAAGCGGTAGGCATCACGCAACGGCTGAGAACCACGCACATCTGCATCAAGCCAGGCGGCAATATTTGGTCCTTGCGTTGGAAGCTCGTCTGACAAGACTGGTATGCGGCGCGCCACCCCGGCTGGTAGCCACACTTTTTGTCGCCGTAACTGTAATTCCGGCATAATCGTCGCTATACCGCGTGTTCGCTGCAGCAAGTCATGAATGACGAAGGCTTTATAGCCGCCAGCCTCTCCATGCTGCGCTGCATTAGAAAGTCTGCGCAAGTTCTCATAGGCGCCCTCAGGATCACTGTTGCGGATAATGGTGTCCTTCCTGCCGCGTTCTCGCAGGAGCCTTTCGGTATCTTCATCGTTGACGTGTGCGCAAACTTCATGCGCAACCTGCCGCAACTCGGCATCGCTGTATTCGCCCAGATCTTTGTACTCAAACCTTTGTTTAGGCCTCATTCGCTCAGTATACTACCGCTCCATTAACAAACCATGAGCTTATTTCGCAAGAACTTTGTCAACCAGGCCGTATTTTTTGGCTTCTTCGGCTGTCAGCCACTTATCGCGCTCCATGTCTTCGTGGATTTTTGAAGCTTTTTGGCCGGTGTTTTTGGCCATGATTTCTTCGAGCAGCTTCTTCACGCGTAGAGATTCACGAAGATCAATCTCCTGGTCGGTTACCTTACCGCGCGTACCGCTGGATGGCTGGTGAATCATCACCGTGGCGTGCGGCAACAAGAATCGTTTGCCTTTGGTGCCAGAACTCAACAAGAAGGCTGCGGCGCTGGCTTGCACACCAATGCCGACTGTTTGTACATCACATTTGACGTACTGCATGGTGTCATAGATAGCCAACGCGTCATAGACACTCCCGCCCGGGCTGTTGATGTACAGTTTGATATCTTTTTTAGGGTCTTCGCTTTCCAAAAACAGTATCTGGGCAATCACTAGGTTAGCGGTGTGCTCATTGACATCGGTGCCTAAGAAAATAATGCGGTCTTTCAGCAGACGCGAATAAATATCAAAGGCCCGTTCCATGCGCCCGTCGGTTTCAATCACGGTTGGTACGAGTACTGAGCTGTAAGGTTTACTGTTCATGCCAACCACTATAGGCCACAAATTAGCACTCGTCAACCCAGAGTGCTAATTTACTTTTAATTTATCGTCGGTTATCGTTCAAGCCGGCCGTTCTGGTAGATAATGCCCAGAAGCTGATGCCCAACTCGTACTAGATGCGGGTATTCGTCAACAAGTCTTTCGGTTGCAGCGATTTCGTGCTGTTGGGCAGGATATAGCCTGGAAATCTCATGAGTACGCCGATCAAATTCGTTCAACGTATCCAAATCATCAACTGGAGCGGTTGCACCAGCAAATGCGTCTCTATACTCTCGTACACTGAGCTTACTCATATCTCTTTATTATAGCACACTTGTCAAGATTTTACAATAGTACTTTTCAATTTTGTCAGGGTTTTGTCGCTCATCAGCTGCGAGGCGATTTCACGACGGGCCTCTGGTTTGTCGAGCTCGCCTTGCATAGCCTGGTCTTTGTACTGACCTTTGAGGATTTGCAGGCGGATTTCCAGCTCTTCTGGGGTGACGTCGATTTTTTCTTCAGAGGCAACTTCGGCGAGCACCAGCCCGGTTTTGACACGTGTTTCGGCCTGTGGGCGCAACTCTGCACGGTACGCTTCGTCAGTCTTGCCTTCAGATTCTAGAAATTCATTGTAGGTCTGGCCGCGGTAGGTCAGGTTCTGCTTCATATCGCGCAGCAGGTGTTCGACCTGCTCGCTGACTAGTGATTCCGGCACGCTCATCTTGGTCTTGTCGGCGATCTCTTTGACAATCTCGTTTTCAAGTTCGCGGTCAAGCTGGCGTTGTTTTTCTAGCGTCAACTGTTTTTTGATGTCTTTTTTGAGCTCCTCCACGCTCTTGAACGGGCCGAGCTTAGCCGCAAACGCGTCGTCGACTTTGGGGTCAACCACTTCTTGCACTTTGGTCACCGTTACCGTAAACGTCACTTTATTACCAGCCAGCGCCTTAACGCCATAGTCTTTCGGGAACGTCAGGGTGAACGTCTTTTCTGCCTGTGGCTTCAAACCGACGAGGTTTTCTTCAAACCCCGGGATAAATGTCTTACTACCCAAAAGCAACGGGTAGTCTTTACCTTCAGCGCCGTTGACTGGTTTGCCAGCAGCATCAACGCCCTTAAAATCAATCCAGACCTGATCGCCGTCTTGAGCGGCTCGCTCAACGTCTTTTTTCTCGGCCATACGGGTTTTAAGGTCATCAATAACACCGTTGATGTCCTTCGTAGTTACTTCGGCTTTCTTGGCCGTTTTTTGCATCTTTTTGTAGTCCGGTAATTTAACGGTGCCTAGAATCTCAACCTCTGCTTCAAACTCCAGTGTCGTAAACGGCACGAACTTTTTGAGCGTCACATTCGGGTGCGCAATCGGGCGCAGCCCTTCGCCCTTGGCCGCATTCGCGTACAGATGATTGAGGGCATCATCAACAAATTGGCTTTGCAATAGTTGTTGGTCGACATGCTTCTCGACCATCGCCAGCGGCGCTGTGCCTTCGCGAAAGCCAGGCACTTTAACGTTCTGACTGAGCCGCTGCAGTGTTTGTTCCTTGATTGGTGCCAGTATGGTATTGTCTGCGGTCACCGTTAATGAGACTTTTGTATCTGAAATATCTTTACGTGTAATTTGCATAGGTACCCATCCTAACAGATAAAAAAGAAAAATTCCAGCCTAACGATCTTCGAACTGCTGCACAACTGGATCCGTCGGATTAGGTACTTGCGGCGGGCGCATCATGCCGCCAGACGAACTATGCATCGTTTGGTAATCGAATTCATCGGTAAATCCATGGTCTTGATACCACCCATAAAGATCCATTCCCCAGGGTGTTTCAGCTCGCTCAACCGGTTCCAAGTAAATTCGCCAACCGCGCACATCCGCGATGGCGCACAAACTATCAAGAGTCGCGCTGCCGACACCCTTAGCCTTTTGGTACGGATTGTCTTCGGGAAAATAACTCGTATTACTCTGGATACGCATCACGTAGATCGAAGGAAATCCGTCCGCCGCTTCTGCCGCATTAACAAAGACAGAACCTACATTGCCATCACCTAGCTCGAAATTCTGAACACTATTACGATACCACCGGTCAAAGTCCGAATCTTCTCGTTGCTTACCAATAATCGACGCCGTCTCTGCCCACTTTTCCTCTGGCAAACTCACAAGCAGCGTAAAATGGCCCGGCTTTTCTGGCACTTCAGCAGTTACTACATATGGCAAACCTTTTACTTCAATGTCGGCATTTATGGCCTGCCTGGGGTTTTGATCTGTCTCGCCTGGGTCAATTGTGGTAGCTTCTGACATAAGCACTATTGTATCAGTGTCTTAATCCTAATTGGAACGATGGTCCTGAATCATGCTCACAAGGCGTTGTGGGCTGTGGGCTTCTTCTTTTCCATCTAACAGGTCTTTCAGCTTGTACTTGCCAGTCTTGAGCTCTTCTTCGCCAATAAACAGCGCGTAGCGAATGCCTTTTTTAGCGGCAGCTTTAATCTGTTTGTCGGGCTTTCTGCCGGTTATATCAACCGCAACGTTAAGACCCATTTGACGCAGGTCGGCAATCACCGGTTGCGCAGCCTCGAACACGTCACCAATCAGTATGACGTAAACTTCAGTTTCCGGCCGCAGTGGACGCATGAGTTTATTGCTCTCTAAAAAGTTCGCAAGTGTCACATCGCCCATTGCAAAACCAACGGCTTCAATCGGTTCAACACCAAATAACCCCACCAATCCACTGTAGCGGCCGCCGCCGAACATTGAGCGATTATTCTCTGGATTGCTATCAAACACCTCAAAGACGATACCCGTATAATAGTCAAAACCTCTCATCAACGTTGGGTCAAATTCCACATTAGTAATACCGCTGCTTGTGAGCGATTCAAGCAGTTCCTGTACCGTAGCAACTATCTCTGGCTTCAACTGTGTATACGGCGCTTTAGCCCAATCTTGTTCGAACAAAAATGCCTTGAGTAGCTCTAACTTGCCATCTTTCAGATGCTGAATCGTGAAGAGCTTGCTCAGTTCTGCTTCAAAAGTCTTCCGCTCCATTTTGTTCAGGCGATCGACCAGTTTGGTGACAGCCAGAGCTTGTGTTTCATTGAGTTCCAGCACACCAAGCAGCAAATCTTCGATAAGCTCGCGACTGTTCACTTTAATCGTGTACATTTTGCGCTTGGCACCAAAACTCTGCAGCACTTGGTCAGCCACCTGAATCGCTTCAAGCTCAGCAGCATTACTATCAACGCCAAATATGTCGACGTCAAGCTGCCAAAACTCTCGCAATCGTCCGCGTTGTTGACGCTCATACCTCATACGATTGCCGATGTTGTACATGCGCATAGGATAAGCGAGCTCTTGACGGCGTGCAGCCACCATGCGCGATACGCTCGGCGTCATTTCCGGACGTATCGCGACTTTTCGGCCGCCACGATCCTCAAACTGGTAGGTTTGCTCGTTGACAATTTCCTCGCCGGTTTTAGCGGCGTACAGCTCCAGCGGCTCAAGAATCGGCGCGTTGTACTCCTCAAAGCCAAAGCGCTCAACGACTTCACGAATTTTGCCGAACGTCCACTTCTGCCGGCGCAAATCCTCCGGGTAAAAATCCCTCGTGCCTTTGTAGGGTTGTGTCGATAGACTCATTTCTCTTATTCTCCTATATCAATTGCTTGAAAACAAGAGTCTGCTCCAGTGTGACAGATTGGACCTGTCGGCTCGGCGTCGATAAGCACAACGTCTTGATCGCAGTCGGTGTAGATAGCCCTGACTGCGAGCGTATTGCCGCTGGTCTCTCCTTTTTGCCACAATTCCTGACGAGAGCGTGACCAGAAAGTAACCAATCCGGTCTCTACCGTACGGTCGTATGCTTCTCTGTTCATAAATCCTTGCATGAGGATTCCCGCCATGCCACCAAGCGCAAATTGTTCGCTATCCACGATAATGGCTGGCAGTATGGCTTCTTCTAAGCGAAGTAGCTTTGTAAAATCAAGCTGTTCTCCGCCTTCAACTGTTCGTAAATTCATTTCTTTTCTCCTTTATCCTCCTAAACTTTTCTTTGAAAGTTTGGCGGGTGAAAATTATATTTTATCTATTCACATAACAAAAACGCCGGAGGTGATCCGGCGTTTGTTTGCATTTTAAGACAAAAGTAAACTAACCGATCAGCTCCGGCAACAGATGTAGATGATGTTGGTTAGTTATATAAACCATAACGGCTATTATATACTTTTGATTTTTTCTGTCAACATTTGATTCTCCAGAGTGCACCTTCATAACATGCAGCCGATTCTTCATTGATCAAAAAGCTGGCCGGAGATTCTACTAGCGTCAGTTTTCGTGCCCGTCGAGAAATGCATTCCATCGATCGCGCATAGCTGTTGTTGACTGAGTGCGAACAACGCGACGGTGAGGGCCAGCATCAACAGTCCATGCAGTCTGACCCGACGATAATGTCACCCGCCATGTTCCTTGTTCAAGTGTGTAGTAGCCGGTATCGGCGATATGTTCAATAGAGGGCAGGCCCCAACCGGGTCGACCCGTTACTGCTGCAGAGCCGCCCAACCACAGGTTATAGGCAATTGCCATCGGGCACGTCGACGTGTTGAACCCACGGACTCCACCAACCCCAGTGACATCATCAGCATCATCACAGAACACGTTAGTGATCTGTCCTGGCCAGTTATCGCACACGTCCGCTGCTGCTGACGGGTCAAGATTTATATTCCACTCGTGGGAATTACCGAACGCTCGAGTGCGATTGTCGGCCACAACGACAAGGTCGGTGACCTTGTCAGATATAAGCTGCATACCGGTTCGCGAGTCGATTGCATCGGCGGGGCTATTCATTAACTCGGCGGCGCGGGTCAGCGCACCAAGAGTCACAATCTTGATTGATCCGTCGGCAGCTTCAGCGAGAACCGACCGATACTTGGCAAGTGGAGTTGCTGCGACCATATCGGAGCGTGCATGAGGGTGGGGGCATAAGGAGGCAATCTGGGTGACGAACGCATGGCCGGACCCCACACCGAGGGATGCATAGCGGCGCAACGGTGTGATCCCGCAATGATACAGGATTGCGTCTGCGGCGGCTGCTCCGGTCGGCCCATTGTCAGAAACGATCACGGAGCGGATCTCGACAAGACCCAGCTTGTGAAACTCAGCAGCCAAGATAAGATCAGCGACATCGTCGCAGTCTGTTGACAAATCAGTGTCGATTATACAGGTCGAGCCAATTGTAGTCTGCGGTGTGGGAGCGGCAAAAATACGGAAGCTCACGGAGTTCCCCACTGCTCTCTGAGCCGGGCACGAGCGAGCGACTGCGTTACAAGGTCGTGCGCACCAGTAAATACAGCAATATGCGCAATCGCGCCGCCCAGTGGGCCGCCAGTACCGACACTAAAGAGATTCCCAATCGTGTAACCAGTAAGACCGTCCGTCCCAGGAGATACACCAGTCAGAATTTGGTTTGAGTCAGTCCACAGCTCTGTGGAGGATCCATTGAACACACGGGTGTGAATATGCCAGGCTGTATCTGCGTTTGCTGCTGGCACGTTGCCAACCTCAGCCGAGCCGGAGTAAGCAGCCCATCGGCGACTGCCGCCGAAGCTGTTGATATAACAAGCGTTACGATTCCCTGATGCAATACCGTCGAAAAACGCTTGGCGATCCCCTGTCGTCGTGCTTGTTATCTTGGCGACCACGTAAATAGTGATTGGCTGGGTAATCGCGGTGAAGGCTGCGGTCGCCATCCAGTGGTTTGACGTGGAAGTAAATTCCAGGACGTTGCGACCCTTCTGCGTTGCCGTTCCCGTCTGAGGTTGTCGCGCTGAAGTCGCCTGAACGAGCGAGCGACCAGACCCTGACAAGGATGCCCACGCTGACACAGAGCTACCTGATGAGGTGATACTTCCGGCATTCGCAGCGTCGAACTCGTCACGATAGCCTGATAATGTCGAAAGTGGTGGTGCTGGGACGGCATGGCGGTTTGCGGCAATAACCCCAAGTCCGTGGACACTAGCCATTCGCCATGTCTCCTGTGACCCACCAGTCGTTAACGCCGCGCTTGATCAGCCCAACAATCGCACCAGCTCCACCGAGATGCCCAGATATTACGCCAGGGCTAAAACGAACCGTCACCCCTCCGGCTGCAACGATCGTGGTAACTCCAGCGCCAACTTGGGCAACACCAACTTCTGTGCCGATAGGGAAGGCAACGGACGCATTGGTCGGAATAGTCACAGTATTTGCTGAGCTGGTGTCAATCTCAACAAGTTTACCTGCATCACTCAATGCCAGCGTGTACGACGTGCCGGTCTGATAATTAAACAATACAATCGAGCCACCTAGACCAGAAACAGTATCATCAAGCTCCTCAATCGCTGCCTGCACGTTGTTTGCTCCGATTGAGCCTGCTGGAGTAAACGCTACTTCTGCGGCTGTCGCTGCGCCGGACTCATCTGCCCACTCCAAGCCTGAGGCTGTTGCGTCGTTGGCCTTTAATATTTTGCCGTTGGTGCCAACTGCTAGACGGTCAACCGTATCGTTCGCGGTGCCAACCAAAAGGTCGCCCTTGGCATTGACCAATGAAGCAGGGATCTTGTTCGACAAATCAGTGACCAAATTAGTGATGGTCGACTGAGCCTGGGTTCCGGTATGATTAGCACGGTTCAGCAGAGTGGCGTCTGAGCTGTTGGCAGTAGCGT
>CAZRSX010000013.1:0-2506 GCA_964602865.1 uncultured Candidatus Saccharibacteria bacterium
GGCTTAGTACCGCCACACCACACACAGTCACTATACACTATTTCACCCTTCATAAAGCCGCCTTCACCATCATGCACCTTCCGTGTCAGGTCTAAATCATCACAAAACATCACGCCCGTACTTGTGCCGGATATAGGTACATTTTTACTGGGCGTGCATGCATTAAAATCGCTTGAAAGACCCTTAACCACCACCGCACAGCTGCTTACTTTGCAGTTTGGAGCATTAAAAGCCACACTTATGGCCTGCCCTTTCCTGAGCGGTAACCTAAGCCTTACTATTGCCTTTTCATCGGCTGTATAGCCTAAATCCCCCGTACTAAGCATTACCACCACACCATCCGGCATACCGTCAGCAGCCACCAACACTATAGAACTACCCTCTACTGCACCCTCTATAATAGAAGGCTCAAAGCAGTTCTCCGTCAGGTCGTCCAGACTAGCGTCTACCGTTAAGGTGTATACCTCATAATATGGAAGTTGTATGTACTGCATATTAAACTATTCTCCAGTCGGGCGTTGGTTGTGTTATAGGCTGATAACCTGAAGGGAGCGTAGTAACCACACTAGCCACAGAACTAGCAAAAGTCCCTGCGGCCAAATAAACCCCACCTCCCGGAACATCTGGTAGGGCCACCGCATCAAACATATACCGCTGCTCCCCTGCTGGAAAACTCATAGATATACCGAAAACCAAGTGCGTGGCCGTTTTACCCGTAGTCACCACAAAAGTCTCGCTGCTCGTTGTCCTCTCTCCTTTAATAGCTGTTAAGGCACTTGTGGCATCAAAACTAAAAACCGCCCTGTATGTGCTGTAAATAGAAGTACTTTGCCCTTTTATGGCGTGTATACCCGTCACAGTAACCATCACATCCACCTCCTTGTTTACAGGGATATTTGTCACAAAACTTGTTGATCCAAAACCCGAACCCGAATTTCTGCCAATGTGGTACGTGTTGCCGCCTGGGTCTCCGTTTAACCCTGCCGCTCCTCTGCCATTTACAAAAAAAGCAGTAGTTACAGTACTTCCGGAAACAGCCGTAACCCTATGCTTTACAGAAGGGCTATTGGCATGGTTGCTCGTCACGAAATCCCCCACCTTCAGGCTTCTACCGGAAGGTATGGTTATCGTACTCGTGTTTATAGAAGATGTTCCGGATAGGGCCAACTGTGCCGTTGTCGGAAACTCAGAAAATCCCTCTAATCCCCTTACGTTTGTCAGAAAAATAAATGTCCCGTTAGTTCCGGATATAGCCGCTAGCTGGTGGATTACACCAGTAGAGCTTGCATGTGTAGAAATAACCAAATCACCTACCTGTGGTGGTAATGCCCAGTTGACATTAGATAGGGCTAGAGTTTGCCCTGTAGTATTTAACTCAGAAGTGGTGGTGTAAATACCTGTTCCATTATCACCATCGTTACCGTCATTGCCCCTAAAAGTAGAAATAAACTGTAGAGCACAGTTAGCACCTGTTATTGAAACCACCCTATATACCCGTCCGTTAGATGCCAGCTCATTGGCTACCAACACTAAGTCACCCACTTGTAGGGCCTTACCACTCGGTAGAACTATACCGCTTATAGGATGGCTGGGTACTGTGTTTGTGGTTAAGTTAGCTGTTGTGTAAAATGTGCCATTGCCAGCAAAGCCCCTCGATGCAAACACCTCCCACCAGGCAGTATCTGTTACTACCTTATTAGAGTTATTGCCTTGCTTACTTCTATACGTTGACCCATTATCCGTTACCAGCTCATTTATCTTATATACGGTAGCATTATTCCATGCTCCGGCAGGCACTAACCCGGGCGTTGCCACCCCGTTAACCTCAAAGCCCATGCCCAGAATGTAAATTATAAACCTGGCACCACCTACACCCACCCATGTAAACGTAGGTTTGCCATCTACTATAGCGTAAGTGGCCGCACCCTTGGTTACAGGTATAGTAGCCAGTACGGTATTAATCCCGCCTGTGTCTCCCAGCTCCTTTGTTATGGTGTAATCGGTAGTTTCGGTAGATGTAATTACTACCGCTTTCTCTAATATTGACATTACGCAACAAGCATTTCGTTCCCCTCAATCTCTCCCCACTTAGCTTTGCTGGAAGGTGCAGCCTTCAAATCCTAACAAAGATAAAAAAATTGCAACAAATTACCGTCTGACGGTCACAAAAATTTATTTTTTATATACTAACACCCTCCTAGGCTGTACATTAGGCCGTTTTCCTTTAGTGTTCCCGTAGCCGCACGACTGTCATTTTTTCCGTGCCTGTGTTCCGGTAGGCTATAATCCCCTATAAAGGTGTAGCCCGTATTATTGATTTTTACGTTCTTACTTTTTAGGGCCTTAATGATAATCATGTGCATAGTTTCATCGGCTAAGCCAGTCACAAAACCCCTCTGAGTTCCTATCCTGGCCACACTTCTTACCTGTTCGCCCTTTGTGTTTTCGTTTACCTCTTCGTAAACAGGAAAAACATTATCTTTTTACAAGATAATGTTTTTCCTGT
>CAZRSX010000013.1:2516-17160 GCA_964602865.1 uncultured Candidatus Saccharibacteria bacterium
TTGTAAAAAGATAGGCAGTCGCACGCCAAACCACTCTTGGCTATCCGCATCAAAACCAAAGGAGTTTGAATCATTGTTAAATTCCACAAACTCCCCCTCTTCACGCTCGGTAACTACTATGCGGTCGCTGTATCGTATGATAGATCCTGAATCATTCTTAAATTCGGCAATATACACACCTTCGTCTACGGCATTGAACTCCAGAATCATGCTATCTTTTTCGCAGCACATGACTTTCGTGTCCAGAACCTCTACACTCGCCAGCTGTTGCTCATCCAGTCTGTTTCCTTTTCCTGTGTAGGAATATAGCGTATTGTCCGGCTCCGTGTAAAAAGTAAATACCGGGTTATTTGCACCCACCAGCCCATAAGCCACATCCAGATTAGTATCGCCATCTTTGGCTATATAAACCCTTGTGTCTAGTGTATAGGTATTGCCGCCCATTACATCATCGCAGATAGACACCGTATACTTGTTCTTGTTGCCGCTAGGTACCTCGCTATTTAGTGTAAATTCCACATCAGCGGCCCTTACATTTGCTACCGTCCTGCTTCCTGTAATGGCATTTGGGTCTATTCCTTGCCCTTTCTCTACAGAAAACATCCCACCTGACGTATTGAAATGAGCCTCTACACTGGCCTTTGTGTCTCCGCTGGCGGCTATCTTCTGGTTTCCATTAACCATGAATACATTCCCTTCTCTTACATCAAAAACCCGTATCGCATAAAAATCATGGGTTCCGTTATCATGGCTAAAAGAAGCCGTTATTCTCGGATTATTGTTGTTTTCTACCACTCTTGAGCCTTCCTCGCTGGTATAAACCACAGGTTCACTTATTGGTCTGCAGTAAAAATCATTCTCCTCTAAAATCTTTTCTCTCATTGTTTCGGGCGTATCCTTGCTTCCGGCTATATAGATTATGCCGTTTACAGTAATGATATTTCCGGCTGTAACATTCTTAATTTTTAATGCGTAGCACCTCGTACCTGTCACCATCTCCTGCCCTTCACTCGTTACAGACATACATGGGTTGTTCTGGTTCATTACGGCATAGTCGCCCAGCCGTATGCTTACTTCTTTTCCGCAGCTGTCACAATTTGTTTTCTGCTCAAAGTTCAACACATTACCCTTCTTCGCCACCGTCCAGCCCTTTAGGTGTGTTTTGTAATGATTCTCTATCTTGCTTACATACTCATTCAGGCTAGCCGCTTTCGCTCTAAAACCTCGGCCCAGTTTCATGTCATTAAGATAAATAGCAAACTGCCTCGTGCCGGATGGGTCATAGTCTCTCACTATCACCTTAAAAGAGCCTTGGTTGGTACATTTAAAATCTACAAGATCCGCAAAAGGCACTTCCTTTACCCTGGTCCTACAATCCACCGCCTCTGCTTTCAGCATAGAAAACTCCAGCGTTGTACAGGAGTTAGCCCAATCCATCTTAATAGGGAGTCTTAGATTGTCTCCCTTCTTTAGCCGTAAAATTCTGGCATCCTCTATATTATCGTATGTACCTATCATGCTACTTCACCCAGTATATTAACTATTCCCTTTCCTTCTGTGCTTAGGCTCATTTGTGCCTCCAATAGCTTAACAAAGCGTCTTTTACCATCCACTTCTACAGCTAAATATCTCAATCCGTCAAACAAATACGGCTCTATTTCCAATTCAAAATCCACCATATAAGGCATATTATCCGTGAATACAAAACCTCTGTCCTCTCTTAGTCCCTTTACGATAGCCACACTGTTTCCCTCGCTGCTTGCCAGTTTCAGCACTCCGGAGTTATACAACACCCTCCTATTGTTCTCAATTATCGCAGTTGGGCTATACTTGAAATTATACACCCCACCACTAGCTACTATATTACCTATCGGGCTGTATTTTTCTATCCCTTCCACTATGCCGTTATCCGTAGCTATCAGAAAAACACTTTCGTCATATTTCGCTCCGTCTCTTTTCTTTTCCGTGTCAAACTGCAGCCGTCTTTGCTCCTCTATAATGTAAGAGCTCGTAATTATATCCATCACTAGTGGCATTTCTCGGCTTCCAAACTCCAACTCCGTCTCATAAACTCGGATAGAATTAAATTCCGCACCCTTTAGCTTACTTTCGCTTTGCCATGTTCTATATCCGGCCCTTACAGAAGAAAAAAGTGTGTCTATATTTACCATTTCCGCAAACTCACTCTTAACCTCTCCCATATCTATACTATTGGCATTGGTGGCATTTTCAGCCTTTTCTATCCTCACCACACCACCGCTCAGGTTCGCTTCTATATCATACAGCACCTTCATTTGGTCAAAAAGCCAGGCAAAACTCACATTTATCGGGCTTAACACCCCTCGTATGTTGTTCCCGTTGGTTATAAAATCACCAAAACCCTTCTTTACCCTAAAAAACTCTGATTCCACACCGCTAAGGCCCATCTTTTTCCCTAACTCCACAAAGGCATCATAGGCAGATAAGCCATAGCATTCACTACTTTTCACGGCCGCATCCGTACTCTTATCAAGTACGCTTATTCCGGATTCTGTAGAAAACACCACCTCTATAGCCTCGCTTGTGGCTTCTGAACTTACCACTATGGCCACATTGTCCATGTGGGTTAAATTAAGCTGTTCGCTCACTACATATCTTCTTTCCGTCATGTCGGTGGCCGCCAAAAACGTGTCCAGAATCTTTCTTGTTTTTATAGTGCCATTATTCACCACTAGTAAATACAAGGCATAGTCCACCCCGGCAGAATCACTCCAGCTAATCAGCCCGTTTACACTTATAGTGTTGTTTCCTATGCTTTCATAAAAGCTCCCGTTCATTTAGCTTCTGTATTAAAGTGTTAAGTTTCAATTTCGGTACATTAAGCACCGTATTGTCCGTAAGTAAAAGAATCCTTCTTTCCGGTATTAGCTTTTTAATAAGCTCGGCTTTTACGGCACATCCACGGCCCACCACTATAAATCCCGGGAACTTCTGCAGCACCTTTTTAAAAGTGTATGAGCTATGTTCTATAAGCACATCGTTAAGGCCTAATAATTTTGTATAATTACCGTCACCCTGTAGCCTTACTACCTCCCTGTTACCCTCCAATTTCCCCCTATTTTTGTGAGTTCTATACTGTTGCCAATTTTCTCTGGCTCAAAAACCGTATGGTAATTACTCAGCTTCGTTGTGCTGTGCCCCGTACTACCTGTAAGTACTGCAGCACTAAAAGTAATTTCTCCTGTGCCGTGGTTTACTATCTTACAGGTAAACCCGTCACTCACCGTACCAAGTGTATAAGTAGCCGCGGCCCCAGTATGTAAAATCACATAGCCATCATCCGCAGCAGCTATGGTTGCTGTAGTTCCTGTAACCGTTCGTGTGTTTACAGCCGTAAAAGCCATTAATAACACACATAAAATCAATAATCCAATACTCTTTTTCATACTATAATTTTTAAAATAACCACCACTTATCATCTTCTTTACGTATATAAATCCACCTTCTGGGATAGATAAAAAAAGCATATTCCAAACCTGATCTGTCGCTAAATTCCTTGCTTTTGTATATCGGCCCTTTCCAAACCTTCTGATAGTGTATAGTGTCAGAAAACATAATCTTAAAAGTCCTCCAAACAGAATCACTACCAAGGTATCTGCTAACATCCTCCTGCATATAAGTAGTACTATCACTACCGCCTTTCCATCCAAAAAATAGTATCTGATAGATCCTACCACTTTTAGCCGTGTCTGGCTCTACAGGTAATTTTACATAGGTACTATCCCCACCGCCCAGAAAAATAAAACTCTTGTTAGTAGGTAACTCGGCCGTATCTGCTTCTACACTAAACCAGTGGGCAGCCACAAACTTATCTTCCATCACAAAACGCCTCGCTTCGCCCTCTGGAGAAACCAACCAAGGTTGCTTGTCCCTAATCCCTATGCCGTAAGTTCCCACTGTGGGCCTTGTTGTCGTATCGGCATCAAAAGTTGCCGTGGTGCGTCTGCGTTGCCCGTAGCCGTCCATACACAGCACCGCCAGTATTAAAAATAATAAAGCTCTCATATTTTTATAGTTATCGTTTCATCCCCACATCCTGTACTCTCACATTCGCCCACTACCCCAAACATCGCACTACCAGCCATCCACACCCCGTCTTGCTTGAATCTGACACTAACAAAATACCTGCCCAGCTTGTCTATGCTTTCTATTTCTACCCGTAATACATTGGCAGCAATATCAAAGCTCGACTCAATCCGTCTACCCGTTTGACTGTGCCGTATAGACACATCTAGATCGGTTATTTCTGTTAAGTCTATCGCCTCGCAGCAGCTCTCTACCTTAACCGCCAGCTTTATTTCACTATTTATTAGATACTTGTTCATTTAAAATGTTGTTGTCTTTTTACGTATTGGTCATAATAGTGTTAATTCAATTGTCCTCCCGTTTTCTAGTATCACTTTCTCTACGGGATTTGCTTCACCGCAGTAGTATCGTCTCTTAATTAATTTTGACTCTGCAACTGCAATCCTTGACATCTCCTCACGAGAAAACCTTTCGTCCTTGTTAAGAGTCAATAATTCAATAAGGCAATTAATAATTACTCCAAACCCATCTTCTAGGACATTAAATAGCTTACCTATCTTTTTCATTATTTAAACCCCACTACCAACATACCTGCATCCCTTTGCTCCTGGTTTGTCCTTCCGGTTACACCACTAAGCCGCTTGAAAACCTCGGCATTTACCTTGCTTCTTTCTGGTTTTACCTGTTCGTATGGCAGTTGTAGCATTTTACACAATTCTATTAACAGCTTAGATATTCTGTGATTCTCTATAGCACCGCCACCTATCTTTGCCGCTGCCCGTATGGCCTTATCCAGCTTCAAAGAATGATTCCCCACGCTGGATAAATACACTTTTTTAGCTTGTTCTATATGCCAGTTGCCCTTATTCAAGTGTCCGCACTCAATCCGAACCAATGCCGTTTCCCCTAGATGCACCTCAGTACTTTTAACAGACCTTAAATAGTCGCAAACCTCAAAAAAACTAAGATTCGTCACATTTATAATACCAGTACTAATGTCTAACATAGCCACCCCACTTTTATCCACATCAGGGTCTATCCCTATGTAATTATCGTATTTCATTCTCCGCTATATCTTCTTTCTATATAAATATCCCCCGTAAAAGCATCCACTGCCGGACTGTCTATGTATGGTAAATACACCTTAACCGTACTTTCATTCATAACCTCCCAGTCCATATTCTTAACCTCCCTGCCACTTGTGTCAAAAAACCTCACAGCCACATCTCGGGTATTTAAACCGTGGTTTACCAGGTCTCCCTCTTTTATATCCACCACCCGTATATTTTGCCTGTTAAGCACAGATGGTTGTACATAATCCAGCGGCAGACTCATTTGGCTGTCCTTTAGGCCTATTATCATTCCGGCATCTTCCTGTATAGTGCCACTCTCTCTCACCGCCTGAGTCAGCACCGTAAAAGGCACAGCTATATTGAGTTTAATACCACCTACGGTATTGGCCACATAATGCCTGTTTTCGCCTATTTCTAAAGTCCCCTCACTATAATGCTCTTTCTTGGGTAGGGTAATCTTTTTGTTGGGTTGTATAGCATAGACTATCTCATGCTTAGCCAGAAAGGTGTTTTCCTTATCATTCGTAGATATTTGGGCCTGAAAACTGCAATTATTCTTTACCAGGCTACCCATATCCAGATTCCCAGCCAAAACACGCCTTTCACAAAAAGTCACTTCTATAGCTACCTTCCCTTTAATGCTTCGTCTTTCAGCTTCTATAATTTCCACGGCCACAGTATCAGAAAACACAAAGCCACCGGATCCTTCTACAAACCCAAACTGTCCGGCTATAAAGCCGCCATATCTGGCACTTGCCGACTTCTTTTGAGTCATATCCGCAAAGCCGCTAGGCTCTTGGACTTCTGTTCCGTTTAAATAAAATCTATACATTTCTTACAAAATCGCCACATGACGGCTGTCTAAGTAAATGGCTATGCTTCCTAAAATCACACTTGCCCAAAATCGGCATACCCTCCCTGCCTATATTGTATTGGTCGCGGCTGTGCTTGCATTCCTTGCATGTTGTACCGTTAGTATTTGCCGTATTTTGTCTACTCTTCGCCATTATGATCCAAACCTTTTTTTATGATACACCGCCAAACTATTCCCCACTCTACTCCATTTCCTGAACCCTTTTTCATCCAGAGAAAAGTTATTGATAGGTATTTTGCTTATAGCCTCCTGTGTTTGCTTTAGCTGTTCCACTACGGGCTTAAGGTTCATGTTAAGCACTGTTTCTATAGCACTTATTTCACTGGCACTTACGCTATTGGCCGCCTGTGGTGAAATCCTTAAAGACAACATTTCAGAAGGTATAGCCATGCCTTTAACCGCTTTATCCCAGTTCAGGGCGTACTCAGAAACTTGTCTGTTACTTAATCCGGCTGCATAAAGTGGAGCATTTTCTTTGCGTGATATAATCCGCTCACCTTCATCTATCATCGCTGGTATTTGATCTGTACCAAAAGGATTCCCACCACGTGGCACATATTCGGTACCGGACGCATAACGAGGGAAATTGGGAATATGGAAGTCCCAAGAAGGAGGTGCAAAACTATCCCAATCAATCTCCCCTAAAATATTTTTTATTTGGAAAAGTCTTAATCTCAAGTTATTGTACTGTTCCGCTGTTAACTCTCCCTGTTCATAAGCCTTGTGTGCAGCTGCCAACATTTCATTGTAGCCCTCTAAAAAAGCCTGTTTAAAATTCTCAAAACTCTCTTTTAGTAGTCTATCCTTCTCTAACCCTAAAAATGCAAGCACGTTGTTATGCTCTTCTGTAATTATTTCTATTTGTTGGTTTTTCAATTGTTCAGCCGCTAACAAAGCATTATTTTTCTCTGCATTACGTTGTAAATCGGCGGCAATCTTTTCTATCCTAAGGAGCTCCAAACTCTCCTCGGCATCCATTCTAAGCTTTTCAGTTTCGCTATACTCCTTCCGTTTTTGCCCTTCGCTATTAGCTATAGTCTCTAGTTCACGTACATACCAATCAAGTAACTTAGCTAGCTCTTGATTTCTAGCCTCTATAGAAGCCGTTATAGAATCATAATCCACGGTAAGCTGTAAACTAGTGGCCTGTAATTCTCCAATTGTCTTTTTTAGCTCAGCCTCCTTTACACTAATATCTGCCCCGGTATAAGCCGCCTGTTCTCTTAATTTCAATAAGTCATTTTCTGCCGTTGCCAGTTGGTTGTTCACATTAGAAAGCTCCGCTGCTATCTCATCTCTTCTGCCTTCGTCAGCGTCCGCAAATGCCGCCAGTCTTTCATTCTTTTTCCTGGCATACTCAGCTTCTATAGAAGCCTTACTATCTTCATTTTCAATCAATAGCAATAATTGCTTTGCCAGCTCCTCATTTACAGCCCTAGTTTGTTCACTATACTGGATATTTGCACTTTCCTGCATATGGGAGTAGGTATCTTCTATCCTTTTCCTTTCAGCTGAATAGTAGGCATTTATATTATCTAGCCGCAAAGCGTGATACTTATTCTCCTTGTCAACAGATATGTTATAGTTACTTATAATTTGCTGAGCAATACCTATTTCTGCATCCATTCTCATTTGTGCAGTTGTTAGCTCATTAGGTAGCCTTACAAAAGTCTGTTCCACATCCTTTACCCATTCTCCATATACCGCAAACATGCTATCCAACATATCTGTTGGTGCAAAAGCATCTGACCATTTCATAAATTCCTCACCTGCGGCCTTCATAGCAGCTATTTGCTTTGCCAGCTTTGCGGCCATCATATCGGCATTCTTAGTAATGATATTATCAAACGCCCCTGCTAGATTACCCAAAAGACCTATGATACCCCCAACCATATTTCCACTTGCAAACTGGTTTATAGTGTTGCTTAGAGAATTAGCCCAGTCAGCCCACCTTGCTTTAGATTCTAACTGAACTCTCTCTTCTTCATCTTCTACCTCTCTAAGTGACCTCTGTATATCTTTAGAAATTAGGCCTATAATCTGCTGAAAACCGCCCATCATAGCACCTAAACCCTGCTGCAAGTCTTGGTTAGTGTTTATTAAATGCTCCTTTAAAGATTCCAGCTCTTCTTGGGATAGCTTATCAATTTCTTCTCCGTGTGCTTTCCTGGCTACCACATTAGCATCTAAACCCTTCCTTTGTAATTGCAGAATGATATTTATCCGGGTTTCTGCCAATTTTTTTTCTTTTTCCCCCTGTGCCTGTATTACCTCTAGTAGAGCGTTTTGCTGTGCAATACTTAATTGGTGGAAATCTTCTCCATACTTTTCTTTTGCTTCTCTTTCTAACTTATTGAAGGTTTTAACAACAACCTGCTTCTTAATGTAGTGAGCGTTTAATTGTGCTAGCTCTTTTTCGTCTAGATCCTCAATTTTCTTTTTTAGAAGTTCTTGAGACAAAACGGCCGCATCATACCCATCCTTTGCCATTTTAACCTCCAGATCCCTTCTTTGCTCCAATAGCTTCTTTTTGGCCTCAAGCTGCTTTTTACCTTCTTCATCAGCCGCTTTGGTAATCTCCTTTTCTATTTTCTCTAGCTCCGTCTGGTGCTTTTCGGCTAACTTAAGTAAGTCCTCTTGTATCTTTCTTGCGTACTTAAGCTCGTCTTCCTTAAGTCCAATACTCTTTAGAATGTCCTTCTTTTCGTTTTCCAGCCTTTCTAATGCCGCTTTATTAGCCTTCGTTTTAGCTAACTTCTGCTGCTCATTATTTGCCTTTTCGTAATTCTCCCTTAAGGCCGCTATTTCGCCCAGTATTTTACTTTCTATTGCCTTAGCCGTAGTTAATCCTACTTGTGTAGCCTTTAACCTGTCAGTATTTATTTTATACTCTTCGTCACGCTGGCGTTTGGCTCTATCAATAGCCTCATTTGCGTAGCGCGTGTTTATTTCTTCTAGCTGCTCCAGGCTGGTAACTGTCTGCACCTCTCTTAGATAATCCAAGCTCTTTTGTCTCTTGTATTGTTCTTCTCCAATACTCCGCAGTGACTCTTGGACCTTACGCTCAGACTCTACCTTTTTCTCATTGTTTTGCTCAAGATAGCGTAACTCATTCGCCTGAGACTCTATTAGTTTATGTTGGTATTTTTCGTAATCCTCTTGGCTTTTTTTGACAATGGCACCGTATGATTTTTCTGCTTTCTCATTTTCTTTATTGGCTTTTCCTGTAGTATCAGTCAGTTGCTTTAGCTGCTTTTCGAGGTTTGCAATCTCAGAATTGTACTGCTTAATCTTAGAAGGGTCGCCACTTGCGTCTCTCAATGCTCCCAGTTCCTTAATCTTAGAATTTAAGCCTTGAATCAGTCCTACCTCTTTAACTACCCCGTCTAGCCTTTTTTGAGTTAAAACCTCTTCGTCTGTATATGTCTTTTTGGTGATGCCATACTTCTTAATAATCTCATTGGTCATTTCCATTTGTTGAGATTTAAGTATCTCATATGCACCATATCTTCTGTCAAGAGTCTTTAATTCATCTTCTGCCGCTTTTTGATGAACTGTAGCAAGTCCTTTTTGTGCCTCGGCTAGTTGTTTGGTTAGTTGTTCATATTTCTGAACTTGTACCATCCAAGCACTACTAACTCCACCTCCTTTGATTTCTGTTATGTACTCAGCTACTGTATTAGCGGAAACTCCTTTTTCTAGTAAATCCCGCTTAATAACGGTCGCTTGCTCAGTAATGCCAGAAACTTGTTTTTCTCTAGCCATCAAGTCAATGCGTTTGAGCATTTGAGCATTTACATTCTTATAGACACCCTCTAAATAGGCGTTGCTTGTAATTTCGGCTTTTATTCCACTTAGGTATTCGGGAAACTTATTTATAGCTTGTTGTACTGCATGAGTTCTAGCCTCTGTCCCTTCTTTTAAACTCTTAATGTGGTCTATCGCTATCTTAAATTCTATAGTCCTACTTTGTTCAGATTTTATAACTTCATCATTCTGTTTGATATAGGTGAGATTTACGGCGTTGGCCTCTTCTACATTCTTCTTTACCGAAGAATATATTTCTGATAATGCATATAGAGCCGCTGTTATCGCAATTGTCGGACCCAGTGCTAGTGAAGCGTTAAATGCCCTAGCAGAAGCTGCTCCCCTTAGCTGTGCAGCTGATAAGCCGTCTGTAGTACCCGCAAGGGTAATTCTTAGTAAATTAGCCTGTCCCATAATCACATTCCCAATACCCATTGCAGTGGAAAAGGCTGTTTTTCTAATTATAGCAAGGTTTATAGCAGCTTGATAAATGCCAAAAGCGGCTATTGCAGAACCTAAGAAGCGAATCATTCCGCTCATATTATCAGCTACAAACGCCATACCTGCTGCCAGAATCTTAGTGAATCCGGTTGCTTCATTAGCTTTTGCTGTGTAGTTGATAATAGAGTTAGTCAGCCTGTTCCATTGCCCGCCCACCGTTTGTAGGTTAGACTGAGCCTTAGAACCGTACATGTTTTCCAGCTCTGTGGCAAGTTTTGGCAGCAAGTCCACCGCCAAGACTTGTCCGTCTTCTAGCATCTTGTTAAGTTGCTTGGTAGTTACGCCCATAGCTTTTGCCGCCATGTCAAACGCCCCCGGTAATCGCTCCCCTAGTTGCCCTCTAAGTTCTTCCGCTTGTACGTTTCCTTTACTAAACATCTGAGATAAAGCCCGCAAGCTACCCTCCATATCGTCATTGCTCATTTTCAGAGCGGATCCAGCTTTAACTACTGAGGCGTATATCCGTTGCCTTTCTTCAAGGCTTAGATTACTTGATACACTAGAGGCAATAAAGTTGCTGTAAGACTTAGTAAGTACGTTTACGTTTTGCCCGTACTGGTCTGAGAGTTGGTTTAGAAAAGTTAGTGATTTGATGTAGTCCCCATTAGATTCGGAAGCGTTCTGCATGGCAGTTCTGAGCCTGTCCGTCTCGTTGACCATATTGAAGAGCTGGCCGGAATACTCCATCAGCTTATCAACCGCAAAAAATCCCCCTAATAAAACAGCCATGTTCTTAAAAGAAACACCCGTCTTTTCAGCGGTATTAGTGAGTTCGTTTAACTCCTTTTCAGTTGCCTTAATTTGTTCATTGTACCGCTTAACGCCCTCTATATCTTCAGCTTGTCGCCTTGCCATTTTTAGGCTACTTAGCTGTTTTTCCAGCTTCTCTATTAACCCAGTCTGTGTCCGGACTTCCTCGTTTTCCTTCTTTGTGGCATCGGCCATCCTATTAACAGACGCCAGCATTTCCTGCTGTACAGCAATAAGCTCACGGAGGTTCTTTGCAGATATATCCGCATTATCTTCTACACTAATCCTAATTTTCGCCTCATCCATCCCCTCTTCCTGTTTTTGCCCTTTAGGTAGGCTTTTTATTTCTCAACTTCTCTAACTCCCCTTTCTCTTCCTCTGCATCTATTATTTTCTGTGTCAGGAACCTGTAATACTCTGTCGCACGACCTTTCCTAAGTTGATTAAGGCTTTCGACACTTCCGCCTGAAACTCTATGTTCAAGCCTGTCCCTTTGTTCTTCTCCGACACTGAAAGCATGGTTAAGTTGTGTAGAGAATGGGTACACTGTACTAGGTGTAGTTCCGCCAAATACTCTTCCATAGTACCCTGCAAAGCTTCTTGAGAGATTATAGTATGTAGTGGTAGCGAGGTCAAAAAAAAACTTTCTACTTCATGGTCGCCTAGCCACGCCTTTATCTTTTTCCTGGCATATCCCTCATCCCAGATAGTCGGATCCTCCGTCTCATCAAAATAGAATATACTAGCCAGCAGATACATAGCCTCCATATTATCGCCCAATCTTCTTCTTGTTCGTAAGATGCTGTTATGGTGTGCTATCTGTGTTTTTAACTCTTCCAGGCTCATATTCATCACTCTGGCGTCTCCTGTCTTTACACCGGCAAAAACATCTAGCATATCCTGGAACTCATCCAGAATCCCAGCCGTAACCCGTAGCTCCGTGGCGTGGGCTATAACATCATTAGCCGCCCGTAACCGTGTATAAGTTATCGGTAAAGCAGCCTGTGTAAACTGATAATAATCTACGCCTTTACACGTAAACGCAAACTCCTTTCGTGTCTCGGCCGTAAAATGTGGGTTAACTATCTTCTCCATACTGCTACTATCACTTTTGACATTAAGAATATCACTTTTGACATTAAGAATAAAATAATATTTACCGCCCCAAACACCACCAAAATAAACCCGGTAACAATCTTGATACCTAAGCTGTATCTATTATATTCCCCCTTTTTACACGCCCTTATAAAGAGAATTACCGCCACTATATTCAGCAGAATATAAACACCTACTATTATATTTAACATACTTCTAAATTATCGTAACACGTTATAAAATCACTCCCACACACTTCCGTAACATCGGATATATTACCCTTGATATGGTACTTAATCACAAAAAGCTGGTTTTCCGGGTACTCTTCCATCCCAAAATACTGTTTCCAGATATTCCAGCCCTTTAGATCATATCCGGATATTACACCGCCCCCATTTTCTATACCAGTAATAACACCTTCCAAATAGCTATGTGACCCTATGCCTATAACCTCAAAATCATGCTTCCAGGAGTTATACGTTACTATAGAAGTATCTTGTCTGCCTCCCGTCCTTATATGCCCAAGAACTAAGTTGTATTCGTCATTGGGGCAAAACCTTTGCGGTTCTTTATCCAAATAAAGCAACTGGCTCTTCTTCTGATACAATGCCGCATTCACAAGCAAAAACCTGCCTTTTAACTCGGTAATTATCTCGGCATTAATCCTCTGTATTGCTCTCATAAATTCATACTGCTTAAAAGTGTCTCCTTAAACGTATCAAAAACCACCTCTTTCTCTTCCTCTGTTAACCCAAGGGCCTTACCGTTTAGCTCCTCTACATATCCGGCTCGTTTTGCCATTTCAGAATCATCAAACCCAATCAAGGCCTCTACACTGTCAGACTTTAACACCTGCCATGACCGCCACAAGTCACCGTCCACTGTCCAGTCTATATGACTTGTTTGAAAGCCTCTCATTTCCCTAATCTTCCCATAAGGCCATGAATAAGCCCCAAACGTCCTCTTTGATTTAGTCCTTAGTGGCCCTTCTGTCCCTTGCCCGTATTGTTGAACTCTATTTGGAACCAATGCCAATGCATTCAATGCAGCCTCTCTCAAAGCCTTTTCCGTATGCGTTTTATCACTTATTACGTTAACTATACGCATCACAGTAGTATCAAGATTGGACTCTATACGCATTCAAGTACACTGTTTTCATATTCTGCCATCGCCAAAGACACATCTAATAACCTGTCGCACCCTGTATCACCCTCTTTGGAGTTAAGTATTTGTTCCAGCTCTTCCCCTAGCTGTTTATATTCCTCTTCGGTCGTTATCTTCCTGCACATAATAGTCTAGAAATATGTTTCTCAAATACTTCAATTTCCTTTTGTAAGTCATTAATATACTTACTCCTTTCGGGGTTAAGTTCTTTTTTTCTGTTGCCACTATTGTGAAATTTCACTTCATCAACAGCATCCACATATTCTTTTAAATTCGTTATCTTCATACCTTACTTACTACACTTAGTCCACTATTTCCGCAAGCCCAGCATAAAGAAATCTTGCCTTTTGTTACCTTCGGGGCTATTAACTTTAGCCGTCTTGCATACTCCTTGTTCGCCTTTTCCGCAAAAAACACCGTCTTTTCAGGTTCGCTTTGTGCATACATATTTTGGCGTTTACTGTCCATTTTTGCCATAAGAATATTATGAGCCACCTTGTACACCACCGCATCGGCTAGTATACTGGCGTTTTCGCACAGTAATAAATTCATACTACACACCAGATTGGCATCTAGGCACACCACGCCTTCTTTATGTACAGGCGTTCGTAAATCCACGGCCACCACACTATAAATAGAAAACTGCCTTTCGTTATCTACTAAAGCCCTATTGAGTAAATCCCGATAATCATCCTCGTTACCGTTTCCGCACACAGCTTCGCACGGATCATTATAGTTGTTCGTCAGCTTATTGCATTCTAATACAGCTACTTCTACTGTATTTTTCAGCTCTATGCCTACAAAAAGTATTCCTCCTTTAGTGCAGCTATATCTATAATCAAAGTCCAAAAGGCTCACTTCTTCCCCCAGCAATTCCACATCGGCACCTCTTGACAGCTCGGTTTGATTGCTAATGTCATAGATTATTGGCGTTACGGTTGCGTCATTCCGCACCTTAATAGATAAGCCATTTATAACGGCTTCTACATAAGAAGACTTGGCAATAGTCACCACCACGCCAAGGTATTTCTCTTTAACTAACTTGTATTCTACCGGATATACTGGCTCGCCAGCTTCACTTGTGTAGACAATACCTTCAAACTCGGCACTGTTGCGGCTATCCAATACAGCTTGTTCAATATCGAACTTCAAAGAACCCAATGCAGACCTCAAAGCCTTGTCGTATACCTCTTTATAGTTTTTCCTTTCAGAGTCGGTAATATGGTTTAGCAGCTCTCCGCTAATGCCCTCCAGGTCATTAACATAAAGCTTGCACTCCCCTTCGTTGTGGCATCCGTATACCCCAACTAGCTTC
>CAZRSX010000014.1:0-4145 GCA_964602865.1 uncultured Candidatus Saccharibacteria bacterium
CGCCTGAAGTCCGGGACTTGTTATTGAAGGCACAACTTACGTCCTCCTCTGAGGACGACATCTCTACCACGGCTAAGGTGTATGAGTACACTTTGCCTCGCGTGTACGCTAAGCAGACGAAAGTCCGTTTGACTTATTCTAAAGTCGAAGCCTACCATCTGGTATTGTCATTGTTCGACTCTATTACTCTCGAGGCTGTCCCCAAGTTGCTTCATCACTACATGCGGCGCCTGGGTGTGACTGACCCCGTATTGGGATTCAACATCCTCGGTGAGCTATTGTTCCGTTCGCAGTATTTCGATGCAGCAGTCCAGCTGGTCACTCTCGTCAACAAGGATCTGTCATTTGAGGATCCCTATGAACCGGTCAAATATGTCGAAGACTTCATGTTGGACAACCTTGATGATCCTCGCAGTTTGAAAGACGACCCCGACCGTGGAGAGACCGCGTTCAACGATCACCTGGATTCCCTGCCCTGATCTACCGATAATACTTGCACGCTTGGTGAGAACTTAGTATGTTCTTGCCATGCAGTCGACTTCTTCACCCGCTCGTTCCGTGACCGTCGGTGACGCTCTTCGGGCCATGCGCTCCCCGAGAGCCGTCATCGACGCACAGGCGTCTTTGGGTCCCGGTGCTTCACCTCAGGCACTGACCACCATCACTGACGCTCGACAACATGCCCGAGAGAAGCGAGCATATCTGACACTGCGTGAGAAACTAGCCAACCGATTGCCTCTTGAGGCCTACGTCGCCAGTCAGGCCTTTAATAACCCGACAATTAGTGAGGTGGTCCGAGCTTCCTCTCCTGTCAAAGGTGGCCCCGCTACGCAAGATCCTTTAGCTCGGCTCAGTGCCCTGAGCGCGGAGTTGCGACAAGCTTTACCACCTCCGCAAGTTCAAACTCAATTTAATGTGGTAGACCGGTCTGCGGGTGTACAACCACAAAAATTACCCAAGGGAGCCACTGCACCTTCCAAACCTATTCCGACAACCACACCGGCTCAACCCATCACACCACCTCCTGCCGCTACTCCCAAGCCCACAAACACAGTGAGATCACATTTGTGGCGCAACAAGGGTAAATACGGGCTAGGTGCCTTAGCCGCCGGTGCGTTCTTACCGGCATTCGCCGCCGGTGCTGTAGTTAATAAAGGATCGAACCTTGCTAACAATGCTGTGACCGATTTGACCCGTATGGGTACAAACCGTACCCACGGAGCCCTCGCACGCCCCGATTTGTACAAAATGGGTACCCAAGTACCTGAGTTTATTCCGGGCTGGTTGTCTAATGCCAACGTCGGACGGATCGGTGGGTTTGCCGCAGGTTCTACTTTAGGAAAGCAAGTCTTTGGACCGGGTGCAGCAGCTGCTCCGTTCTTAATGGGCCTTTATGGTGCCTATAAAGGAGGAACCGCATTCCCTCAGTGGATGGCTCGAGCCCACACACCCAAAAACATGTTAGCACCGACCACCGGTAACGCCGCGACTCGCATGCTGAGCAGTTCCGCCCGTTCAGGGCGACTCGTCTAATTTTTTAGCTATGAGCTACGACACGACAACTCTAGCCTCCCTCCCTACCCGTAGACACCAAGAAAACTGGTGGATGCTGCGAGAGGGTGAGAAGTCGCGTATTCACAGCGCTCACGGTGCCTACGATTTTACATTACCAACCGACTCAAGCAGTCAAGTGGCCATCCAACACCCCACCTACCACCATGATTTTGATCAGGACGGGGCCACTCACAGCACAATTCAAGTACACCGTGCCTCTCCAACGGAGTTGTACTTCACTGTGCAGGATGGTAAAACGAACCCTACTTTCACTCTCAAACACTCTGAGGGTAATCGATGGTCCGTGGAAACCAAGCAGCCCAACCTAAATAAGCAGGCGGCTGTTCCTTTAATCCCTCTGGCTATAGGAGGAATGCTTGGGTACAATGCCATGGGTCGTATGGCTAATACAGGTGCGTCTCTGGGAAACGCCGCACTGAACTTAGGTAAATTCATGTTACCTAAACCAGGCACTCAGAGTTACTCACCGTACCGCATCAATCCGCGAGGTAATCTAGCCAAGCCTCAAAACTTTCTGTCCTCCCTCATTCGGTCATGAGTTTTCAATTTCGACATGACACTCCGGCTTCACATCGTCCCGCCACCCGTGACGAACTGAACCGCGTGTTTGTGCTTGTCTTACAGGATCCGATTATTCCGGAGAAAGAGAAGCAACACTTGAAGGAGTGGCTCGCTGATCCGAAGTTGATGCAGACCCTACTGACAAGCGCCGTAGGTGTTAAGCTGGTAGACATTTTGAGAAATTACGAAAACCTGTCCGATGCTAGAAAGGCGGTAGCAATTGCGAGTGGTCTCAGTGTGGGGGCCGTCGCCTATACCCTTCTTCGCAAAGTCATTGCCCGCACACCTCAAGCCAAAACATTTTCATTAGGTCAACCCTATGCACCCAAGCCAAGAAGTCATTAAGTCGTTCATTGTACTGGAATTAGAGAAAGCCGGCAGCTCTGCTGCTGAGTTTGAAAGCCTGTTGCTTCAGGCCTGCGAAGTCGGAGGGATGGAAAAAGCTGCCGAGGTGTTCAAGGAGGCTTTTTTGCCTGGCTTGACTGGTGGGCTGACAGAGACCTCGACGTTACTGCAGACCCCGTTCCAAGTGGCAAACGACCTGGGTCGCTTTACGGGATCTGAGTTTGAACGCATGGAGCGCCAGGTGGATGACCGCAATTCGAAAATTCGAGAGCTTGAGCAGAAGCTTGACATGATCCGCCGTGCGCGTAAGCAGCTGGAGCAACATGGCAACTAAATCACAAGACTTGTCTAGCTCTGCCGAGGTGGCTTTTAGGGGTAGTTGGGGTACTCCAGATGGTGAGCTTGATTCTGACAGAGTACACGCGGTCACTCAGGAGATGGAGGCGAAGGTTCGCGGTTTGACAGATCTTGAAGAGGCTCGGCGGGTGATTCAGGAAATCAATTTTCCGGGAGCCCCTCCGCGAGCACCACAGTCAGACCGCTCCGTTTTTCGCAAGTTGTCTCGCGTGTATGAGCTGACTAATCCCACACAGAATGACGCCTACGAGGGACTGTGCAACGACCCTGACATTACCGTACTTTCTGACTCGCAACACTGGACTCAGTCTGGTAAGCTATTGATTCACGTAGTAGCTGAGCAGAAGTTACCTAAACCACCATTTCCAGTTTCAGAATGATTCGAAGAGACCTGACACCCGTAGAGCGCGAGATGGCATTGAAGGCCATCGGAGAGGGCTTGCATGACTTGATGCAGGCGAAGATGGACGCGTATCATAAGAAGCAACTACAGAGGAGTCAAGATTCCGTCATTTCTCTGGTAGACCCGGCTTCGTTGAAGCAGGCTAACGACAATGCTCTGGAGATAGACAAGATTCCAGGTTACCATCTTACACACCGACAAGATCCCGGCTTCCTTCCGGATTTGTTGAACATCCAAGACGCATTTCAGCAACGCCTTGGCGTACATGAGCAGCGTCGTCGAGCAGAATTGGAAAAGGAAATTGCGGCTGAGGAACAGGCGTATCTGGCCTCTTTGGCCACTGCTCGGCAGAAAACAGCCAGTGTATATACGCCGACTCACTTGCTGGACGGTATTTGTGAATTTCTGGCAGGTGTCGTAGAGAAAAAGGCAGCTTACTTACCATCGGACGGAGCTATTTCGGAAATGCTGATGGGTGATCCCTATTCCACGTCTCCCGGAGCCCTGGAGCGACTACACAGAACAATGAGACAAGCACTGGCGATTTCTTTTTTACAGGGAACCGCCGCAGGGTACGAGACTCGTAAGCCTCCGGCAGACGCGCCAACCGCTGCCCCGGCTCCTCGTGTGGAGATCGCGTAACATGCGTAGTTACTACCAAGTGTTTTTACGGGAACTGGAAAAGGCCGCCGCCCTACGCCAGTCTCCTATGTCTAGTCCGGCTAAGGCGTTTACAGGCTTGTCAGGTCAGATTCCATCTGTCAAAAAGACAAAAAAACGGACTCCTCGTGAGGAGAGCCGACCCGACTTTTGGGCACCTCCGTCCAAGTAATGCCTTTGTCCTTTCCATCCTACCTACCCAGCCATGGCTGTAAAAAAGACCACGTCATCTTCCATTCCGGAC
>CAZRSX010000014.1:4155-8657 GCA_964602865.1 uncultured Candidatus Saccharibacteria bacterium
AGGTCCATTAACGTTGACTGCGACGCAGCTTAAACTGCTGGGTGCTCCTGGTAGCTTTTCAATCGTACCTGTCGGTACTTGTACACTTACGTTAACAGAGTCGGATTTTGACAGCAAAGAAGATTACGAAGCGGTAACTGATACGTTGACGAAAGCTTTACGAAAAAAATTACATGACAGCACCCAGTGACCATCCAGGGACTCGTGATTTTTTTGATCCGGACAAACTGAGAGCGGCAGTGTTAGACTCTGCCAAGTCTGCGTTTGAGTCCCGTCTTAACCGGATTGAGACACCTACGACAAAATTACAGGTCACTAATTTACGGTATCAAGATAAGACTTTTTCAAAACAAGACGCCAAGCAAGCCATCTTAGAGAAACGAGATTTGACCGTTCCTTTGAAGGCTACAGTGTCATTGATTGATAAATCTGACGGATCGGTAATCGATCAGAAGGACACTATTATTTCGCATGTGCCGTATGTGACCGAGCGCAATACGTCCATATTAAATGGCTCGCAATATATCGTAATGAACCAACAGCGGTTGAAGCCCGGTGTGTTCACCCGTATCAAAGATTCAGGTGAAGCGGAAGCGCATGTGAACGTACTTCCAGGATCTGGTGTCAGCGGTCGCATCATTTTTTACCCAGATCGCAGTTTGTTTATTTATGAAATTCAGAATACTCAGATTAAACTGTACGGTATTTTGAGAGACGTATTCCACGTACAGGATAAAGAAATTGAAGCTGCGTGGGGTAAAAGTATTTTTGAACTTAATCGGGCTCAGTATTCCGGACAGGAGGTAGAGAAACTCTACAGCAAGGTATTTAAACGTAGTTGACAGCTGCCTGTCATCTTTGGTACAACTTATCCATGGCAACAAAAATCGTCAAATCACAAATTTCTGATCCCGATACCGACATCGGAGGTTTATCTCGCACCCAGTATGACGCTCCGGAGACGGCTTTTGGTGTCCTTCTGGCTGACCAGTGGTCATTGGGGGATACTTTGGAGTTCCCTCTTCCATCTAAACGAATCATCTCAGCACGTATCGTAGGTCACGGTACTGGTACAGACATTAACGTAGAGGTCCTCCCGGGCACAGACTTGTCTCAACCTCTCGCGCTGGAAACCGAAGCTTCCGACTCTTTTGACCTCAGCTACGTGATCACCTATACTCAAGGTGCCGGTACCGTTGGTGGATTGACGGGTACGAATAGCGGTCAGTTGTTGAGTATCACAATTGCTGAAGCCGAATAACTCGGCTTCGACACAAAACTACCAAGGAGGGACCAGCAATGGTTTGGTAGGTGGGTAAGCTCACTCGGCATGTCCGGGTGAGCTTTTTTCTTGCATAATTATATTGGTCGTAACAAGTTTGGGAGATGTCAAACAACGTAGTAAATCGAAACAACGTAGTGGTGGTAGGGTTAGACGGACTCACCCTAAAATCCACAAAAACTAAAACTCTCCGTAAGGGTGAGTCTCTGCCCAAGGTCAATCTGGATGCAGATCAACCACACACCGTCACCGTACCTACTCCAACCACCATGTTCGGTTCCGATACCTCGACTCCAACTCAGCACGTCACTGACGTATTGGTCAATGTTCCCGGGCTGGAGGCTTTGGGTGTGGAGGCCCGAGATCCGTGGAGTGGTGAAAAGCTTGACACTGTTGAAGAGTCTCCTACTTTGGCACCGAAAGCAGCCAAAAAGGCGGCTAAGAAATCCAAAACCAAGTAATCATGTCGACACCCACTCCCTCCCAAGAAAACGACGCACGTCTGGTTAAGTCTCGCGTATTTGACCTGACTCGTCAGCTCAAAGAAGCGAAGCGAGATAAGCGCCAAACAGTCTCGGTATTGAACGAGAACATCAAAAGGATCGAGGCAGAGATCGAAGAGTGCCTCACGTTACTGCCGGACGACAACCAATGAGTAACTCACCAACCGACACACCCACACTCACTTCGTCTTTGCTGGTCCCTATAGCTGTACTGGGTTCTGCTGACGATTACGGTCAAGTTATCGCCGAGTTGGAGTCCGAATGCCTTCGAGGTATTCGAGAAAGAGAGGTAGCTCTGCAGAAGTTCGAACAGCTGCGACAAGAGCTTCTTCTGTTGAAGGACCGCCAAAGCCAGCTTGTACGATTGAAGGAGAAGGTACACGCAACCGGTACTCAAGTACAACCCACTCAACAATGACCGACGTCGACGAAGTTATGATGGTGGTCTTGGGTCTGCCTTGTTGTTTGGCGGTCTTGCAGTTTATTCTGCAAAGCACAAACGCACTTCGGTATTACTTACCCGAGGCCTGGTTGCCTCAAGACTACATCACGGCCGTGGACACAGGCACTCATCACAGTTTAGCTGATTGGGTCGCAGACCTGCCTTGTACGGGTCTGCGACTTCGGTTGTTCCTGCGTTGTGTTTTTTGTCCGTGTGTGTATGGTGGGGTATTTACTGTTGTCACAATACTACTTACCACGTCCACACCGTTTCTTTTTGTGCTGATGTTGTGGGGTTTGGCGGTACTTTTCCAATATATGGTAGGTACCTTGTTTCGTACGTTGACAGGCTCTTGACGAGCACACGACGATCTCCTATACTGGTACCATGAGTCAAAGTTTATCTGTAAGCGATGCCCTGAAGCAAACTCAGCGCGTGTTGATCGAGAAGTTCGCCTTCGTGCCTCCTCCGGAGTACCAGCTGGAGCAGGCACAGGCCGCAGTGGCTCAGGCCCAAGATCAATTGGAGGCACTGATGCCTGTGGTTCCACCTGAGATGCAGCAGCAGATCATGGCTTACGTTCAACAAATGGGACAGCTGCCTCCGGAACAGGCAGCAGCTGAGTTGCAGAACTTGGTGCCGCAGGTTCAACAGATGGTGACTCAATTTATGCAGGCCGGTGCGATGGGGGGCGCAGTTCCTCCGCAACAACCTGGCGCAGTTCCGCCCCAAGCAGGTGCCCCAGTTCCTGGTGCACCTCAAGGTGCCGACGGCCAGCAGCCCACCGATCTGGACAACACGTTTGTGACCATGTCTGTCCGCCAAATGATGGATCTACAATCCGGCGGTAAAGCTTCCCAGACTCAAATGAAAATTGAGCAAATGAAGCAGCAGCAAGAACAGAAAGCCCAGGAACAACAACAGGCTCAGCAACAACAGTCCGCTCTTTATCCGTCTCCCGGACAACCAGGTATGCCGGTCGCACCTGGAGCCCAGCAACCCGGACCCGTCTAACTGTGAGTATTGACCCACTAGAGTTGGCTTACCAACTTCGTCAAGCGTCTCCTGAGTCACGACAACTCGTACAGAAGGTCGCGTCGTTGCTTCTGGGTGTATTGAACGAGGGCGACTCAACTGAGTTGGCAGCTTACGCGGACTCTGTCAAACTCGCAGCCGAACTTGTCGTAGAACCAGAATCCGCTCTCCAAGAGATACCGGCTACGCCTGAGGTACTACGAGAAGACACACCTAAAATGTTGGAGAACCCCACCGTGTTGGCTCGACCTCACCACAAGACTTTTGGTGATCTGCTGGCCGCTCGTCGCTATGCCTCAACCGGTAGGTAAAGTTTTACTGAAGCACTACTTGCCAACAGAGTACCACTCTTATGTAGATACTCATTTGTTGGACAAAAAAGGGCTGACTGTGCTGTTCGAGAGGTTGTCAAAAAGCCATACGGCTCAGTACGGTAAGATCGTGTCAGATTTGATCCGATTGGGATTTGAGACAGCCACCCGACATGGTGCTTCACTGGATTTGACGGATTTGAAATCTCCGATCGACATTAAGCAAAGGTATACGGAGGTTGAGAGTCAGGTTGAAAAGATTAAAGCTGCGAAAGGTAAGACTGAGGAACAAAAACAGTCTGAGATTTTCGAGGCTTACGATAACATGCTGAGTCAGTTGGATAAGGACCTGGTTCAGAAGGGGCTGGAAGAGAACAAGTCTCTCGCAATGATTATTCGTGCAGGTTCTCGAGGTTCTCCTTCCCAGTATCGCGCCACGATTGCTACGCAGGGAATTGTAGCTGACGGAAAAGGTACACCTTTTTTGGATTTTCCGATCATGCGGTCGTTCGCCCAAGGGCTCACACCTACCGAGTATTTGCTTCACACTTACGGTGCTCGTAGAGGTGTAGCAGCGGGTAAATTAGCGGTGGCAGACTCAGGCTATGCTTTTAAACAGTTGTACCGCGCTAACCTGACCACGAAGGTGGAAGAACACGATTGCGGTACTGACAAGGGTATCGTGGTGCCGGTATCTGACCAGGAATCGATCGGTGCGTTCTTGGCTCGCCCAGTTAAGGAGTTCACTCGTAACACCGAAGTGACTCCCGAGGTATTGGCTAAATTGAAAGACGCAGGTGTATCGACCATTCTGGTGCGATCGGTGGCGACTTGTGAGTCAGCTAAGACCCACCATTTTGGCGCTGTTTGTCAATTGTGTGCAGGTGTACGCGAAAAAGGGCTTCCTGAGATCGGGGATCGCGTAGGCG
>CAZRSX010000015.1:0-6318 GCA_964602865.1 uncultured Candidatus Saccharibacteria bacterium
TGCAGACCTTCTACCCCAGCCCGATGGCCACGGCCACGGCGATGTACCACTCGGGGCGCAACCCCTTGAAGGGCATCAGCCGCATCGATGGCAAGGGGGAGAAGGTGGACATCGTCAAGGGCGAGAAGCGCAGGCGTTTGCACAAGGCCTTCTTGCGGTACCACGACCCGAACAACTGGCCGCTGCTGCGGGAAGCCTTGAAGGCGATGGGGCGTGCCGATTTGATCGGCAATGGGCAGCATCACCTGATTCCGTTTTATCAGCCGCAGACGGATGGGGCTTATCAGAGTGCCCGGCGGAAGAATTCGACGGTGACGGGGAAGACTTCTGTGGTGACGACGGGGCGTGTGGGTGGACGGGTCATCAACATGGGTGAGCCGGAGCGGGATCCGCGAGGGATCACCACTTCTCCTTCCGCCGCGGCCGCCAGCAAGCCGCAGGGGAAGGTGCAGCCGCGCAAGGGGGTGACCCTGACGCAGCATACGGGGTTGCCGCCTAGGGTGACTGGTGGCGGTGTTGCTGGGGGCGCTGGTACTGCGCGTGGGAAGGCCGCGCTGGGGGGGCGCAAGAAGGGACGGTGATTCGCTGCGGCCTTCTGTCTAGTTAGTTGATGCGTAGCTCCCCCTTGATCCGCTTACTGGGGCAGAGGGGCGCTAACGCAGACAGGTGCTTGGTGCAGGGGCCCTCGCGATCAGCTTGCGCAGCGCACAGATTGGCAACCGGCCTTGCGACGCGTGTAACCGCGCGTAATTGATCTATGCCCACTTCAGCGGTATAGTTAATTTCAACTGTAACAACGTGTCGCAAAAACCTGGAGAGGTGAAATGCGCACCCAGTTAAGGCTCATGTCTCGTTGGCACGCTTGGCGTGGAGGCACCGCCCCTTCATTTGGCCAAGTTGGTCGTCATTTCTGACGCCTATCCAGGGTTAGGCTCACCAATTCTTAGCACAACGAAGAAAATGAATTCAAGCAGGACAATGCGGGATCAGCTTTATGGGGTGCGCGGCAAGATGAAGCAAGCCGCAAGGAAGAGTATCACTCTCCCCAATGAATTAACCTTCAACAGGGCTGGCACAAAACACTTCGACCAGGTTCTAAATGCATTGAATTGGGACCTCAACAACATACCCGTCGAGATCGATTTATCCAAGTGCCGAAGCGCCAACTATCAATCGATGGCACTACTCGTTTTGTACTGCTGGAAGCTAAAGCAACAAAACTGCACAATCTCATTTAAAACGGATCACCAGTCAGATCAAAATGGCAGCAGGGTATGGCAACTGATGGGCGCTCACGGCCTTTTTGCCGTCTCCACAGATCCAAAAGTAAACTTCAAAAGCAATAAGCACAAGCCACTCTTCGCCATTAGAAACTCTGAAGATTTCAAGACAGCCCTCGACGAAGCAGATCAATTTACTAGAACTTTTGGTGTCGAGTACCAAAAGACCTTGCGCTATGTTTTATCTGAGCTTCTCTACAATGTACTCGAGCATGGCAAATCTGATTTTTTTTGGAAAGGACATCGCTTCCCTACCCCCAGCATATTGCAATACACATGGTACGAAAAAGTAAACGAGCTTCATTTCATTATCGGCGACATAGGGGTTGGGGTAAAGCGCCATTTAGAGCAAACATATCCTGGGTTGGCAAGCGATGAAGAAGCGCTGAGGTTGGCCATTCAACCTGAAATTTCAGGAACATTCGGCCGTCAAGATCCATATTCAAACAGAAACAACGCAGGCATGGGATTGTTTCTATCATCAAACATCGTTCGCCGACTAAGGGCTGACATGTATATTGTCTCGGGAAATGGTGTCATTCACATATCCCCAACGGACACAACCAGCAAAACACTGGAAACATCATGGCCGGGGACGTTCGCACTCATTACAGTCCGCCTTGACCGCGGCACCGAGTTTGCTCTCGATTCAATGATGAATGAATTTAGGGAACAGGCCAGATCTGAAGTAAAAGCCAGAACCAGTGCAAACGAAGAAAATAGGCACTACCTGAGCATTTACAATTACTTCGGCAGGAATGCAGATGATAAGCAGGCTGCCATTTCCTATCGAGACAGACATCTGCTACCGGCTATAGCCGAAGGGAAATCTGTGGTCATTGACTTCAATGAAGTTTCCGCATCAACGCACAGCTTCCTCAATGCCTTGCTTGCCTCCCCCATCAGGCGCATGGGACTTCAAGCGTTCAAAAAAATACGCATAGTCAATGCTAGCAGCGAAATCAGGGAAACGATCGACTATGTACTGGATGACAATACAGGCGAAGGCGCAGACGATGCAAAGTACGAAGGCATCTGACTTAACATAAGCATCATACTGCGCTGCCTAACTGGGCGGTCAAGCGGACGCCAACACAGGCCACGCCTTGGGCATTTTCATGACCTGTCTTGATGCCCTGCGCACCTTCGGTGCTCCGGCGCCGCTTAGGCGAGATCAATTCCAACGAACAAAATGGTCATGGACTTCCCCTTACGAGTGAGTTGATGAGATACGCAACCCCATCGGGGCACTTCGTTGCCGTTCGCCGCAATATGCGGCTAGCTCGGGATGGGGAAGTCCCTTTCATTCGTTAGGTGCCTCTGTTTGGCAACTGCGGAGACCGCTAAAGCCAACTATTTACCCATCGGGCGACAAATTAAGCGATCAGACCAATAAATACACCAAAAATCAGCATCAATCAATTTGCAAGACAATCATATGGCAAAGATTCTATCTGTATTCAATAATAAGGGTGGCGTTGGAAAGACAACGCTAACATATCACCTCGCGCAAGCACTGAGCGCTCTAGGAAAGAAAGTGCTAATGCTTGACGCAGACCCACAGTGCAACCTAACGATATACTCAATACCAGTAGACCAGATTCACAAAATTTGGGAACAAGAGGATGAGTGCTTGGATGTGGGGATTGAGGAGTTTCAAAGAAATAAATCAACATCCGCCATTTCCCGACTCAACAGGACACCAAGATCTCTTCACTTCCTTCTTCAGCCTACAATTGAAGGGACGGGGGAATACAAAAACCTCCCGCCACCAGTGGAACTCACAAAGAATCTGCACATAATTCCTGGTCGACTTTCTATCCATGAGTACGAGGAGAAGATATCTTCACGCTGGAGCGATGCATATCGTGGGGATGCGCTTGCAATCAGGACAATTACTCGCATACGCACGCTTGCCGAAGAGTATGCAAGGTTGAACTCATATGATTATGTTGTAATTGACACATCACCCAGCCTGGGTGTATTCAACAAAACCATTATTTCAACCGTTGATGGATTCTTTGTTCCAGCAGCCCCCGACATGTTCTCACTGTACGGGATCCGCAACATTGGAAGCAGCCTCAAAAAGTGGCAGGAAGAATTTGAAATCATCTTCAAGTTAATTTCATCAGACAAACGAAAGCTATTCCCAAAGGATTTCGTCCAGTTTCTGGGTTATACAATATATAACGCAAGAAAATACACCAAACCTAATGCCAAGTGGAATTTGGCGCAAGCGCATTTGCAGTACGCATTGCAAATTCCAGAAATCATTCACAGGCACATTGGAAAGAGCCTGCGCATTAATATCAAAGACGAACTAATTGCAGAGCCAATCGGGGGTGAAGCAATCATGCATGGCCACAATACTTTCCCAACGCTAGCGCAACATTATAGGGTCCCTATGTGGAAGATACCATCCCTTCCGAATATCGACAAGGATCACCAAAATACAGTAAACGGCCAAAAATCGGAGATCCTTGCAACAAAGGACAGCTACGAAAAATTCGCCAAAGCATTGCTTGCGCGCGTCAACTTGATTGGATGAGTCATGAAAGCAGGGAAAGAAGACAAGCCAAAGAAGGGCGCCATCCGAAAAAAGGAAGATGACGTTCGAAGTCTAATTGACATTTACAAGAAACATCGCAGGCTATATGAGCTGTTCTTAAAGTCAGTAGAATCGGACTTTCTTTCTGAGCCTTCCTTGAATAGCGGGACTCCTGCTGTAATTCACTCAACTCGGAGCCGCCTGAAAGACGAAGAGCATTTGGCTCAAAAAATTTTAAGAAAACGAGCAGAGGGCAGAGAAATCAATACAGGAAACATCCTTTCCTCCATAACCGATCTTGCGGGACTGAGGGTTTTGCATCTACATCAAAGCCAATTTGGAGAAATTCATAACTTCATTAAAGGCAAGATCAAAACAAAAGGGTGGAGACTCTTGGAAAAGCCTATTGCCTACACCTGGGACCCCGACTCTGTAATTTATTTTAACGAGTTTGGACTTAGAACTGCCGTCAAGCCTTCCTACTACACCAGCGTACACTATCTGATAGCACCCGCCAATAATGAGGCTGGCATTTGCTGTGAAGTTCAGGTTAGAACCTTATTTGAGGAGGCTTGGGGGGAAATCGATCACTCAATAAACTATCCGAAGCCTACTCAAATTCTTGCAAACATTGAGCAGTTGCGCGTTCTTTCCAGGTTGGTATCTACCGGATCTAGACTTGCGGACTCCATATTCAAAATTCATAATGACGCTTGAATTTCAGAAATTCACCATCATCAACCTAAAAGGGCCTATACATTAGGTCGCTAGGTATTTCGAAACAAATGTAGCGCAAATGCTGGAAAATCCTGTGCAGCACAGCTTCACACAAGAAGTGCAACACCAAATTTCAATATGGCCTAACATTACGGTCAAGCGGACGCCAACAAAGCCCATGGCTTCGCCATTTTCATGGGCTTTGTTGGCCCCCTCCACTCGCCGCGTTCCTTCCCGCGCCGCTTACCTCGGGTGTTAGAGATGCCCTGCTAGGGCAGAACAAGCATGCGAGTCGCTAGAAGAAGAAATCGCCAATGCAGCTAGAGCTGTCTAACCGGACGGTCACGCGGGCAGCGATCTACCGCCACAGACACATTCCTACACAATCCCATCCGCCCCAAGCCGCTCCCTAAGCGCCCCCATCTCCGCCCGACAAGCCGACATATGCAAATCAATCCCCCCATCCTTGGTCGGGGTCGACAGCATCGTCATCATCCGGTTCGGCATCGCCCAGGTCTCATACCAGTCGGTCGGCCCACGCCCCATGTCGATGTCATAAACCGGCAGGGTCGACACATTGTTCTGCACGATGCCCGCGTCCAGGGTGTCCACCGCGGGCTTGTACATCAGCTTCCAGATCGCCTTCTTCTGCCGGTAGCTCTCGGCCATGCCCAGGTACTGGTTGATCGCCTCGGGCGTGACCTGATCGGCGGGTGGGTTGCACAGCTCGGCCAGTTCGGCCAGGCTCTTGTGCGCCACATCGCGCTCGCTCAGCTCGAACGACACGTGGTGCAGCGCGCAGCCAAAGTAGTCGCGCGGCACCATCTGGCCGCCCATGAAGCGCATGTCCATCGGCATGCCCACCCGGCGCGGCATGCCCGTTGGCATCAAGGGTGACAAGGTGCGCATCACATAGGCTGTCAGCAGCTTGCCGGTGCTGAGCTTGGCGTTGGGCAGCTCGGCCTTGGCCTGCGTCTTCCAGTGCTGGATGGCGTCCGCCGGAATGCGGAAGATTTCCTTGTGCATGTCCGTGAGCGCGCGCCAGCCCAGCCGCGCGCTGATGGCGAGGGCCTGGCCCACGGGCGGTTGGAGGAAGGCGCCACCCAAGCCGATGTTGTGGGCATTCGCCCGCCCCGCCTCGATCACGACGCTGCGGTCGAAGGATGCAAGCGGGGTGATGGGCAGGCCGCGGCACAGCTTGGACCAATCCAGCAGGAAGCTGATGATGCTGGTGCCATCGAACACCGAGTGCACTTCGCGCGTGGACAGCAAGATGCCGCCGTCTTCGTACTCGTGGATGGTGGCCTGAAAGAAAGGCGCATCCCGCCCGATGATTTGCCAGGGCATCATCAAGGGTTCGTAGAACTTCTTGACGTCCTTGCCCAGCTGCTTGCGCTCGTCATAAGGCAGGGGCCCATTGCAGCGGTACACGCGGAAATCCACCCCCGCATCGTTGCCGTCGATGTAGACCTGGCCTTGCTCATCCTTCTTCATGCGCCCCGCCACGATGGGATAGTGCTTGAGCAGCTCACCCAGCGCGTGCTCGGCCTTCGCGATGTCGAAGCCCTTTTTGAACACCCACATCTTGGGCACGCCCACGTGCGAATGCAGGATGTCCACGCCCGAGAGATACTGCCTCGGCACGGTGATGCCCGAGCGAATGCGTTTGTCGAGAACCAGGGTGCGGCTTAACTTGGCCATGGGTGCTCCAGATCAGGTGCTTGCGACTTCAGACTTCACTCGGGCAGATGGACGCGCTCGGCCTGCTTGAGC
>CAZRSX010000016.1:0-6079 GCA_964602865.1 uncultured Candidatus Saccharibacteria bacterium
CGTGACGTTTGATGTTTGTCTGGTAGGCTTTGACCCCCCCCAATTTTGTTCCAGCCATTTTTTACTGTTCCTTTTCTTCATTATTATTTTGATTGGCGTTTGATTGTTCAGCGTCACCGTAGTTCTTCTGATTATCAGCGTAATTGTACGCATCTTCTTCAATAACGGCTTGGTCAGCAAGCAATGCTTTTTGCAATTGCGTGCCGGTGATACCGTGTTTGCTTATGAGCAGTTTCAGCACTGTTTTGCGTGCCATATTGTCAAAGCCTGAACCCTTTTTGATGTTTTCAACACCCTCTGTCCACTGGCCATAACCTGAACGGTATGCCTGACTGTATTTCTTGGCGTGTGCTTTGAGCTCATCAACTGACATGTACAGTGACTTTTTGAAACCACTGGTCAATTCGATGTATGCAACATAACCGATGATTGGTCGTTTATTGCGTGCTTCTTCACTCTTGAACCACTTAAATTTCAATTCACCAGTCAACCTATCTTCACCCTTGTACTCTGTTTCACGTACGTCAGTGACGTTGATTGTCTTGTATGCACCAGAACGCAATGCAAGTTGAATGAAACCTTTTGAACCAAGCTGAAATTGTGCCTTTTTCATACGGTTTTTATTATCGTTGTATGGCACGATGTACGCATAACCAAGACCCGGTTCAACTGGCAAGTCCATTGATGCGGCGGTAATACCAGCCGTCAACACTGACCACGGTTCACAGTCCTGCAGTGCAATATTCTGATTCACAGCTGACATCATTGATGTCGTGAATTGTTGGGCACGGTCTTTCAGTGCCGTTTCAATTCGATTCTGCACCTCACCAGAACGCAAGAACGCCTGTATTGTGGGTGACTTTTGTATTTCGTTGCTCATATGTGGTTGCCTTTCTTTATTATTCACTACTGATTATATCAACGGCGTTTCGTATTGTCAACGGCGTTTATGGTTCAAATCTTGTACCGATATATTCACAGTGCGACCAGTCATCGTTGCACTGAATATCAGGTGGCGGCACACAGCCTTTGGGGTGCATTGCATTTTCATAGAATGGACACTGACCGTATGTACCAACGTAGCTTTCAGGGTCACCCGGTGTCACGTCCTTGTTGGTGAATGGTATGCGTTCGAGCGGCACGGTCTTTTCTGGCACTGTTGGACGTGTTTTTGTTGATTCACGTTCAACGGGTGCTTGCCTTACAGGTGTCTTATTTTCGCTTATTTGCATTTGTGGTGCGTTTGGCGTGGTCTTGACCTCTGTTGGCTTATTTGCATCTGGCTTTGCATCTGACGGTTTGTCGCTGGTCTTAACAGGCGTTGAACTTCCCTTATTGATTGTTTCAACGGCTTTCTGCACGTCATGTGACGCTGTTTGGGCGTACACAGTGACCGTAATGATACTTGCAACCAATACGATGCCAAACAGTGCGTACGATGCTTTCAGTGCTGTTTTGGGTGACTTCATTTCTTGGTACTCCTTTGCATACTTTTGATTATAATGTCACGCAATTCATTATCGGTGTCAATTCCGAATGCACGAACCATTGCTTGAGTGCGTAACGCCTCTTTGATAAGTTCAATGTCAGTTTTGTTGTCACGCATCGCCACCGCATCGACCATGCGAATTTCATTGACCAACTGTTGATAAATCAAACGGTTTTCTGCTGATATTAAAAGTGCTTTTTCAAATGCTTTGAAATATGCTTTGATTTTGTTCACGTCTTTGCCTTTCTTATTTAACTTTGTGTGCTTCCACCCGAATAATTGCGGGTAGTCTGTGGGACCGTAGTAACTGCACTTGCCATTCATTGAACGACCACTGTATGTGCGAACACCACGACCATTGTTGTGAATCGTCAGAGGTATGCCAGAGCGTGTATGCGTTGGTTTCTCACGTAATAACCGTGCAACGTATATGTCTGACTTGGTTTTCATGCAAACAACCCCATTTGATTGTCAGTGCGTGGTGTTGGTCGTACGCCAACCATCTTGCCATATTCATCAAAGTATTCAAACGTGGTGATTATGGCTTCTGAACCTCTGTACACATCTTTGACGTTTATCAGTTCCGGTGAACGGTCAACAATGCTGTTTTCACGTACCAGCACGAACTTTGGCAAATCACGCTCACCACGCAAGAATGACCAGCCAAGCGGCGTAATGAACCAGTGACCACGTTTCAGTGACTTGTCTGCATTGCGTACGTGATGCACAACGCCGTGATACCGTAGCTTTTGAAAGTTGATGTAATTGGTGGTGCTGTCATTCATATTGCGTAAGTTGAAATCATTGACACCAGTTGCAACGACCTGACGTGCAACAGTTTGCAACATTGTCAGCTTGTGCTTGCTCAACATTTCTTTGTACGCTTGCTTGATTTTCTGACCACAGTGATTGCAGGTTTTTTGACTACTCACGGCCAGCCTCCTTTTTAATCAAAGGTATTTGTTCACGCCAACCGTACTTGTGATTTGTTTCACCGTTGACGGTATGTGGTCGACCCGGTTCAGCTTCAGCAAGCTCGTCAAGACGTTCCCACCATTCAGGTACAGTATTGAGTAGCTGAATGCATCGCCAGCGGTCTGACGCATCTGACGGCGGTGATTGGTATTTTACACGCTTGAAACCAAGCATATATGCACAAAGTGTTTCTGAACTGACACCAGTGTTGCCAGATAAAAACCATTCAATCACACGGTTTTTCAATGGTTTGATATTGCCGTTGCGGTCGTAGCACGCCGGGCAATCAGCAATGTGACCTTTGTGCAAACTGCATGTATAAAAACGTGGGCGGTCGAAACGTGGCTTTGGAAAGTGACCCATACACTCACCAGTTTTCATGCTTTGACGGTTGCAGTCGTTCATCGGTTGATATGTACCGTCAGGTTTCTTGATTCGTAAGTGATATTTCAAACCGATTTTGTTCATGACACCCTTTCCAATTCAGCGTTGTTTGGCAACACCTGCTTAAATGTTTCTGGTACAGTGCCTTGATGCCACAAGTCGTTTGTGATGACCGTACGACCGTCATTGAATCGAATGATGACCACTGCACCACTCATGCCAAGACCTTGTTTTTTGGTTGTCTTTGCGGCGAATCGCTGTGCAATGCTTGTCAATGTGTCATCTTGTGTGATGCGTGCATCTTGCAAGTGATTACCGTACATGTAGTGTTCACCGTCAACACGCACCACGTTTTCATTATTGCGGTCTTGCCAGTGACCAACCCATGCATCACAGGTTGCACAAACACCGGCTGATTTAAGCCGCTGTGCATCAACGTGACCACGTGGGTTGAACTTATCGCCGCACACTTTGCACTGTGCAGTCATCACCTCAACACGTGTCAGAAAGTCGTATTTTGGCGGTATATACCTGATTGATATTTGTTGTTTATTCATGTGGTTGCCTTTCTTGTTATGTTTCAATTGTACATCAACGGCGTTTCGCTTGTCAACGCCGATTCGATACCCTTTATCAAACTCTTGCCAAAACTGTTCAGACACCTTTGGGTCAAAGTGTGACGGCGATTGAATGCCGAAGAATTTTTTAACGATGCGTATTAACATGACCGTGTGCATCATCAATCTTTTTGTAAAGGTTCTTCATGTAGTCACTTTGGTAATCGTTCACGATTTCGATTGCGTCACGTAGGCTGTGTTGATTCAAAAGCTCATACAGGTCATCAGAAATGATTGCAAAGTGATTGATTAACCAGAAACCGTGCTGACTGCTTGTTTTGTCGAGCAGTTGCGTCATTGTTGGGGTGATTGGGGTACCTTTCATTTTAGTACCCCAGTGATTTTACGATGCCGGTTGCAAGGTGTTTGACGTAATCAGTCACGTCACCATTTACAAAGTCGATTTTTACGAATGTGCGGCGAATCTGGTCACGGGTCTTTGTGTCACCTTTGGTGATTTCAACCAAATCTTCAATGAACTGACCGTATTCATACACGTGTGCATGTCGTGGCAAGATGATTGCGAATGTGTCTTGCAGGTCAATACCTTTTCAGTTAGTAGGTTTGTGATGTAGTTTTGAAACATTGTGGTTGCCTTTCGTGGTTGCTTGCTTATGTATTTATAATATCAAAGGCGTTCCGTTTTGTCAACACTTTTTCAATACTTTTTTTGCACAGCTTTTACACAAGCCACGTCAGCACAAATAACAGTTTATATGCTATGATTATGCACAGTACCGGGAAGCGTGGTTGCCACCCGGTACTTTCTTGTTGTTTGTAAAATTCTTCACAGCCAGCTACAATTGATGATAACGGTCGATGTCGAAATTGACCGCCAATCGAAAATTCGTCAATTCAAGTGAGGGTATTTGCTTGTATTATTTGTGGTGGTCATATATACTTAAAGTATTCGACATCGACAAACTCTGAAAAGCACCCCTCACGGGTGTTTTTTCGTCTTGTGGGCAAGGGTTCAACGTACCCACCGTGGCAAGTAAAAATGAACACGGCACACACTTGTTGATTCAAACCAGCAAGCCACAATCGTTGACATAGGCTAGGCGTACGGCCTGTTGTACGTCCACTGCACTGCATGGCATCATGAGAACTTTAACAACACAGGGTATAATCAGTCTTATGGTCTGTTCATACGGTAAATGCAAAAATGAAGTCAAATGGCGGTTTTCACCTGACATTGATGTTTCAGGTTTGCTTGCGTGTGACACACATCTTGAAACAGTACGTCTTGCATATATGATGTTGATGATTCAGGGTGATGAAGCTGAATGTCTGACGTTATTGAATCGTAAAGATGAAATATCAGAAAAGACAACCCGACAAAACGCACACTGACCGCATGTAATGAATGTTATGCAGGTAGTGTGCATCATGGTAGGTTGCCTGAAGCGTAGCACGTAAAAAAAGGGAGCCTTATTTGTCATGGCAAAAAATCACTGATTGTCGCATAATATTTTCATGAGGGTACGCAAAGACAAACATCACATCATTCATCATGGTCTTGAATGGTCGATGCGTCCGCAAGCACTTGCAATACGTGAAACACCAAGTCTGATACCTGCAATGCCACGTGATTATCACGAATACATACACGCAACAGTTCCGGCAATACCACTGCTTGGGTATCATGCACTGAATCACACATTGTCACGATTCAAACCGAATGATGACACGCTAGAAACAATGGACAATCTGATGTCAGCGATTGAACACGCATCACGACACCCAAAAGCACACGCAGTTGAACGTGACCTTGCACAACTTGCCATACACGCCATTGATTTGCAACGACCACTGATTGAGGACTTGCACAGCACACGAAAACGCATTTTGATTGCATGATATACTTGCTATAAGCAAAGGAGCCACGCAAATGACCAAAGACATCAGCACACAATTAAAAATTGAATATCGTAATGTCAGTGACTTGAAAGAATGGGACAAAAACCCACGTTCAATCAATTCCGAAGCGTTTGAACGATTAAAAGCACAAATCACCAAGCACGGTATGTACAAACCACTGATTGTTGACCAGAACGGTGTCATCATCGGTGGTAACATGCGTTTCAAAGCACTCAACACACTTGGCGTTGATAAAGTCAGTGTGATTGTGCATCACTGCAAAGATGATTCTGAACGCATTGAAATTGCACTGTCTGATAATGACCGTGCAGGTTACTACAATGAAACAGAACTGCATGAGCTTGTGCAGTTGAATGATATTGACAGTGAATTGTATTCAATCGACCTGACTGAAAGTAAAACCATTGAAGAAATCGTGAACGCTGAACCACCAGAGCATGACGGCGGCGGTGAAGTTGATGCTGAATCGTTGCTTGACGGTGCAAAAACAGTGACATGTCCGCACTGTGACTTTGAATTTGACCCGAAAAACCCGAAAGATGAATAATCATGCATCGGTTTCCATACGAGTACACCAAGAATCAGTTACCGGCTGACGGTATTGAACATCACGGTACAAAAGTGTTTACCACGTTCAGTTGTGGTGGTGGGTCATCGTACGGTTACAAATTGGCAGGGTATGACGTGGTTGCCGCCAATGACATTGACAAACGAATGCGTGACGTGTATCTGA
>CAZRSX010000017.1:0-5980 GCA_964602865.1 uncultured Candidatus Saccharibacteria bacterium
ACCGTTAGCCGGCGACGCTACAGACGCAGACCATGTCTACGTAACATTCCACAAAAAACTCATGCATCCAGAGACAGAAACACCAGCAAACACCATTCTCACAAGTCTACAACAAACCCTCAGCTACTACAGAGAGTTACTTGCGGTAGAAGATAAAAAAGTACAAGTAAGCTTAGAGGTCCTGGACCGCAATTTTCGGTCGGCAGTACCGACACTCAAAGACCAAGAGTCTTACAAGCACCCGCTATTTCAGGGATTACTGGAATACATGGGTACGTCTGCGGACTTCCGACCCAGTAACATCACGTCGAGTCAGGATTCTGTGCGGATGGACCACGTATTGCCAGATGACCCCGCTTTGCGCCACTTGGTCGAGTCCTTACACCCACACATCACGAAGCTGATGCAGATTGCGCATGACCGTGCGGATACAAACGCTATCGATGTGCGTCGTTTTAAATTGTTGCGAGGTATCGTGAAGGATCTGCAATTTCGCATCGATGACTTAGTAAAAAACACGATCGCACCTTGAAATCTGAAGCACACCTGATTTCCTGGAATCGACTGGGTGAGCTGTTGAAGCTATATGCGTTTCAGCCCGAGGACCACGGAGTCATTGCACCTGGGGATTTTCAAAAATTCGGTAACGACTATTACTGGCAGTGGAGAGACCATAGTGCGGCAGCCACCAAAGTCTCGTTTAAGTATGCGCGTAAGGCTCGTAGGAAAATCACTCGCGATACCCCTATACTGGTTGTGCAGGACGACATGGTGCATATACCCATAGATAAAGGGGGTGTAATGCGCATCAAGTTTTTCATGCCAGCGACGTCAAGTATCTTACTACACACCCATTGGGACTCGCATCAAAGAAGTGAACCGACTTGCAGTAAGTTACTTGACGAAATTGAACGGCTGACCGATGCGCTGGATTGGCAGAATAAGCCGAATCTTTTAAAACCCGTCAGGTCTGGTTACGAGTTCTACGTCAACGAAGAGTGGTCCTGTCTGAGAGATGCTGCGTTGGGTACAGATGTCGGCTTTTCAGCAGCACTATACAAGACACGCATAGACCCGGATGACGAGCGTGTCCGGGTGCGACGTGTAATTGACGATGATCTGCTTCTGAGGGAATTGGAAGATTTACGCAGTCAGCTAACCACTCAACAAACACAAAATGGTACGAGCAAAACAGTCTTCTAAAAATCCACAGCCCGCTCGCCGCATTGATACACTACCGAAGTGGGCACAGATCCACATTCGGGCATTAGAGGAACGAGTGAGTCGAGCTGAGGCAACCATCCCGTGGACGCAACCCGGCATGGACTGGTTTACACTCTTCCATCCGCTGCGCGCATCACCCGACAGGCCGGAAAGCATTACGGTGTTTACCTGTGATGCTAGAGGCACTCACCCAATCTGCAGCCTAGGACCAAACGACACCTTGTTTGTTGGACGAGGCAAGCCGTACATCCAAGCGCAGGGTTAAACTTCAACAATTTGTGGTATAATAATTTGTGAGCGACTCTTCGCTTACACGCACAAGACAGCTCCTGTGTCATAAGTCACAGCTATGGCTGCTTTTCACGTATGCGCTCTAGGTGCCGCTAAGGTGCAAGTCCACCTGTACGTGACTTGGTTTGTGTACCCACCAGGGGTGCAGGTTTGCCATAATACCTGCACCCCCTTTTTATCTGTACGGTATTTCCGGTGCAGAGACCTATACGGAATCGTCCGTCACTGGGATTAGATTGCGCGAGTAGTAATGCTAACTTAGGTTCGCTGTGCTTTCGCTGCATTTGTCGGATAATAGCAAGGTCAAGTTCGTTCCACGACATTTCAACACATTCGGTCTCGCTTTTGGGTTACCGGTAACTGGAGGTACTTGCCCCGGTGCAACCACCGGAACCGGAGGTTGTTTGGAAATCCGAAAAGGTCACTCTTGCCCGACGTGTTACATGTCAAAGATCGTCTTGATTCGTAAGGCACTGGGAAACAAGTTGCAGGAAAACACAGATCTGCTTGTGGGCAAATCACAAGCCGAGATGGAGGAAGTACTTCACAACACGATGTTGAAGTTTAAGCTTCATACGACGAAACAGAAGGCTCCGTTAGTTTTCCGGTTACACTACTCGGGTGATTTCTTTTCAGTGTCTTACGCGCAAGCTTGGGCCAATGTTATGCGACGTTGGCCTGAGATAAAGTTCTGGGGTTACACTCGGTCATTCACAGATGACTGCAATGTACTCCCTGCCTTGGTGGCGATCCCTAACCTCGCCTTGTACCTGTCGGTAGACCCCCATAACGAGGAGCTCGCACAGAAAAGGTATCAAGAGGTTGGACATCACCAGAATATCGCATTAGCGTATATGGGTGGAACAACTCTACCTGCGCTACCCTATAAGTTTGTCAAATGTCCGGCGTCGTCCAGGCATATCTCAAATACACCCGAAAAAGGCGCTTGCGGTCAATGCCGCCTGTGTCTTAAGTTTGACTCGCGGATCAAGCTCCGCAACATCCAGTTCCTGATTCACTAACACACAACACAACAGAATGAGTACAAAACCTTCCCTTCAACAAATCGTGACACAACACGTCGCGAACACCCGTCAGTTCATTGTGACGGACGAAAATCGTCTGGCCTTTTCACCGGACCCGGACAAGCACCCCTACCGTCACGTAGATCACATCGTAGTTTTCCGTAAAGAAAAGATGACCGGACCTGTGCGTCATCTTGACGCTCCCGAGTCTTCCGAGGAGTGTCTGTGTGCTCGTGAGGAGGTGGTAAAGATGCCAGCTGTTGATTATGGAGACGCAGACGCACTCCGAGTACAACAAGGTAGCTTACTGAACCGTATCCGTGGCTTGAACCACGAACTTGATCAAGCCATCAACGCTGCAAACCGTAGCCGAGGCACGCTGAAGGACGCGCTCAACAGCCTTCCGGCAGGTCCTACCCGCGATCAGATCGAGGACGTGCTTCACGACGACGTCTCCGCACATCAAACCAAGATCACCGGCATCCAGCTTGAGCTCGAAGGAGCACAGGCTCGCTACGCCGAGATCGGCACACAGCTGGTGAAATTGCAGCGTGAGGCTGATGTTCGTGCTCACAATGACGCAATCGATCAACGAATTGCTGATCTCCAATCTCAACGCAAGTAATCACAGAATGAAATTCTCCATCAAAATCATGTCCTCTCTGGGACACACAGTTAATGATGCTGAAAGCGTTGACGACGCTATCGCACAGATTCGTGAGCTCTATGATCAGGGCAAATGGATCTCCATTAACGGCGTTGCCTTCTTCTCCCAAGCTTCGGACGAGGAGCTTCGCGCCGCGCTCCTGGCGACCGGTGAAGACAGTGTCATTCTCGCCACCGGCACACTGGCTGGCGGCTGTCGTCGATAATTGACGAGCTCTTAATTCCTTTGAACGGGACTCCCCCACACCAATAACGGTGTGGGGGTTTTATTTTAGCGACCATAAAGATACTTCAACCAATATTTCGCGATAAGTCTCACCACACACAAATTTCTTTATGAGCGACAACAACACAGACATTATCCCACAGCGTATCTACACCCGAGAAGTGGAGATGTTTCTCCACGCTAAAAAATACTACGATCACTTATATCCCATCGATCTCATTGGATTCACCTACCTGTACAAAGCTCGTACGGCTCGTGTTGTGCCGATGTACAACGTAGGACACCTCCGCGGCGACGCTGCCTTTATGTTGGACGCCGAGATGCACCAACATGACGCGATGGCTGACGATTCATTCCATGGCTACTACGATCAGGAGGATCCTGAGTTCTTCCGTGTCGACACCAGCGATCCGACTACCTGCCAAGCGTTGGGTCGGGCAATGGTACGGTTGCAGGTGTTCAAGCTGAACCCCACTGCACCTCACGATTTGCCCAGCTTGTATGACTCCGTGGTGCTGGCCTCAGATAACAGCCAGAAGCCCAGCAGCCAGCTGAGCTTCATTCGCACTCCGAAAGACGACGAAATTGACATCCCCGAATTGCAACCTTGGTTGACAGGGATGGAGTGGCTACCAGAACTTGGTTATAAAAATCAAGGTGGAGGTATTCAATTGGGAGCCGGTAAACGGTTGGATCTGCGGTATTGCTGTACCGCCGCGTTCAAGATCACCGAAGACCCGATCGAAGACCTCGTCAACGGTACGACCTACCGGTCAATCTGGGTTAATAAGCTGGTACCAATGTGGTGTGCCGCCGAAACGCGCCCCGAATACCGCTACCTTGATAAAGGTAATTACGTGTTCGTGGTGGGTGCTGCCGGCACTGAGCTTGAGAAGGTACAGATGAACCTGTTCAGTACCGACGAAGGTCAAATGCCGCCGCCGTGGGCTTGGTGGAATACCGTGGTCGTCACTGACAAGATCATACCGACCACAGCACAAATCATCGTCTGCTGCCAAATCCTGGATAAGGAGACGGTGACGAACCTTCTCGTTGATGGGGTCTTTATTCCGTCAGAAGAAGAATCTGCGGCTACTATCCTGGCCAACCTGAAGACAGCCGTACGTCGCGCACACTCAGGTTCTATGCCGACACTCCGCGCGATTTCAGACTACGTCTCTACGTACCTGATTGCCAAGTGCTACTACAGCCAACAGTTCGAGGAGCTTCAGCGTGTGATTTCGGGCGAGCAGTCCTTGTTCGCGATTGCTAATTTCGAAGTGACAAGTGACAAGTTGACCTACGGCACCGTAACTTTTGAACAAAAGGGATGGTTGCAACGGTACTCGAACATTTCGCACGCACTGATTATGAAGGCTAACAGCGCCAACGGTCGTGACGTGTATGTGCTGATCAACCAGATTTTGGAACGTGTGTGTCGCGATTTCGAGCGTCGCACGACCAAGAGCTGGACTCAGCTCAAGGAGTTCAAGTTGTCAATCAACAGCATTCCAATCCACGTCAAACGGTCTTCTCGAGGTGTCAAGGTCAATGACGTACAGATCCTCAAGGACGAGCTGCTGCAAGTGCTGGCGTGGGCTGCCTGCTGTGAGCCTGGGGATACCGAGCGATACGCCCGATTCTTGTCGGATGTCTCAAAGATCAGTCTCACCCACCGCCACATTCTCGACAATGGTCTTATGTTGCCGGTGACAGACGACGGCGCATACGTCTTCCGGGAAACTTACGAGCAAGCCACCACGGATTCACAACGTGCCCGATTCAGCCGACTCAACGTCAAGCTAGTCGATGGCAAGTACGAATTGGTAGGACCGGAAGACACACCCAAGGTGTACGTCCACCTGACTAAGTTGCAGAAGGCGATTCAGGAAGTGGTGGAACAGGCAGTGGCAGGCCAGACTCCGTCGTCCAAGAATCGCGAATACGCAATTCAACGGATCAGTGAAGTCGCTATCGCAGATGCCATCACTCCTGAGCTGACTCAACATGTCACGAGTATCGTCGACCACGCCGGACTCACTTACCGACAAGCCATTAAGCTGTCAGAGGAACTCCTGGCGGACGTAGCGAAATCCGTCGGCGCGTCGTGGTTGAGCACATGTCCGGACTTGAACCAAAACAAACGTCCAGACGGACTGAAGGACGGTTGCTGGAAGGTGAAGAGCCGTACCAGCCCTGCCGAATATTTGGTGTCGCCCAACGGTAAGGAGACATATGAATTCCCGTCCGGAGAATACGTCTGCATCATTAACGGCAACGTACAGGCAGGCATTGGTGCTGACGCAGTCGCCACACGTCTGGTTGCCTTGTACAACGACGCCCGGATGACCGGTCATATTCACACTCTGCGTAAACACGCACAATGACCCCTTCGCTGGTTGACCTTCTCATCAATCAGCTCCCTCAGGTGCTGGCACACCCATCGTGCCAGCACCGTATGGAGGAGCAGGGAGGCATTTTTTACCACAATTCGACCACTGGAGACGTAGTCTTCTCCTCACCCGTGGTGACCGATGGGGTCGTCTAT
>CAZRSX010000018.1:0-3542 GCA_964602865.1 uncultured Candidatus Saccharibacteria bacterium
CACAGTTGCTACCACCTCCGTATGTATCAAAGAAGAATTGTGCACCACGCTTGCCATTCGGGGTTGCAACTCCGCCTCGCTCTGCTATAACAGCTGTACGTGCGTCGGGATAGTTTCGATCATTGTAAGGGTTAGTATAGCCAGGGATATTAAAGTCTATAAGGTAAGACACTTCAAACTCGTGGTGGAACATTACCACAGCGTCCGCGACAGTTGATTGTTTTGTCAGTACTTCCCATTCCGTGGAGCCTTGTCCGCGATATTCGCTACGATCAACGCCTCGAGAAGTGAGCTCGTCATACAAAAACTGCAGCTGAAAGGCCAGATCTCCCGGGCTCTTTCCTGCTGCTGCTGCTGCGTTCTCTAAATTAGTGCGGCGCCCACCTGTCCATTGGGCAAGGCCAAACCCTGCACCACTACCATGCTCGATAGCTCCTGGGTCAAAGCCAGATTCTGACTCGATATTACCCATAACCCCTGCTGCCTGTTCGCTCGTAAGTCCCTTACTAACAAGGAAATTCCAAACCTGTTCTTCGATTTCGCCGCCCACAAGTGCTCCTTCAATACCCCTGTCGCCAGTACTTATTGTCCCGCAACCAACTACGCGGTCGTAATGTAGAATGCCTTGTCGCATGTCTTGTCTGAGTTCCGGGCGCGACTGCGCCAATACCGGAACCGCTCCGCACAAAACAACAAAAAGAATAGTGCTTAGTGTGAGTGATATCCGAGTGGCTGTATTATTTTTTTGCATCATATACCTATTGGGTCGAAGTGCCATGCCTCAGAGCTTAGTTTGTCGAACGAATATGTGCCCGAATTTTGCATCATCCACTCGTACGCGGGATTACCTGGGCAGGTAGTAACACCACGCCCATAACATTGACTGGTGATGTTCTGAAAATCAAGTGCTACACCGGATTGGTGGTTTGATTCACCAGGTCTTGCAGCCAATGGATAGCCGAGCTGATTGAAAATACGGGTTTGTGCTTCATTGGTGCGGAAGTGACTACTGGTTGTTGGTACTATGCCCTGCTCCTTTAGGTCGTTTGTCATAGCCTGTATCATGGCGTAGACATTAGCCGATACGTAGCTACTGACCACCGTAAGACCGTCCGCTCCAGGTATATAATCTTGGTTTCCTGACTTGCTCTCGTTAGCGTCTGACGGGAAGTTTGTGACTGCACAGAGTCGTACGGGAACCTTTTGACCGCTAATATAGCCATCGCCGAGTCCAACGTCGTTTGTTCCAGGAGCACAGGCGATATGTGTGGTGTCTGATTTGAGCATTTCGACATCAAGCGGTCCGAATACTGCTCCCTGCCCCGGCCCTGTCTGTTCCTTGCCTAAGATTGCGTCACAAGATTCGTCGTCTCCATTTTCTATACAGTCATATGCGAGTTGGGTTTTTGTGTCAAAGACAAAAAGGACTGTGCGAGCCCAGTTGATATCGCTGTAACTGTCACAATCTGCGTCCAAGTATTCGTTAGACGACCGATTGACATCAACAGACCCCGTGATATCCCAAACTTGCGTGGGGTTCTGTGCGTTCCAATGGGCGTCTGCCTTGGCGGTGGTTTTCCCTATAGTTACACCAAAGCAAACTTTTGCTTTGTCTATATAGGTGCTGCCTGCGTTGAAAAGTCCTGCGGCTGCTTCTGCGTTTTCGTACGGATCTTGAAGTGCTGGGTTGTTTAGGATCGCTTCGGGTATACCGAGCAGGGGAAATCCGTAGTCATACTCAACTGTTTGGGCAGACGATTTTTTAGTAAACAACGAGGAAAAACTAGATATTAACACAGAACCGAGGTTCAAAAAGCGTGATGTAGAGTTTTGAGTGAATGCGAACGCTGAAGTTGATGTTTGTTCTGCTAGTAGAGTTGAGACAAGTGAGTATGGTGTGTTTGTTGCGAACAGGCGTGTCGCAAGTGGCAGCTCTTCAAACTCACTTTTTTGATCTGCTATATACTGCGCTATAATTTTTTGCTCCTCGTCGCCACTTAGGCTAATACCGCCAGACGATGCCATTGCGGTGTTTGCCGCCGAACGGGCGCCGTACATATCAATATTGCCCCCCGCTGCACCAGTATGAAGATCTCCAAGCAGTGAGCTGTCTTCGGCGATCATCTTCGGAACATTTTCCATGATGGCAGCTACGGCTATGAATCCCGCGGCGGCAGACACGACAGTAGAAATAACCTTGCCCGACCCAAGACTGACGATAGCCAGCCCACCAGATATTATTGCCTGTGCGGTTAATCCAATTGGGCTGCACAGCGCATCTGCACCCAGATCGTCAACTTGTTTTTGCATATCTCTCACGCTTGCTCCGGTGAATCCGTTCTTCACTCCGTCATTGATGGCAACCCCCCCATTTTCACCATACGCCGCCTTCACTGCTTTGGCGTCTTCCCATGACGATCCATCTTCTCCTGTCATAGAGTCATTTATGGCGCTAATCTGCTCAAGGTCAAAGTCGTCTCCAGATTCAATCTGCGCACCAGCAGCAATCATATCCAGAGCTGCCAACTCGGAGGGTATCTGTATGTTTTCTCTATTGAGCGCTGCAGCTTCGCCTACAATGTCATTTGCGATACAAAGAGCGCCTGTGAATATAATTGCGCCGCTAGCGGCAATTGATGCAGGGCCAACTTTTGCTTTAATTAACTCTATGCGAGCTTTTGCCGCTGCGGATTTTGCTTGTAATTTTTTTGTGCGCTCTTTAACCCACTGAGACTTACCTAGCTTAGTAGTCAAGGCTTGGTTCATTTTTGCATCAAGTCGCTGGAGGGGATGAAAAAGTGAGGGCGTGTTAAAAAACTTTGCAAGCTGGCGAGTTTTAATAGCTGTAGTGACTTTGCCGTGACCTAAATCCCTACTTACTTGCTGAAAAACTGCTCTTTGTTGGCCTATAGATACGCCGTCAGCATCTAGGTCAATATACACTCTCGCTCCAACTCCATCACCAATAGACTGCACGGGCAAGCCATATCTTTTGGCAATTGCTGCTTTAGTCTCGTCGAGCGACATACCGCTGTAACGAGCGTCCATTTTTGTGTTGATCACTACCCTTTTTGGCACTCCGAAAGGGCCTTTTGAGGATATGGTCACGCCTTGGGTTGCCAGTTTCGTCTCGAGCTTTGTGTACATCTTGCTACCTATGTAGCTCAGTCTGGTCTGTCCGGGTTGCCCTGTTTTCATCCATCGGTACATTTGCCCCAGCCTTGACTCGCCCGCGTGGGTCTGGGCAGAAAATGGCTGCTGAAGCAGGCTCGCTGCCGAAAGTACCCTTGCCGGACCCGATACGAGAACCAACCCAAAAATACCGCCGCAAAGCAACGCCCCGCCAATACCGATTCCTGCCCAGAATCCTTTTTTGCGCGCCAGACCACGAAAGCCTTTACGAGAGCTTTCTTTTTCGCTACCAGTGAAACCATTGCCGAGTTTATCTTGATCGCCACTACCAAGTGCGCCAAGCTCTTTGTTCCAGGCTTCGCTCTTGCCGTCGGTATCAACGGCGGCTTCCAGCTCTTTTGCTTCAAGTT
>CAZRSX010000019.1:0-3524 GCA_964602865.1 uncultured Candidatus Saccharibacteria bacterium
AAAAAAATAAAAACCATTTTTCATAATAAAGTATTAATAAGTAAAGCTTTATTGGGTGTATATGTTGGGGAAAAAAGTTTAAACTATGGTAGAATTGTTTCAGAAGAAACTAAAAAATTAATGAGTTTAAATAATAGTGGAGAAAAACATTTAAATGAAAGTATTGAAAAAATGAGACAAAAAGCTTTAGGAAGATTGCATACAGAAGAAACTAAAAATAAATTAAGTATGAAACATGGAAATTCGGTTTATATTTATGAAAAATTTTCTTCTGAAGGTTTTAAATTAATAGGTTGTTTTTTTTCTGCTAGAAGAGCTGCTAAGTTTTTAGGAATGAGTGGTAGTACTGTAATGAAATATCTTAAATCAGGACAAGTATTTAAAGATAGATATAAATTTTCCTCCAAATAATTTCCACCGACCCCTAGCCTTGCGTAGTAGCAAGGACGGCGGGGATTTTATATATAAAAAAATTTTTTAACTTAAAAAAACTTTGATTAAATTTTCACTTTATACTGAGAACTTCTAATGCCTTAGATACTATAATATATATACTATATTATATGTGAAAATTCTAATTATTAGTTTCTATAAGAAACTATAAGGATGTAACAATGTATAATCAGTAGGAAAAATATTAATTTATATTAATATGGATCCTCAGAGACTAAACGTGAAATTTGTTTTTTCAAAAAAAAATAACAAAAAAATATAGTCCATATCGCAGTAAGTGTAGACTCTATTGGAGTTAATCTGAACAATAAGTCCTGCTATAGTATTAATATTTATAGCATTTCCATCTTTTAAATTATTATTTTTAGTAGATGATGTACCTAATGCATGTATTACAATTAATGTAACAGGTTTTATTTTATATGGCCTTATATTATATATTATCGATAAAATAAGAGATGCTAGTTATACTAGAGAAAAAATCTATACTTTTCAATATAGTGATGTATCTTCAAATAGACTAGCTCAAGTCAAAGGTACAGGTTATTTTTTTACAAAAAATCATATAAGGTCGTTTCATTCTAGCTCTAGAGCTAATAAAAGGATTGGCCCTCACAATCATGAAGTAATATCCATACTTATAGGTAAAAATTTAAATAATGAAATAAAAACACCTTTAAATCCAAATTGAATTACTGGGTTCATAGATGCAGAAGGTTCTTTTATGATTTCAATTATAAAAAGTAATAATACAGCAATAGGGTGAAAAGTTACTCCTATATTTTCAATAAATTTACATAGTAAAGATATAGATTTATTAGAAAGATTAAAATTATATTTTGGAGTAGGAAATATTACAAATTATAAAAAAAGAGAGCAAGCTATTTATACAGTAAGATCCGTAAAAGATATATATTCAGTTATTATACCCCATTTTAGTAAATATACTTTATTAACAAAAAAACAAGCAGATTTTGTATTATTTAAACAAATAGTAAAATTAATTTTTAATAAAGAACATTTAAATTTAGAAGGGTTAAAAAAAATACTAGAATTAAAGGTTTCCTTAAATAAAGGTTTACCTATAGAATTAGAAAAGAACTTTAATAATTTAAACCCAGTAAATAGACCTATTGTATTATTACCCGAAAATATAGACATAAATTGATTTATCGGGTTTATAGATGGCGAAGGGTCATTTGTTGTTAATGTTTATAAAAGGAAAACAAAATTAGGATATTCTGTACAATTACATTTTAATTTAACTCAACATATAAGAGATGCATCATTATTTAAATTTATACAAAAATGATTAGGTTGTGGTAATTTATATGAAATAGATAAATATTCGAGAGTTAATCTAATAATAAGTAATTTACAAGATTTAAATAATATTTTGATTCCTAAATTAAATCAATATCCTTTACAAGGAATTAAAAAATTAAATTATGAAGATTTTAAATTAGTTGTTGAATTAATTTTAAAAAAAGAACATCTAAATTTAGATGGGCTTAATAAAATTAAACAGATAAAATCTGGAATGAATACAGGAAGAGTTCATTCTCAAAAAGTTGAAACCTTGGGGTCTTTAGGGCAGATCGACGAGGCATTAAAAGAAAAACAATTAATTTCTATAAATTCATTTATAAATATACAAAAGAGAAGTTTCCATTCTAGTGTAAGGCCTAAAAAAAGAATAGGACCCCATAATAAAGATATTATTTCAACAATAATAGGTTCTTTATTAGGAACTGCTCATGCCAATTCAAGAACAATAGAAGGTGTTAGATTTTGTTATAGACAAAGTGAGATACATCAAGAATACCTATTTTTTTTATATAATTTCTTTTCTGATAAAGGTTATTGCTCTAATTTAGCACCTAGAAAATATACAAGAAAACTTGTTAATAAAACAACTAAAGAAGTTAAAGAACATTATGGGTATGAATTTAATACTTATACTTTTAGTAGCTTAAAATGAATTCATAACTTATTTTATAAAAAAGGAGTAAAATTTATTAGTCCTAAATTAGAACAATATTTAACTCCTTTAGCTTTAGCTATTTGAATCATGGATGACGCTTGTTGAGTTAAACCAGGAGTAAGAATAGCTACATGTTGTTTTAGTTTAGATGAAGTAAAGTTATTAGTTAATATGTTAACTAAACTTTATTCTTTAAATTGTACTATTCAAAAAATAGATGGTAGATATTATATTTATATATTAAAAGAATCTATTCCTAAATTAAGAGAAGTAGTGTTACCTCATATGATACCAAGTATGTATTATAAATTAAATGTAAAAAAATAACCAAAAGTATAAGTTCTTTTAATGCCCCTTAGTGTTAACACAGGGCCACATAATATATAATAGTCGTGATATTAATAGAAAGGAGTAACTAGTTAATAGAGCCATGATTAGTTAATTATCTAACCCTTACGCAAGGCTAGTGGGCTGCAGGGAGGTTATAGATTAAATTTTCAATTTATTAATATCTAAGAACCCGACAGGGTTCTTGAAGAGAAATATTTTTCTTTGGCGACATGAGTGAAAACAGTTAAAATATTATTAATAATAATACAAGACTGTCAGTAGACAATTTGTTTTTTTTTGTTTATTGCAACAGACTGGGTCACTTGTGGGTGTTATTTATATAATGCTTAATGTACAGTCGAAAAATCATAGTTAATTCTATGATTTTGCACCAGTGATATTGAAGTGCGCCCTTTAATTATGTGAGCTGCCGCGACTTCGTCGTTATTCCTGTAGAATCGGAGTATAAAGGATTAGGCTTATCCAATGCTGAAAGGCTAGGGGAGTGTAGCATGCCTAAAAAGGTAACCTGAGATAATTCCTTCAATATCGAGAATGGATACCAACCTATAGTTGTCATGGTTTGTTTATACATATTTTTCGGAGTTAACACTGCTTTATTCTACTCATGAAGTAAATTATTAGAATATTTGATTATAGCCATTAAAGTTCAATTGGAGGTTATTTCTACAATCAAAAGATCACTACATTTGGTAGGACAGAATATGAAACCTAAAACAACAAACAGCAGACCACA
>CAZRSX010000020.1:0-600 GCA_964602865.1 uncultured Candidatus Saccharibacteria bacterium
GGGGTATATAGGACTTTTCATATGTTTTTTCGTACATTAATAGGGTGATATAAACATTTTTTGGAATTGTTGTTTCTGTTGTTATATTATTCGTGAAGGTACAAAACCTGAAATTTGATGTTTTTATATCACCTTTATTTACTTTGATTTGATTTAAGATTTTTTTATTTTTTATTTATATCTTTTCGTTACCTTTGTGAGTTTATTATATATCCTATTTATTAGGATATGAACTTATATTGAATATTAATCAGAGTTAACTGATTGTAATTTAAATCACTCATATGACCAACTAATAGACAGGGTACATGTCAGGAGTATAACATAATAAAAGGTTATAAAGAACGAACGAATCCCGTGCCGCTCATACACCGGTGTTGTGAAAAAGTGTATAAGAAAGTTAGCTTATCATCGAGCTACCGTACATAGTAAATTTAAAATTTAAACAAAAAATAAAAATGTTCAGATTTTATACAAACCTTATTTTATTGAATAATATTTCAATTTTTATTAATAGTAGTAGATTATTTTCTACTTTTTCTCCTGTTTCTTTTTCACCTACACAGAATATTTTAAATAATAAAAATAAGTTTAATTATA
>CAZRSX010000020.1:610-1350 GCA_964602865.1 uncultured Candidatus Saccharibacteria bacterium
ATTTTTATTGATGTTAATAATTTTACATCTAAACAATTAGTTAATTTATTAATTGATCATTTAAATTTAAATACAACTTATAGTTTTTTAATTCAATTTAGTTTTGCTAATAATAATATATATTATTCTTCTAAAAAAAATAACCAAATTGGTTTAATTATTAAAGATAAACATAATTTATCGTGATATAAAAATTTCTTTAAATATATTAAATCTTTATTGATTTTAACTATACAGGATTATCACATTGAGGAACCATTATCATCTATTCAAATAATGTATACTGTTATTAATGTTAAAGAAGAACTTAAGTTAAATTTAGGTTTATCTAAAATTAAGTATAATAAAAATTTAGCTTTAGTTTCTAATAAGAAAGTTAAACATCATTTTAGTTCTTCATTTTTACCTTTAACTTTAGATGAAACTTATTATGGTAAAGTTATGTCTAAATTAAAATTAGATAATTTTATTGCTCTTATTAACGAACAAAAATCTATTTTCAATCAAAAACCTTTAAAATTAACTGATTCTATATATTTAAATAATAATAAGTATGTAATAATATCTGATAGAATTGATAAATTTAATATTGTTAGATATGTTTATGATTATAATTTAGGTATTTTAATTAATACAGTTTATGATACTGTTATAGATAATAAATCATTTATTAGAAAAATAGATAAAGTTACTTTACATATTGATAATGATAATATTACTAAAATGGTTGTTAATAAAAA
>CAZRSX010000020.1:1360-3502 GCA_964602865.1 uncultured Candidatus Saccharibacteria bacterium
AGATATTATAAAAGTACCGAAAAGACCTTTAAAAATAGGTACAAATACTAATATTGGTGTGTTTGATACAGAAACTTTTAAAGACGATGATGGTATTAATAAAATTTATGCTTTAGGATTTTGTGATTTTTATAATAATGAACCTAAATTATATTATTTAAATGATTATAAAGATAGTAATGCTTTAGTATTAGCATGTTTTAAGGATTTATTTACACCTAAACACCATAATTTTACTTTTTATACTCATAATTTTGGACATTATGATGTTATATTTTTATTAAAAATATTAGAAGATTTTAATAATTATAATGAAAATAAATATATTCTAGATCCTATATTTAAAGACAAAATAATTATAAAATTAAGTATATCATTTAAAAGTGATAAAGATAAGAAAATTACAATCAAATTTGTTGATTCTATGAACTTATTATCAGCTAGTTTATATAAATTAGGTATAGATTTTAATGCTAATGTTTTAAAAGGTTATTTCCCACACAATTTTGTAACTAGAGATACTTTAAATTATATAGGTAATACACCTGATATAAAATATTATAATGATTTAGATGTATTAATTTATAAAGAAATATATTCTAATGTTTGAGATTTAAGAAAAGAATGTTTAGAATATCTAAAAAGAGATTTATTAACTCATTTAGATATTATGCTTAAATTTATAAGATATATTTATAATAATTTCGGTATTCAAGTTATTGATTGTTTAACTATTTCAAGATTAGCTTTAAATATATATTTAAAAAATAATTTAAAAGATCATAAAATACCGTTAATTAATAATTTTGATATGTTTTCATTTATTAAGAAAGGATATTATGGAGGTATTGTTGAAATTTACAAACCTATAGCCTTGAATTGTTATTATTATGATGTGAATTCTTTATACCCATTCGTTTCTAAATTACCTATGGTAAATAATGAATGTACTTTCATTGAAGATTTTACTGGTAATGGTTTAGATTTAAATAATTTATTTGGATTTTTCTATGCCGATGTTATAACTAATAAAGGTTATTTAGGTTTATTACCTGTAATAGACAACGATGGTAGATTAATATGTCCTAACGGTCATTTTTCTGGGGTTTGATCATCTGAAGAATTAAAATTTGCTAAAGAAAACGGTTATAAAGTTAACGTAAAATATGGATATAATTTTGGTAAAGATTTCGATACTTTTTCAAGTTATGTTGATAAATTATATTTAACTAAAGCTAATCCAGCTAATAGTACTGAAAAATCTATATCTAAAAGTTTATTAAATAATAATACAGGTAGATGAGGTATGTCCATCGATAAAGATATTACTGCTATGTTTGATAATGAACATTTAAATTATTTATTATCTACTAGGGAAGTTTTTAATGTAAAAAATATTAATGTAAATAAATTTTTAGTTACTTACAATCCTCAACCTTCATTAACTATATGTGAACAACATGGTTTAGATTTTAATAAAGTTAATAAATTAGATTTAAAATGAAAATTCGAAAAAAATAATAGAGTTTTTAATGATGTATCTATAGCTATTTCTGCTATGATCACTAGTTATGCAAGAATTTTTATGAATAAAATTAAATTAAACATTTTAAAAAATGGAGGTGAAATTTATTATATGGATACTGATTCTTTAGTTACTAATGTAAAATTAGATGATAATTTAGTTGGTAAAGATTTAGGTCAATTTAAATTAGAATATTTTGTAAATAAAGCTTATTTTATAACAAGTAAAACTTATTGTCTATTAATCGACAATGATAAAACTATAATTAAAGCTAAAGGTGTTTATAACGATTCTTTAACTTTAAAAGATTTTGAAGATATGTATTATAATAAATGTAACGTTAACGCTATAAAGAGTCACACAACTACTTCTTATGAAAAAGGTTTTGTTTCTATTGACTTTAAAAATGTTATTTTAAGATATGATTCTTATGAAAAAAGAGAAAAAATTTATGATAAAAAAGGTTTATGAGTAAATACTAGACCTTTAATGTTTAATAATAAAAAATAATAATAAAAAAATATAAAAAAAAAAATATTCTTTTTTTACCTATACGTATATTAATACGTATAGGTTTTTTTTTTTTTTATATTATTTAAATTTAAAAAAAAAAACTT
>CAZRSX010000021.1:0-3445 GCA_964602865.1 uncultured Candidatus Saccharibacteria bacterium
CCGGACTGGCCCACACGGGCGGTCACGCGACCCGCTCCGGCTTCTCCTCAGCCCATGCGCGGACGGTTTCGTGAGTGATGTCGATCTGCCCGTTGGTCTTGTCGCTCAAGAGCTTGGTGACCGCGCGCCAGGACATGCCCTCCGCGCGCCGGTCCCTGATCCACTGATCCACGGGCTGAGCGAGGAGAAGTCCCGCTAGCTTCTGGTGAGGTGTGACTGCCATGCGTTGCACGCTAGTCCAAGATCTTGAAGTCGTCTAGTCCGTTCATGGTCGGGTTTGACGGATCGGGAGAGCGAGTGTCAAACTTCTAGACATGGCAGCAACACTGCACAGCATCAGCAAGCCGGGGGTGTCCCCGGTGAACGCGACGATCAGTCGCACCATGGAGTCCCTGCGGACCTATGTGGGCATGAGCGTCCCCGAGCTGCAACACGCGCTCGGACTCAAGCCGGGGACGTACTTCAACCGCAGGAACGGCTCAACGGACTGGACGGCCGTGGAAGTGAAGCGGGCCGCCGACGCTCTCGGTGTGAGCGTTGCGACCCTCTACGACGGTCTGGACATCGGCGACACGTCGAACGGTGTTACCCGTCGATACCTCGGTGGCGGCACCGTGATCCCCCTGCACGCCCCACGGCGCGCCGACCTGCGCCCCGCCATGTAGGTGATTCACGTCACGGGTCGCGGGCATATAGAGCCCATGACCGCTGACCCCCTCATCGCCCGATTCCTCCGCGAACTTGCACGGATACGCCGCTCACCCAACACGATCAACCACCGCAGAAGGGTCCTGAACATGTGGCACCACTTCCTCGCCGAACGGGACCTCACCCTGCTCGAAGCCAGCCGTGACGACGTGCTCGACTTCCTCGCCGGATACCGGGAACCCGAGACGGTCGGCTCGTTCCGCGGTGCGCTGACGGTGTTCTACGAGTGGGCGGTCGATGAGGACCTGATCGCCCGGGAGCCGACCCGGCGCATGCCGACCCTGGTCAGGGACAAGATCGACCCGAACCCGGTCCCCGACGATCTGCTCCGCGACGTGCTCGCCGAAGCCTGCCCCCAGGATCAGAAGATCATCATCCTTGGGAGGTTCGCGGGACTGCGCGCCGCCGAGATCGCAGCCGCGCATCGTGTCTACCTCAAGCCCGGGAAGAGTGGTCAGCATCTCGTCCGGCTGCGAGGCAAGGGCCTGAGATGGCGCGAGCTTCCCGCCCACAAGCTCGTCGTGGACGTGCTGCGCGCTGAGACCGGATACCTCTTCGAATCGCCGAGATACCCAGGGCGGCCCGTGCACCCCTCCACGGTCGGGGCCCGGATGAGCGCGCTGCTCCCCGCTGATCACACCTGCCATGACCTTCGTTCTGCGTTTGCCACCGCGGCGTACTGGCAGAACGGCAAGGACCTGGCCTTGGTCCAGCGCTGGCTCGGACACAAGAGTCCAGCGACGACGCTGCGCTACATCCAGCTAGATCACGATTGGGCCGCGATGGAGCGGATGACCCTCGACGGTGATTGGTGGGCCGCAGCATGAGCGATGTCGAGCTGGAGGATGTGCGCCGCCGGGCCCTGGCCTGTCTGCGGGTCGACTACCGCAGTTGGTTGCGGTACGGGGATCGGGCGGATCGGGCGTCGGCGCGGACGATGGCGTGGGTGCTGACCGGGCATCAGTACTCGTACTGGGCGGCGGCGTGACCGGGGAAGTTTCTCGAAAGTTTCTCGGAGTGCTGACCGTTCAGGGTGCCGGGAAACTGACACTCCCGGCGTAAGGAACAGCCACGGTGTGCATTGCTGCGTCAAGCAACACATCCGCGCCCCGGTGAGGCTTACGGCCCCGATAAGCCTCACCTGGTGAATGCTGGCTAGGCCAGGTCGGCGACCGCAGCCACGACAGCGCCCACGGCTTCCGCGATGCTCTCGGCCGGGACGGTGATGGTCACGGTCACGTCATACAGCCCGACGCCGGCCGCGAGGGGCGACAGCTCACTGGTCTGCGCCCACACCTGCAACGCCTCCGAGCGGCGGGTCACGCCACCCTCCCCAGAAGTCGGGCGAGGAGTCGGCGCCCGGCGTCGGCGGCCAGGTCGTAGGCGCCCATCGCCGCGGCCCGCGCAGTGTCCGCAGGGTCCAGGTAGTGGACGTGGGTCTTCGCATACCTGGTTGAGTAGGTGATCGGGTCACTGCCGCCCGTCACCTTGATCCACCACTGCCCACCCAACCCGGACCCGGCCTCGAAGTGGCTGTTGTAGTAGGCGATCGAGTCCCGCGCGCCGGCATCCCACGCGGGCGACCAGTAGGCGGTCGCATCCCCGTCGGAGCGGACGAACTTCGTTTCGATGGTGCGTGTGGCGCTGCGCGAGCTGGGCAGCCCGATCCGCAGGTACAGGAAGTGATGCTCCGTACTGTCCGTCGTGATCCCCGACGCGGGCTGGGCGGGCAGGTCGACCTTGTGCCAGTCGCCATCCGGATGCACCCGGACCTCGGAGTCGCGCTTGCCCGAGTACCAGTCCCAGAGGCCAAACCCGTTGGTCACGCCAGGTGTGTCGGGCACGTTCGGCTCCTCAGGTTCGGTCGGTGCGTGGGCGATGGCGGGGTCGCCGTCGTCGTGCAAGGTGTAGATCGAGTCGGGGAACATCAGCGCGAACTGGTGGGGGCCGAGGAACGATGCGAGCGACGGATCGGGCGGATCATGCGCGATCTGCTCCTGCCACAGACGCACCTCCTCGTCGGTGTCGGCGTCGTAGCGGCCAGTGACGGCCAGGTCCTGGCCACCGGTGAGGGTGATCCGGTTCAAGCGCTCCTGTAGCTCTTTGACGGTGTCGCTGCTCGTGTCGCCGTTGGTCGGCTCCCCGTAGCCGCACTTCGACCGGTACACGTGCGCGGTGACGTGCGGGCCGCCCGGTGCGGGCTGGCCGAGGGCGGCGGCCACGTCGGCGCGGATCGTGTCCATGTCGTCGCGCGGGTCGACCTTGCCCGTGGTCGACCACTCCTTGTGCCCGATGACGTGGCTCGCGGGCAGGCCGTAGCGGCGGCACAGCGCAGCGCACAACCGGATCAGCGTCTTGTACAGGGTCGCGTGGGTGGCCAGCGGGTGCGACCCGTCGCACTGGCACTCGATCCCCAGGCTGTAGGCGTTCATCGCGTCGACGGGCACCCCGTAGCCCGAGCCCGATCCGGCGTGACTCGCGCGCCCCGGGTCAGACTGCCCGCTGCGTTCCTTCGAGCACATCCACACCGTGCCGGACTGCCCGAGCATGATCTGCGCCAGCGGCGGGTAGGTGCCGCTCCCGCCGTTGCGCACGTAGGACGCGATCGACGACTCGGCGCCGTCGTCGTCGCTGACCGTGTGGTGCACGAGGATCCAGTCGACGCCGTGCCACTCGGACTCTCGCCCGTAGGGGACGTCGTCGTCCTCGACATGGAAACCCTGGTCATTGAGCCACG
>CAZRSX010000022.1:0-3293 GCA_964602865.1 uncultured Candidatus Saccharibacteria bacterium
TGCATAAGGTAGGGTAAAGATGGCAAGGACTGAAGGAAGCGGCTGGGGAGCCGGGCCAATACTATACCAGGTCTGCGCCTGTTGTGGCAGGAAAAAGTCCTATTATGATTATAATGATTTTGGCGCTCCGCAATTCAGATGCACATTCTGTAAAAAAAGGTTTGATTCAAATATCCTGATTAGGAAAAAGTACGCATGAGAAAATATGATCAATTACAAAAACTTACTAAAAAAGGAAATGAAAGCAATGGGTGTTGAATAATATAAAACCTATTGAAACAAATGAAAATAAGTCCGTTACTCACCTGACAAAATTAAATGCCCGAACCTGTTACTAAATCCATAGAAGAACTTCAATCACTGGCCGCCCATCATGGTGGTGTGGTAGAATACCATCCGCCCTTCATGCCGTATATTTTCTTTCCGGAAAAAAATTGCGGCTTTATGGCTGACCCTGAATCATCCAGCCCGGATGATCACCGCTTTTCCGGGTTTACCTTTTTCGGCCCCGATTCAATCAAAGGTAAATTCCTGCATTTAAGGGATGCCCTTTGCCTGTCACCTGCCGAAGGAAAGCGTGTACTTACCCACGAGCTGGCGGAATCGTTAACCGGAAAGATCATTTCCTGTATTGCCCGGGGACAGGATAAGGAAAACCTCACCTTTCGTATTGCGGGTATTTTAACCCGCCCGGGACAAGCCCACGGCCAGGGGCCCGAACGTGTACTGCTGATCCGGTATCATAGCTCCGATGGTCAGCCCCTTCCCCTCACCCGCCCCGCAAGGCTGTATTTTAATAACGAGATTCGCTTTTACCCTACTCTTAATTCATACCTGATCAACGGAAAGCATTATGAGCTTTCCAGGCATTACCCAATAGAGAAAGTGAAATCAATCTTTATGACTGAAAACGTCCACCGGGTTCTGGACCTGGAACATGGACAGCATGAACCCTTTACCGTGGAGGATCAACCTTACGAGGAAGGTTTCCTGGAAACTGGCGGCTCCTTCAGGTTTGGAAAAAACTCAGCGTGTATGTTACTTGACCAGGTACATTAATTCAAAATGCGGAAAATTAAATCTGTCATCGCTAAATTAAAATCCGAAACCTCCAACTTGGAGGAGGAAGTTAATTTTCATTCAAACAATTATTCATTCATGGGTCTTTCGTTAACGGAGTTAACCAAAAAATTGGGAACTGGAACCTTATCCCAGGAGGAGGAAACCTGGATAAAAGGATTATCTGTATAAGCTTAAAGGCGGAGTTGATTGCATTACCTCCTTATATTATCCAGGAGCATATTCATTACACTAAAACCAATTTCCCGGGGTTGGGTGAGTACCTGACCACATAGTCGGCTGCTTGCCCACACTATTATATATGACACACGCTACTGGCCTTCTCAAGCAGGCAGAAACCCTCTATAATCAAAAGGGCGTTTCCGCTGTATACGATTTTGCAAACAAAATGGGATTGGATTATAAATTCTGTAACCCCTGCGAGGCGAGTACGCCATCGGTGGAAGGAATTTGCGCTGTTTGCGGCCAGTCTAATCCTGCCGGAAATGAAAACACGGTGACCCTCGAAATGCTTTACCGGGACGGTGCCAACTACAAAACCCGGTTTCAGCTCACCGTTGATCTTGATAAATTCCCTGCCGCCCGGCTGCTGAAAGCGGGCGACACCATTGAGATGGGCCAGTTCGGATCACTTTCAGAAAAGGATTTTTTCAACAGCGACATTCACCCCCACGGGTATAATTTCGATGACGATCACAACCTGTTAGATATCGAGGGAATTTCCCAGCCCATAATGGATGAAATTTAAAGAATTCAGAAAATTTCTTAAATCATCAATAATCAATTCCACACTTTTTGAACCTCCTCTTTCATGGCAATAAAGACCAGACGTAAAATCCTTACCAACAGCCTTGCCGCTGAAATCCTGCTGGAAGGAAAGGAGCTGGCGAAAAAATCCCCCGCGCTCGGGATTGATTTCGGAAAGGAGAAAGGATTGTTAACCTCCCCTTGTGGGCCATGCCGGAAACAAACGCCAACAGTCAGCACGGTCGTTTCGGATTTCTGCCTTTTGTGCAGCACCGAGAAAAATAATTAATACCTAATTAATACCCTTAAACCCAATTTATCATGCAGGCAGAATTAGTATTGCTGGATTACGAAAAATGGATCGAAGATTACAAGCCACTAAAAAATCCAAATGCCGACACCGATGAGGCTGACGGATGCTTCCGCTTCAGCCCGCAGTCAGAATTTGACAGGATTAAGGAAGTTGATCCCACCCGGGTATGGACCATGGTGGATTCTGATGGACTGACTTCTATTATCCCCGGGATTCATTATGTGAACCGCGAAGCGTACTATATTACTGAAAAACCCTGGGAGGATGAAAACCTGGAAATCGAACTATGGGGTCATGACGATGAGCTGGACATGATCCGGTCCTTTTTCAGCAGCAAGTATAAGATCGAGATCGAGGGTAACGCTATGAAAATCTGGAATACAGATTTGGAAACCGAAGATGAAGCGGAAAAATACCCGCTCGATGAAGATAACCACGTTGATTTTTCCATTAACGGGATCCCTTTCACCGGTGCGGTAATTTCCGAAGGAAAACGGTTCCGTTTCCGGGGTTACAAGCGCAACGGTGAATTGTCCAGCCAAACCACCTACAATTTATGAAAAAAATAAAATTCACCATCACATTCCTCCTTTTCCTGGCAGGAGCATCCATCCTTATAATATCATGCGCTGACCCTATACCCGGCTGGCATTATTATGGGGAAGTAAAAGGGAACATTCCTGAAAAGGGGGAGTATGATCTGAAATACACCCTCTATCAAAAGGCGGAAACCGACAGCATGATGGTCATTGCAACCCGGGGTGATAAAATAGTCCGCAGTTGGAAATACCATTGACAGATACAGGCCTGAATAATCCCTCGCCAACAGGACGTTTACCGGCCAGCTTTTCTTCTTCAGATTTTTTTCACCTCAGATAGTTATGTCCCTTTTTAAATGTGGCGATCAGGTCCACAACCTTCCGATGAACCTTTTTCATTCTTGTCAGGGTAATAAAGGTCCAGGTCAAAAGTACGGCCAGCACCAGGATCATTAATATTAAAACCATATTCACCCAATTCAGTAAGTCCACCACGTATTTTTCAATAGACCAATCCTCCCCTTCCCCACCCGGAGTTTTGGCGCTCCCCAGCAAATTAACCGTTGCCTGGTTACCTGCTATTGTTTCCCGGAGGTGAAGAAACCGGAGCTGAT
>CAZRSX010000023.1:0-3247 GCA_964602865.1 uncultured Candidatus Saccharibacteria bacterium
TAGAAGAATTTAAAAATTGATTAAAAATATTTAATAATCAATATAATAAAGAAATAATATTTATAGATAAAAATATAATACCTAGTTTAAATACTGGTTGATTATCAGGTTACATAGATGCTAAAGGAATATTTAAAAGTAAAAAAGAAGATAATAATCTTAAAAACCCTTATTTGACATTTATTATATTAGATAATAATATTAATAATTTAAATATTATAAATATTACATTAAATACTAGTATAAATAATTTAAAATATAATAAATCTGAAAATTCTGGAATATTAAGTATATCTACTATAAAAAAACTTAAAATATTAATACATTATTTAAAAAAAAATAAATTAAAAACATCTAAAATATTAATATTTAATAAATGATTTAAAATATACAATATAATTATAAATAAAGAACACCTTAGTATAATTGGTTTAAGTAAAATTTATTATTTAACCAAAGAAATAAATAAATTAAATTAAAAGTTAAAGATATAGTCCGATCCTTAAAAGATATTTAAGGCGTGTTATTCAAGAGTAGTTTATGCTCGTTAAAGAATAATCAACACATATGAACAGCAGGAGTGTACTTATTAATTAGAAGTTCACCTATATTAGAATATAGCTCAACAGTATTATTATTATGTTTATGAATAGGGGCTATAACAACATTATTTAGTTCATTAATAGGGTTATTTCAACAAGATATAAAAAAAGTAATAGCTTATTCAACTATGAGTCAATTGGCTCAAAAATATACTACTCGTTCTAGTATATTTAGGCATCAAACTATGTGCGTAGAAGCTATACGTAAAAATACTATAGCCAATTCGCAGATAACCAAAGCTCGTGGTTATTTATTTAATCACTGTAATTTCAAATTTCTTAATTCATTTACCATTATAAGGTTACACTTGTATATATTATGCGGGCAAATAAGATGAAAATTTGAGATTATTAGTAAGTTAGTAGGAATCTCAGAGGCCATACGTTTGACATTAGTTTTTATTAAGTTAAAATTAACGAACTTAATAACAAAACTCCTTATCTTTAAACAACAGAATTTTAAAAGTAAAACTCTTTGTTCACCTTTTCTAAAAAAAAATAATAGACATAGTTTAATTTTTAGTAGAAACATGTCTACTGGTGTAAATACTAGTAGTTCAGACTATAAAATTACAGATACAGAAGATCTTGCATTTAGACAGTGATTAGCTGGATTGATAGATGGAGATGGTTACTTCTTATTATCTAAAAATGGATATAATAGTTGTGAAATAACTATGGATGCCAGAGATAAAAAAGTTCTATATTTAATCCAACATAAATATGGAGGATCTGTAAAACAAATTTTAAATGCACATGCATTTAAATATAAATTAAGAAATAGAGCAGGTTTAATTGCATTAATAAACGATGTAAATGGATTAATTCGAAATCCTACACGTTTATTACAGATAAATAAGCTTTGTGTAAAATTTAATATAGAATTAAAATATGCAAATAACATTGTTTTTAATGATGGGTGACTTAGTGGATTTATTGATAGTGATGGTTCAGTATATTTTAATGAAGCGTCAGGTCAAGTTTTTATTGGTATATCTCAAAAAAATAAATATTTATTGGAACCTTTAATTCATATATATGGAGGAAGAGTCGATATTTCTAGTCCTAAAATAGAAGCATTTAAATATGTTATGTATAGGAAAGCTGAATTGTTTAATTTAATAGATAATTATTTCAATAAATATCCTTTAAGAACAGAAAAAATGAAAAGAATTAATCTAATAAAACAATTTTATTTAGTTAGACCAAGTAAAAAAGAAAATAATGTTGTAAAACTTAATGAATGAGTAAAATTTAAAGATAAGTGAGAAAAATACCAAGATTAATAAAGAAATGGCCCAAGTTACGTCATTTTATGATAGTAATTTTGCAATTAGGTATGATGGTTATAGCTATAGGATTATCATCTTATAATATTGCTTTATTTCACTTGATCAATCATGCATTTTATAAAGGATTATTATTCTTAGGAGCAGGTTCAGTAATCCATGCTGTATCGGATAATCAAGACCAACCGTAAAATTTTAAGGTCTAATACTATCAAACTCCGGGCAATTCCTAAAGCTTAAATTACAGTTAATAAAAGGTAACTTATTATTAATACGGGTTACTAATCTTAACTCTATGGATTAATTCCGATGTAATAACATTTAAGATAAACTTTATGTGCAATGGATCTTCGCGGTACTAAGTTCCTTACTATATATGAGATTTATAGTATTATATATTTTAAGGATAAAAGCGCAACGACTAGACGGTAGTAGTATATACTCAGGTTTATAACCTAATAATTAAATTGAGTAAGTTTCTCATAAGAGTATAATTAAGGTATAGTCTGACCCCTTCTGAAAGTTAGGGGGATTTTTTTTTTTTATTAAAAATCAAAAAGATTCTTTTTAATTATATATACCCTAATATGTTTTTTTATTCCTTTCCTCAAAGTACAATATTTTTTACCAACCAATAGTAATATTGAGTTTAATAATACATCATTAAGACATTATAGTAATAATATAAATAATAATAAACTAAATCCTTGATATGTTACAGGATTTGCTGATGGTGAAAGTTGTTTTAATATTTGAATAGTAAAGAGTAAAAGTAATTTAATAGGTTGACAGGTACAAGCTAGATTTATAATAGAGGTTAATATAAAAGATAAAGATTTATTATATAAAATTCAAGACTTTTTCGGAGGTATTGGATCAATAACTATAACTAAATCTGTAGCAAGATTTGCAGTTTTTGGAATTAACGATATTACTAAAGTAATTCTCAAACATTTTGAGAATTACCAATTACAAAGTGCTAAACAAATAGATTATAACTGGTGAAGAGAGTGTGTATTATTAATGTTAGATAAAAAACATTTAACTTTGGATGGTTTAACAGAAATTGTATCTAATAATTTTACTATGAATTTTGGAGAATCAGAAAATTTTAAAGCATTCTTTCCTAAGGCAAACCCTAAAACAAGATTTTTAAAAGATAGTAGTAATATATCTTTAAATCCTTTTTGAGTGTCAGGTTTAATAGATGCTGAAGGGTCATTTTATGTCATTGAAAATAATAAGACTCTTGTAATAAGACCTTGATTAAGTGTAGGTATGAATATTAGAGAAAAATTTTTATTAATTAAACTTAATGAATTTTTTGATAATATAGGTTCAGTTTATGAATCATCA
>CAZRSX010000024.1:0-2827 GCA_964602865.1 uncultured Candidatus Saccharibacteria bacterium
CCAGGAAAAGAGCGGATTCATTAAATGATTTTTTAAAAAAACGTTTAACTGCTAATTAATACCATTTATTTCTGGGGCTTCTGGCATAAAATAAAGGTATGAACCAAAGACATTTAAAATTTCGCGCTTGGGATGAGGGTCAGCAATACATGGCCTATCAGGGAACACCTGATCTTGAAACCTTACAGTCCTTCATATTTCATTTCGGGGAAGATTTGTTGATGCAGTTCACCGGTCTGAAGGATAAAAGCGGGAAGGAAATTTTTGAGAAGGATATTGTAACGTGCTATGATCATCCAACGGGTGTTGATAACACAACCGGGCAGGTGTATTGGGGGGATGGTAAATGGATGGTTACCGGGTCTATGATTCCTTTAGGAGATTTTGGAACAGCATGGACGGAAGTTATCGGAAACCCATACGAAAATACTTCATTGCTTCACAACAATAAATAAAAAGGATATGGAATCAATTTGTCACGGCTGCGGGGAACCTTACGAAAAATGTCAATGTGAGAAATTGGAAGAAGAAAAGAATATTGATAAATATCCCGATGATGATCCCAATGATGGCTATTACCAGGTTCTACAACTGGATTAACAAAAGACAATACATGAAACTAATGCGAATAATATTCTGGCTTCGGCCATGCTTTTGGAAATCATTATTCATTTGGTTTGCCGGGGTTATCTTTTTGGGAACCGGACCTTATAGCAATGAATATGTTTACGCCTGGTACAGGTCACGCTGTAAACTTATTTTTAAAGGGAAAATATGACACCACCTGCTTTTAAAAAAATAACACCAAATCAACCAAATAACTAAAAGTGAAAAACGGTATTAGAAATTCTATCAGAAACCCGCCCGGATGATATAGCCTTTGTTGAGGACTATGCAGGCGGTAAAGAAGCATATTATTCCCGGTCAATGGTTGAATCCGTTGCAAGAGCATTCGCTAAGCAAGCGCTTGAAGAAGCTGCTTCCCAAACAAATGATAAGAGCATTTACGGACGATCCAAGGAGGTTATCCTATCATTAATAGACGAATTGAAATGAAAACATCGAAAGATTTCGATACCTGGTTCAATACGTTAATGGTGAGGAGGTAAAAACACTGAAAATATTTTTTATCGTTTCTGTTTCCGTCCTTTTACTCTGGGGATTGGTCTTAACGAATCCCACGGATTCAAGGATCTATTTTTGGTTAGCAGTCGTATTCACAACTTCCTTTTTAATAATCCTTTTCATAACAATATTCCAGGAATACAAATACTATCAAACCGTAACAGGTAAATTAATCAAGAAATACCCCCGGCTTGAGGATAAGTTCGGGAAGCAATATCTATGGGAACTTATTAACGATCCAAATACCGATCCCTTGGACATGAAAGATTTAAAAGCCCTCTACGAAATCAGGGCGTATTTTGATTCGAAGGATTTAACGGTTAATGGTAAAAGCCAGGAAATCCCATTTAATAATGACAGCCTTTGAACTTTGTGGCAATGAAATTATACCCCATGACCAGGTTCTCCCTCCCCAGAACTAAACGGATGCCCTAAATGCCCCTGGAAGGCCTCCACGGACCCGCACAAGATTCCGGGCGGGTACACGGTCGAAAAACACAAAGCCCTGGCCTGCACGATTAATGAAGGGATAGATTTTAATTCTAAAACAATGAATGTAATGGCCTGTCACCACTCTACCGGTACAGACAATATGTATTGTGTGGGATGGCTGAATAATCAATTGGGTGTCGGTAATAATATTCGCCTCCGCTTGAAAATGCTTAACTATGATAATCTGCACGAGCTGAAGGTCATTGGGGAACAGCACCATACTTTTGAGAATACCTTACCCAGGGATTAAGAAAATAATTCTACATAGCTATTATTTTTATGGGGTTGGGTTGGAGTTATTTAATTAACAGGTTTCATGCAATCCTATTATCAAATAACCTTCCTTATGACCTACACCCAATTTATAATCCAATTGATTGATCTTATTCTAACAGATAATGAGGGAATGAGTGTTTCAGAAATTGGCTTATCGGAAGATGAATGCAAAAGGCACTTTGAGTCCGGGAAGTCAGCGAGTGAATTATATCACAATGTCTGGAACGGTGATGCCGGGCATTATTACGGAATTTAACCTCAACAAACTATGGAAACAACACAACACACACCTGGGCATTGGGAAGTAACTGAGGACGGGGAAGCAAATTTTTTTGGTATATCAACCAAAAATAATTGGCTGATGAGAATTCAGCAGAACGGTGAACTTAATGTTGAAACCCAAAAAGCAAATATCCAATTATTAGCTTCCGCGCCTGAACTGTTAAAAGAAAAGGAAAAGTATTTTAAGGCGTTTATGGATGAAGCACAAAAGACAGCATTTCAAGGAATCGAGATTGATCGGCTGAGAGCATTAAACGCTGAATTGCTTGAGGCTTTGAAGCTTATAATTAACTGTACGCCTGAACCTGGTGAAGATGCAATTTTAACTGCAACAGGGTACAATAAAGCTTGTGCAGCCATCCAAAAAGCATCTAAAGTTTAACTATGGAAAATACAAAACATACTCCCGGGCCTTGGAAAGTTTTTGGGGACACTATCCAAAACATTCATGGAAAAATTGCAGAAGTATGTACTGAAAATGAAGTGTGTAAAGATCATTGGGTGGAGAACGCCCGACTAATCGCTTCCGCCCCTGAATTGCTCGATGCTCTTGAGGAAATTACCAATGCTCACCTTATCGGAATGGGTAAGTCTGCAATGGTTCTAAGAATAGAGTTGTGCTTACGTGCTATCAATAAAGCTAAAGGATTAC
>CAZRSX010000025.1:0-2787 GCA_964602865.1 uncultured Candidatus Saccharibacteria bacterium
TAATCCATCTTTAGTTAGATGACCTTTATAATCCATTATACTTATACATTCTTTAAAACAATTATAATCTAATTGCTTAATTGCAAATAAGGGATAAGTGTAAAAATGAGGTATTATTTTATTAGAAATATTATTTATATCTTGAACTATATAATCACATCTAAAAGGCCTTATTACAACTGACCCGCATCCAAAAAATTTTATAAATAAATTTATTAATTCTAAATCTTTAACATGTTGAGTTATATGAAATCTACAATAAACTTTTTCTCCTAAAATATAATCTTTAGCTGGTTTAACGTATATAGAAAACCCTCCATCCCCTGCTACAAACCCTGATACTCAATTAGGATTTAAATTTTCAGGTAAATTTACTATAGATCTTTCAACTGGTATTATATCAGAATAATGACTAGATACTTTAGAAGACATACCTCTATTAATTGAACTATAGTAAGAAAGTACTTCTAAAAATCCTTTTTCAGTTAAATGTTCTTTATTTAAAATAATTTCTACTACTTTAGTTCATAATAAAAAATCTGCTCATTTTTGACTTATTAACGGATAGTTCATAAAATGTGGTATAATATAATCTTTAATTTTATTAATATTAGTTACTCTATATACCGCTTTTTTTCTATCAGATCTATGATAAACTGCACCTACTTTAAAAAAATCTTTTATTTTATGTAAAATATCTATATCTATCTCATGTAAAATTATTTCAAATGATAATCTTACTTTTTTAGTATTAGATATTTCTATTATTACAGAAAAACAACCTTCTGCATCTACAAACCCTGATACTCAATTAGGGTTTAGTTTATCACTAAAATGATTTATACTTAGATTTTTTTTTTCTACATTTTTATTATATACATTTATAGTTTTTATTCAATAATAACTTATAAATTTACAAAATAATGGACTTTCTCTTAACCATTTGGAATAAATGATTTTTCATTTTAAGTCTCTGATGTTACTAATTATGTAATTATATAATTTAGCAACCTGCTGATTACTCATTGTAATATCTTTAAGATTTTTACTTTTTAGAGTACTTAAAGTTTTAGAAACTTTCAGCATTTTATGAAAATTCATAAATATATTATATAATTTGGGCCTACTTAAGACCATACCTAAATACTTATGATAATAAATAAAAATTTTTATTATCATTTGGACCATCTCTTTGCCAACTTAAACTCTTTCCTACTATTTATAATTTTTAAGATACTATACTATTTCATTTAATTAGATAGTGTTTCCATGCTTTACCTAAAACTGAATTAGCTGAAGCATTATGAGCATGAAGATTTCTAAGTTCATAAAATTTATTTACCATATTAATTCTTAAAAATTTTTCAGATCTGCAAGGATTAAATTTAAAATACTCATTAACTAAAGATAAAACTTCTTTAAAACAAGTTCACTTAAATGCTCCTTGCTTTACCATAGGAAAAAAGGCCTTTAGATAGATACTAAATTATACTTACATTTAAATATTTCTTCCTCTATTCATTCTAGTTTTAATTTGTTTTATCTGTTCTAACCCTTCCTTGGTTAAATGATCTTTATCTTTAATTAATTTAGATACTTTACATCAATCTAAATAGTCTAAATTTTTGACACCTTTGAGAGAATATTTATTAAAAAATGGAATAATTTTTTCATTTATATCTAAAAAATTATCCACCCTAAAATTAACAGCATCATTAAAACCCTGAATATTTCCACAACCTAGATAATTAATTAAACTTTTCATTAATAATTCATCTTTTTTGTGCTGAGTGATCATAAAAGATAAACCTACTTTTTCCTTTAATACATGACTTAAAGATTTTTGATTTCTTATAAAAAAACAACCCTCTCCGTCTGTGAATCCAACTAATCAATTCGGATCTGGAATCACTTGCTGTTGTATTAAAGGTTTTGATATTGGAACAATATTAGTAAATTCTTCATATAGTTTACTTGATAAACCTTTATTAAGTGCAGCTTTTATAGATAAAATTTTATGTAAACCTTCTAAAGTCAAATGCTCTTTTTTTGCAATTAAACTAATTACCGATTTAAATAAAAGATAATTACTATGTTTTTGAGTTAATAGCGGATATTTATCAAAATGATTTATAATATTAACTATATCTTTTATTGATTGAACAGAATATTGAACTGCTTGAGATTTATTATTATAAATTTTTCCTACCCCAAAATAATTTTTTATTTGTTCTAAAATTTCAAGATCTTTTTTGTGTAATTCAATTTGAAAACAAAATTCTACACTTCACCCTAATTTATTTTTACTTTTTCTAATTAAAACGGTAAAACTTGATTCACCATCACAAAATCCAGTAACCCATCAAGGATTTAATGTATTAAATTTTTTGTTATCATTTAAAGAATTATTTTTCATTCCCCTTACACTCAAGAATCTAAAACAATTATACTACTCAAATTAATGAGATTGGACCATCTCTTAAATCAACCTATCTCTTTCCATATATTATAAATTAAAAAGAAATATAATTCAACTAAAGCATCTAATATAAATCTATTTTTTGGAGTAGCTGTTATAAATATTTGTCCTGAAGCTTCATTTAAATAAATACTACCATCAGTGTAAAAAAATCCTGCTAACCATCCATTAAAATATGTTAGAGGTATAGGATCTTTTAATTCTAAGTTATATTTTTCACAAATTTTACCTAATTGAAGAATTCTTGTAGGATTTTGTAATAAACCGTTAACTTTGTTAATTAAATTTAATAAACCTTCTTTATGATG
>CAZRSX010000026.1:0-2684 GCA_964602865.1 uncultured Candidatus Saccharibacteria bacterium
CCGGCTTTCGCTCGTTCTCGCTGGACGTGAGCCAGCTTCGCCTGCAGCCGGGGGAGCGTGAGATCGTTGGCCAGATGCTGCGCACCAACGAGCAGTTCACGCTGGCGGCGGAAATCGGCCTGAAGGAGCAGCGCCCGGAGGACTACATCGTCCACGCGCTGGTGGACTTCGACGACATCGACTACTTCACCCACGCCGAGCTGCTCTACGACCTCGCGGGCCAGATGGTGCAGCACCTGCGCGGCTATCTGTCCGAGGACGAGGCCATCAGCGTGCTGGATCGTGACCGCCGCCTGATCGCACGGGAAATCCACGCGCAGATGATGGCCCACTTCTGGGAGGAGGCGACCGAGTACGAGGTGCAGGTCAGTCGCGGCTTCACCGAACTCAAGCCGTGCAACTACACCGCCACGGCAGGCCAGACGGCCCACCACTTCCGGGAGACCGTGACCGAGACCAGTCGCATCAAGCAGATGCTCTTCGGTGGCTTCGCGCGTTGTCTGTATCCGCTGCAGAAGTTCGACTCGGATACCGAGCGGCGCTTCGCCATCATCCTGGAGCGCGACGCGACGAAGTGGTTCAAGCCCGCGAAGGGGCAGTTCCAGATCTACTACAAGCTCGGCACCGAGCAGCCGGAATACATCCCCGACTTCGTGGCCGAGACGGACGCGACCATCTTCATGGTGGAGACCAAGGCACGTGCCGACATCAACACCCAGGAGGTTCAGGCCAAGGCCGCTGCCGCCATGCGGTGGTGCAAGCACGCTTCCGATCACGCGGCGAACGTAGGCACCAAGCCCTGGAAGTACCTGCTGGTGCCCCATGACGAAGTCAGCGAGTCGAAACGGCTCGCGGATTACCTGCGCTTTGAGGTCAAGGCGTAATTGAGTTACCGCTGTTCGCCCACGGAGATTCCGATATGAGCCGTGCTCATCTGCGCTTCCAGGTGGATTCCCGCCTCGCCACATTGTTGAGTCAGGAATACTCCTCGTCCGAGCGAGCGCTGAAGGAACTCGTGGACAACGCATGGGACGCCGACGCGGAGCAGATAACGATCCTCCTCCCGAAACCTCTGAGTGGTGACCCTCTCGTCATCCAGGATGACGGCACTGGCATGACCGAGGAAGAACTGCGCCGGCACTATTTGTCGATCGCATCTGATCGGCGTTCGCGGCGCGGTGAGCGCACGGCCGGGAAAAATCGCTTGGTCAAGGGGCGCAAGGGTATCGGCAAGTTCGCCGGGCTCATGGCCGCAGCGGTGATGACGCTTGAAACCCGTGCGCGCGGTCGATTGTGCTGTATCACCTTGCGGCTGGACGATCTGTCCCAAGTCGAAGACATTGAACAGTTGAATATCGGCCTGCAAAGCGATCCTTGTGGGCCGGAACTGCATGGCACGACAATCACGCTGAGCGATCTGCATCAGGGCCTGGCTTATCCGGATGCCAATCGGCTGCGCCAGATCCTTTTGCAGGACTACGGGCGACAGGATGACTTTGCAATCACGATCGACGGCAAGCGGCTCGACGTCGATGATGTATCCGGTAGCTACTCGGAGCAGGAAGAGGAGCTTCCAAGTGCCGGTAAGGTAAAGCTGCGTTTCTCCATCAGCGACGGCAAGTCCGGGTTGCGTCAGCCAGGCATCACTCTGCGTGTGGACGGCAAGGCCGTTGGGCGGCCTGGGTTCTTCGGCCTTGATCAACGAGATGACTTTCCATCCAAGCTGCTGCGAAAGCTCTACGGCGAGATCGAAGCAGATGGACTGCGCGACCACATCACGGCGGGCTGGGATGCGGCGGTCGAGAACAGCGAGCTTCTGAGAGAGGTTGAGGGCTACGTCCAGCCCATCTTGCGAGAAGCCTATGAGCAGCAGTACCGGCGCGAAATTCAGTTGGCGCAGGCCCGCTTGCAGAGAGCGATCCTCGCGCGCTTGTCGGCTCTGCCAGAGCACAAGCGTGTATTTGCCGACCGCGCGATCAAGAAGATTCTCGACAAGTATTACGGCGAGCCGGAGAGCAAAGTCGAGCCGGTGGTAAATGTGCTGTTGGAAGCGATGGAGCGTTCCGACTACCGCATCCTCCTGGAGCACATCGCAGAAGCAACACCGGGCGATGTCGCTGGGGTAGCCGAGCGCCTTGATGAATTTGGCTTGGCAGAGATGGCCTTCCTTGTACAGCAAGCGACGGCTCGCCAGGTCTTCCTTGATCAACTGGACGCGCTCGCTCGTGACGCCGCTACGACGGAAGCCGTCGTGCACAAAGCCCTGGAGCGAAACCTGTGGGTATTCGGTCCCGAATACTCGCTATTCAGCTCGAACAGTACATTGCGGCGGCAAGTGGAAGATGTCCTCGGAGAGACCTACACAGGTGACAAGGCCAACAGGCGCCCCGACCTGCTCCTCAACGAGAACCTCGGCGGACAGTACCTGTTGATCGAGTTCAAGCGGCCGAGCCACGCGCTGAATCACGATGATTACGTGCAAGCGATTGGTTACAGGCACGAACTGGCAAAGTATCTCGGTTCTCCGATTCAGGTTCTGCTCGTCGGCGGCAGTCGGTCTTCCGACTTTCCTACGGACAATCGTGAACCGCATGTCGAGGCTCGGATTTTTGGTCAGGTCATCTCCACCGCGCGGCGGCAGATTGAGTGGCTGCTACGTACAGCGGAGACATGTTCAAACTGAT
>CAZRSX010000027.1:0-2607 GCA_964602865.1 uncultured Candidatus Saccharibacteria bacterium
TATATTGTTACATTAAAAAGAATTCCCCATAAGTAATAATTATTATTATTAATATTTTATAATAAATTAGATTAACCTTATAAATTATTAACTAGATTTTTCAGTATATAGTAAATTTAAGAGGCCTATTATAATTCTAATGAATCTTTCGATAAAGAATTCATACTAGATTTTATTTTTAATATTTTATCTACACCATTTTTAGTTAAATGCTTTCTTTCTTGTATTAATCTATAAACATTTCTCCATTTTATATAATTTATATGCTTACTAGATAACAAATTATAATGATCAAAATAATTAATAAGTTTTTTAGCTGACCCAAAACTAACTGAAGAATAATAAAAAGTATCTTGATATTTTCTATGTCCAATACTACCTCCAAACACTTCTTTTAATTGATCTAAAATAAACCTATTTTTTTGATCTAATTGATAATTTAATCTAATTTCATATTTATTTCTTTCTTTTCTATTTAAAGTTTTTACTTGAAAAGAAGCATCAGCATCAGAAAACCCAGCTAACCAATAAGAATTTGTTAAATCATAAATATCTTTTTCTTTAGGTATTATAGGAATTGAGATTATTTTATTTATAAGTTCAAGTAAACAATAAAAATTATTTATTTTTTCAGTTCTTAATTTACCGTTTATAAGTTTAGCTATTACTATTGAACCTTCTAAATTAGCTCTATATATAAAAGCATTTTTATTTTTAATTTTATCTACTACTCCATAACCTATTCTTTTTTTTATATAATAAGCTAAACTTACATCAAGTTCATGAAAAACAATAGTAATATTTATAATTTTTTTATTAATATACCCGTCACCCTCAATTAATCCTGCTAAATAAGATCCAAATTCATCATCACTAACGGGTTTTTTATGCACCGGTATATGGTTACTTATAATATTTACTTTTTCACCTTCATATAAATTATCCTTTACGAAAAAATTCAAAGAATATATACATAAAACAAGAACCTCTGGGTGACCAAAGAACCCAATCCCTTATTATATTATTATTTATTCATCTCTTAAATAATATAACTTAATATTTAAGTTATTAACCCAGATTTTTTTTATCTAGAGGGATCCGACTGTACATTAAGCAGCATTTCAGCCACCCACCGGTGACCCAGTCTGTAGCGATTATTTAGATAACCGACGGTCTTGCTTAATTTGAGAAAAAGTTTTGACCGTAAGACTATTTTTTTTTAATTTAATAGTCACACCGATATTGCTCCAGCAATTTATTGTTTATCTCTAAAAATTCTCACAATAAACATTATAGCCAGAACTTAAGGTAGAGGTATACTAAATAGTATTTATTGATTAAGGTCTTAATTTAAATTTGCATCTGCCTTAACCAATTATCATAGATTAATTCTAAACCTCCCCTTTTTTTCCAAAATTAGATTATAAAGCTTTATTAATTTGTTTAGCTAATTTTATTAACTCTAATCTAGTTTCACTATTTAAATGATCTTTATTTATTAATTTATCATAAAGTGATTTTCACTTAAAATAACTATCTTTTTTTTTAGATACAAGATTATAATTATCAAAATAGATAAATAAACCTTTACAATTTTTTAAACCATTTACTCTTAATTCTCATACATTATTAGCGTTATGTGGGGTAATAGCTCCTTTAACTGAATATTCTTTTAAAATTTCTAATAAATGCTCAAAAACACATATATTAGCTTCCCATTTTTGGGTTAATATAAATCTATATCTAAAAGAAGTACTATTTGATAATAATGAACAAGTAAAACAACCTTCACCGTCAGTAATACCCGCTAATCAACTGTCTTTTAAAGTAGGTAAAACACAAGTATTTTGAAGTAATATAGGTTTAAGATTTTTTTTTATTAATCTTTCATTAAAAAAAGCTAAGAATGTTAAAAATCTAGCTTTTCTTGTAGGAAACACCATATTACCATTAAATATTAAACAAATTAAATACAAATTTTTAATATCTTGTATAATAAATCTATGTGTATTTTGTTTAACTGATTGTTTAATAACTTTACCGAACCCTAGATTATCTCTAATATAATTTAATATTTCTATATCTAAACTAGATTGAGTAACAACAAAAGATAAATCACCTCTTTTAGCTAAAATAAAAGAACCTTCCCCTTCTGAAAAACCAATAAATCATTCTAAAAATCTTTTACTAGGTTGATTTAAATTAGGATAGCATTCTTTATATTTAATATAAAACGATTCAAAATCAAAAGATCCACTAGAGTTTAAATCAACTGCTATATACATAATTAATAAACTTATAAAGCCTAATGTACCGTAGAAAAGATGTTGATATAATAGAGGATCACCACCTCCTGCTGTTTCAAAGAAAGATGTATTAAAATTTCTATCAGTTAATAACATGGTTATTCCACCCGCTAAAACCGGTAATGATAATAATAATAATACTGCTGTTACTATAACAGCTCATCCAAATAAAGCTAGTTTGTGCATTTTTATACCAGGAGCTCTCATATTTAATATTGTTGTTATGACACAATTTTTTTTTTATTAATTATAAAAAACTTTGTGGACTATAAATTCAGCGCTTGAATAAATCAATACGGTG
>CAZRSX010000028.1:0-2552 GCA_964602865.1 uncultured Candidatus Saccharibacteria bacterium
TTTAAGTTCTATATAATAATAGTTATTATATAATACGTAAATATGTAAATAGGTTTACATAAGATATAGTCCAATCAATATAGTGATATATTGTGTGTTTTATTTGTATTAGGATACAAATTTAACCAATATAAATGCAAATATATAGGCCTCTTAATGTTGCTATATGCTGGGACAACTTCTAAGTTAAGTTTTAAATACTTCATTCTAAATTCTAATTTTAGTATTATATTAAAAAATTTAAAGGACATAGTAAAAAAGTTAAAACTAAGAAGTATATCAGCAGGTAACACTTTTTTAATAAAAATAGGAACCTCAGAGACTATACGCAACAATACTGAAGAAAATATAAAAGAAATTTCTGTACATGTACCTAAACATTTAAAACCTTTAAATGACGAACAATTTGGACATTATTTAGCAGGTTTAATAGATGGTAAAGGTTATTTTAGTTCTAAACAACAATTAGTAATTGAATTTAGTTATATTGATATAAGTTTAGCTTACTATATAAAAAAAATATTAGGTTATGGTCAAGTAAAAAAAATTAAAGATAAAAATGTATATTTATTTATTTTATCTAATAAAAATGGAATAATAAAAGTAATTAATTTAATTAATGGAAAATTAAGAACTATTTCTAAATTTAATCAAGTTATTAATAATATAACAACTAATATTAATTATTTAAAAGAAAATTTAGAATTTAAAATAAATAGTACTAATGATTTTAATAATTTTTGAATTGCAGGGTTTTCAGATGTAAATGCAAATTTTCAAATAAAATTTTTAGATATAAAAAATATATCTAACCTTGAAATAGTATTAAATTATCAAATTGAACAAAAAAATAACAATATTTTAATATTAATTAAAAAAATTTTCGGTGGGCATATTATATATGAAAATTTAAATGATAGTTATATTTATAATACTAATAGTTTCGGTTCAGCTAGAAAAATAATAAAATATTTTGATACATTTCATTTACAATCAAGTAAATATGTAAATTATCTTAAATGAAGAAAATCTTATATATTAATACAAAATAAAAGTTATTTAACAGATTTAGGATTAAATAAGATTTTAAAAAAAAAATTTTCAATGGATAGAGGTTCAGTATAATATAAAGTCCTAGCAAAAACTTAAGTTTTTGAGTATTAAATTTTAATAGATCGTATATTAAGTAATAAGAAAAATATTACGGCTATTAAATTAATCAAAATATTTGTTATATATTAATTATACCAGGATTTGGTATAATAAGTACAACAATTTCAGCAGCATCAAATAAAAGTGTATTCGGTTATTTACAAAATAGCTCTTTAATAAAGATAACTTTATTAACGCAACAAACTATATTCGGGAAATTTATTATAGTTATAAATTTTATAATTTATTTATTAAACAACCCGCAGATAACCAAAACATTAAGTAAAAATGTTTGACTTAAACTTAATATAATCAATTATTTTTTAGCTAACATAGCTATTAGAGAATTAGTTTTAAAATTTAGTCAAAATTTACTTAATAATAGTAAAAATTTTTTTAATTCATTTGTAAAATATATAATGAATACTAATATATTACATTTAATACATATAATTACTCATTCACTTACGAATATACATAACTTGAGTTTTGTAACTACAAAATTATTTTATTCTGTTTTACAAAATAATAAAAATAAATTACATCCTTATTATATAACTGGCTTTGTAGATGGAGAAGGGTGTTTTTCTATAAATGTCAGACCTAGACCTAATAGAAAAAAAGGTTATGCAGTAGAGCTAGTTTTTAAAATAACTTTATCATCTAAAGATAAATTATTGTTAGAAAAAATAAAAAATTATTTTAATGTAGGAAGGTTATTGACTCAAGGAAGTTTTACTTCGTATTGTGTAAAATCTTTAAATGAATTACAAGTTATTGTAAATCATTTTGATAAGTATCCTTTGATTTCAAATAAATGATCTGATTATCAATTATTTAAACAAGTATTTGAAATAATACAGAAAAAGGAGCATTTAACTCCTGAGGGTTTAAATAAAATAGTGTCATTTAAAGCTGTGTCTAATAGAGGTTGGTCAGATAAATTAAGAGAACTTTTTCCTAATATAAAACCAGCATTAAGACCTTTAGTTAAAAATCAAATAATACCTGATCCTAACTGGGTTTCTGGATTTGTAGACGGTGAAGGTAGTTTTTATGTAAAAATATCTAATAAAGATCATATAAGTTTTAGATTCTTGGTTACACAGCATACAAGAGATGCAGAATTATTACAAAATTTAATAATTTTTTTCAAGTGTGGTTATTATTTACCAAGATCTAATAGTACTATACATGGTGATTTTTTTGTGACAAGATTAGAGGATATTATATGTAAAATACTTCCTTTTTTTGAAAAATTTCCTCTTCAAGGTAATAAATTAAATGATTTTTTAGATTTTAAAAAAGTTGTAGAACTTAAAGGAGGAGATAGCACTAAATTAACACTTGATAATTTGGAAAAAATAAAACAAATAAAAGAAGGTATGAATAAAAATAGA
>CAZRSX010000029.1:0-2509 GCA_964602865.1 uncultured Candidatus Saccharibacteria bacterium
GCGATCGGCGCTGGACTGGACCTGGCCTGCATGTGCGACATCCGCCTGGCTTCCAGCTCGGCCCTGTTCGCCGAAAGCTTCGTGCGCCTGGGCATCGTTCCTGGCGATGGTGGCGCCTGGCTGCTGCCACGCATCATCGGCATCCCCAAGGCCAGCCTGATGGCGTTCACCGGCGACACGATCGATGCCGCCAAGGCACTGGAGTGGGGGCTGGTGGAGCAGGTTTGCACCCATGAAACCCTGCAGTCCGAAGCACAGTCCCTGGCGCAGCGTATCGCCAGTAACCCGGGGCATGCCCTGCGTCTGTGCAAGCGCCTTCTGCGCGAGGGCCAGCACATGCGTCTCGATTCATTGCTCGAGCTATCCGCCGCCTACCAGTCCCTGGCCCATCACACCGAGGATCACCAGGAAGCGGTTGCGGCGTTCATGGACAAGCGCAAGCCGGATTATCTGGATCGTTGAGAAACCGACTGAATTGGAGTGAATGCAATGCGTGGCGTTTTCCGTGAAGACCACAATATGTTCCGCGAGCTGGCGCGGCGTTTCGTCGACCGCGAGATCGTACCCTACCTGCATGAGTGGGAAAAGAACGGCATCGTGCCCAAGGACGTCTGGCTGAAGGCCGGCGAGCTGGGTCTGCTGTGCTCCGCCGTGCCGGAAGAGTATGGCGGCTCCGGTGGCGATTATGGTCACTCGGCGGTGATGATCGAGGAACTGGCGCGGGCCAACGCCACCGCCGTGGGTTTCACCACCCACTCGGAAATCGTCGCGCACTACATCCTCGCCTACGGCAGTGAGGAGCAGAAACAGAAGTGGCTGCCGCGCATGGTCAGCGGCGAGCTGATCGCGGTGATTGCCATGAGCGAGCCGGGCATCGGCAGCGACCTGCGTTCGATGCGCACCCTGGCGCGTCGCGATGGCGACGACTACATCGTTTCCGGGCAGAAGACCTTCATCACCAATGGCGGTAACGCCGGGTTGATGGTCACCGCTACCAAGCTCGATCCGGCGGCCAAGGAACTGACGCTGATCTGTATCGAAGAAGAGCGCCAAGGCTTCTCCAAGGGACGCCTGCTGGAAAAGATCGGCCTCAAGGGGCAGGACACCGCCGAGCTGTTCTTCGACGAGGTGCGGGTTCCGGCCAGCAACCGCCTGGGCGAGGAGGGGCAGGGCTTCAAGTACCTGACCCACCAGTTGGCCTGGGAGCGCCTGATCATCGCCATCCGTGCGGCGCAGTCGATCCATACCCTGCTGGAGGAAACCATCGAGTACACCCGCGAGCGCAAGGTGTTCGGCAAGCCGGTGCTGGATTTTCAGAACACCCGCTTCAAACTGGCCGAGGCCAAGGCCCAGGCGACCATGCTGCGGGTATTCGTCGACGATTGCTTGGCCAAGGTGATGCGCGGCGAGCTGTCGGCGGATGTAGCGGCGATGGCCAAACTGCTCGGTTCGGAAATGCAGGGCAAGCTGCTCGACGAGTTCCTCCAGTTGCATGGCGGCTACGGTTTCATGAGCGAGTACAAGATCAGTCGCGCCTGGGTCGATGCGCGGGTCGCACGCATCTATGGCGGGACCTCGGAAATCATGAAGGAAATCATCGGTCGGACGCTTTGATACCTGCGTCATATAGGAAGCCAGTCCATGCAGAGCTTGCGCAATCTCCTGCTTTTGGGTGGCCTGCCATTCGCGGCAGCCACCCTCCGGGCCGTCGTTGGGCGACGTGAAAAATCGCTCGTGGCGGTTTTCTGTACCCTGCTGTCCTTCAGCGCCCTGGCCCAGGATGACGAGTACGCGAGGGAGGCCGAGCGCGCCGCCAACCTGCTGGACAAGGCCGTGGCCTATTACCGGGAAAAGGGCGAGGCCGCCCTGGCGGCCTTCAGCCGGCAGGGCGAGTTCGTCGATAACGAGCTTTACGTCTATGTCGTGGATACCCACGGCGTGATGCTGGCCAGTGGCGGTTCGTCGGTCAGCCTGATCGGTCACAACGTCAGCAACGTGCTGGGTGACGAGTTGAACAGGTTCTTCACCGAGGCCCTGGCGCAGCCGGAAACCGATGAGATGCGTCAGGGTGAATACCGCTGGCTGAACTGGAGCGATGGCAAGGTCCAGCGCAAGCGGGTGTTCTACCGGCGGGTGGGCGAGCGGATCTTTGCCGTCGGGTTCTATATGCCGCGCTCCAGCAAGGAGGAAGCCGTTGCCCTGCTGGATCGAGTCAGTGCGGCGGTTCGCGTCGATCCGGAGGGTACTTTCGAGCGGATCAACAGCCAGCGTCCGGATTTCGCCCAGGATGACCTGTATGTGTTCGTCGTCGACCTGGCCAGGGAGAAGTTCATTGCCCATGGCTACAACCGGCGCCTGGTCGGGTCTGCCTTCGGCACGACGCTTTCGCTCGATCAACAACCGACCGGCCGGCAGATGCTGGAGGCGTTGAACAGCGGCGGGAACCAGGGGGACCGGCTGTTCCGCTACCAGTGGAGCAACCCGGCCACCGGTCGTGTCGAGCTGAAGA
>CAZRSX010000030.1:0-2508 GCA_964602865.1 uncultured Candidatus Saccharibacteria bacterium
GTAAGCGGTAGGTGTTCCACCCCGGTCGTAAGCGTAGGTGCCGTAGTCAGACGGGGTATGACGGATACGCCTACCCGGCCAATTTGCGGGCATCGCGTTGGCTCCAGGCCGCAGGTAGAAGGTCGGCGACCTGACGATTGGTGCTGGAGGGCAGCCGTTCCAGCACGTCCTTGAGGTAGGCGTGCGGATCGATGCCCAGCCGGCGGCAGTTGCCGATGAGCGTGTAGAAGATCGCCGCCTTCCAGCCGCTGTCCTCACCACCAACGAACAGCCAGTTCTTCTTGCCCACCGCGGAGGGCCGGATGTCGTTTTCCACCAGATTCGTATCGGCCTCGACGCGGCCGTCGCGAAGATAGACCCCGAGCCGCGACCACAGGCCGAGGATGTAGCGGACGGCTTGCCCCAAGGGATTTTGGGGAAGGATGCCGCGCCGCCGCCGCAGGATGGCCAGCGCCTTGCCGATGCGCAGATAAATCATCCGGCTCTCACCGCAACGGATCGCTTCGCGCAGGGCGGGACCGGCGCGCTTCCCCCTTAGGCGCGTTTCCACGGCGTATAGCAGGCCGATCTGGCGCAGCAGCCAGCCGGCAAGCCGCGGCGAGTCCGCAAGCGCTTCGTGCACTTTGCGCCGGGCATGTGCCCAGCAGGCGGCAAGCTCGACGATCTGGCCGCGTTGCGCGGCCACCCCGCGCCATGTTTCGTAGGCGGCGTAACCGTCGCATTGAAGGATGCCCTGGAAGTACCGCGGCTCCTGCCCGGGATGCTCAAGATACAGAACATGGTCGAGGCAATCGTGCGCCCGGCTGGGGCGCCAGTCGTAAAGCAGCGTGCCGTCCCGGGCACGATAGACCCAAAAGTAGCCGGTTTTGGTTTTGCCGTTGCCGGGCTCCAGATAGCGCGCCGCGGTTTCGTCGGCCTGAAGGTATCCGGCGGCGAGGAGCTTTTCCTGCAGCAGCCGGTGGAGCGGCTTCAACCATCCGGCCGCCAGCACTTCCCAGTTCATCATCGTCTGGCGGGGGATGGTCACGCCATGACGCGCGAGGAAGATGCTTTCCTGACGGTAGAGCGGCTGGTGCCAGGCGTACTTGTTGACGATGATTTCAGCGATGAGTCCGGGCGTGGCCAGGCAGCCGTCCTGGAGGGCGGGCGGCAGGGGCGCGATGAGGGGAGGCGCGGACTTGTCGGCCACACGGACGTATTTGCGCCGGATGAGCCGGCGGCGCAGGAAGCGTCCGGGCCGGTAATCGAGTTGTTCGGTGACTTCGCTGCCGATGCAGCGCCAGGCTTGCGGGCAGGCTTTGACCGGCTCGGGGTCGAGCACGGATTCCTCGACGGGAAGGTGCTCGGGCAGCCGGGGCTTGCGGACATTGCCGCGTTTGACTTTGGAAAGCGGCAGGGTGGAAAGCTCAGCCGCCGGTGCGTCTCCGGCGGCCGCGGGCTTTTTTGCCGGATCGTCGCCAAGCAGGAGTTCCAACTGCGAAGGGTCGAGCTTCTCGCTCTTGGCGCCGAAGAGCTTCCTGATCACCAAGTCGAGCTTCTGGAGCAGCAGTTCGTTCTCGCGTTCGAGCAGGGCGATTCTTTCATCGCGGCGGGCGATTTCATCAAGCAGTTGGCGCTCGCGATCCGGTTCCATCTACGAGTAATACCGTAGATAAAAAGCGCCCGATGGCAAGCGGGGAAGAAGTTTATTGCCGCTCGTACCACGGCCGCAGGCAACCATCCTTCATGTCGATGCCGTCCATGAGCAGCGAAAGGGCTTCCGGCGCGAGCTTGAGCTTGGCTTTGGATGCATCGGCGCTCTTCGGCCAGCTGAATGCCCCCTTCTCAAGCCGTTTCGCCAGAACCCAGAGTCCGGTCCCATCCCAATACAACAGCTTGAGCCTGGTACGGCTTTTGTTGGTGAAGGCGAAGACCGCACCCTGCATCGGATCTTCGCCGAGCCTTTCGCTCACCAGCGATTGCAGTCCGTTGAATGACTTCCGCATGTCGCATGGCTCCAAGGCGAGGAAGACGCGGAGATTGCCAGCAAAACTCAACATGACCGCAGGGCTTTGACCAGTTCCGCCACAAACGGCACAGCGGCGCCATCCGCCACCCGCCACCCGCACCAACAGGCCGCCGGGCAGTAGAACCTCGGCGCAATGAACCGGAGGCGAACCATCCGGCGCTTTGCCTGCCGGCTCGCTGGCACCTAGGTCCACCTCCGCAAGCGTGAGCTTGAGGGCTGTGTTCGCCTTCTCCCCGACTGACGGATACAAGCCGCGCTCGCGACGGCGCTTCTGAATCCAGTTGGCGAAAGTTTGATAGTTGACCCCGTGATGCCGGGCGAAGGCCTTGCCGCTCATGCCGCTGTTTCCGAAAGCATCCAACAGGGCCTCGCGATGCTCCTTGCCAATCCTCACCCGCCCGAGCACGTCGGTCTTCAATACCGTAGTCGTATCCGTCATAGCCGAACACAATACGACACTTATGACCTGCCGAACAGGCGGCAGCGCGCTTACCGCTTAC
>CAZRSX010000031.1:0-633 GCA_964602865.1 uncultured Candidatus Saccharibacteria bacterium
TTTAAACTTACGATATAATCATATATATATCAGTTATAAAATTTATAAAATTATATATCATCTCTTAATTTATTACTATTATCAATTATATTTTTGAAAAATTCTATAATTTGTTCTATTAATTTGCTATCATTACTTTTTTGAGATTTAACTTTAGAAACAAGATCCTCACTAATTTTTTGGTAAAATTTTACATTATCATCTTTTAATCCATCAATTTTAGTATCTATAGCTTCAACCATTTTTTCTAATTTTTATTTTTGTTGTTCAATCCGTAAATTCTCTCTAAAATTAATAACTTTACCTACCATATCTTGACCAACAGCACCTGCTAAAAAAGTTAATAAATATCTTGCATTAATATTTAATTTTTTCAATTTTTGTTTTTATAATTCATTTTGTATAAATGATAAGAAATTTTCTAGACTCGTAGATTTAATTACGATTGGCATACTTGAATGTAACACCCCACAAATTTCAGAACATTGCAAATTTAATCCTACATATTTGTATTTAATATATATTATTTATGACATTTAACTAATTATTTACCCCCTTATTTATTTTTATAAGAAAACATATAACCTTTATATTCTTTACCATTACTAATTTTTAAATTTAAAGTTTTTCTTT
>CAZRSX010000031.1:643-1073 GCA_964602865.1 uncultured Candidatus Saccharibacteria bacterium
TTTTCTTTCTAAATTTATACCAATATTTTTAAAATATCTAACCGTATCCATTATACTATCAAATTCCATTTCAAAATTTACTCCTTTGACTAATAAAGATTTATTTTTATTATTAACCTTTTTAGAAACTGAATATAATTTAATTTTTTTATATTCGTCGATTATATATTCTATATCTGATAATGGTACATACTTGTCTGAATACTTACATAAAAAACTTTGAAAAACTTTCCCATTTTTTATATATCTAGTTAAAGTTTTTCTTTTTATGTCTAACCCTAAATTAATTAAATATTCTATACAAGACGAGATAGATTCATATCTTAATGTTGTACCTATTAGGGAAGAATCTACAAATTTATTACCTTCTAATATTTCTAATATTACTGGTACACTTCTTCTAGTTCCTTGTTCATACGCTACTTTTCTT
>CAZRSX010000031.1:1083-2350 GCA_964602865.1 uncultured Candidatus Saccharibacteria bacterium
TGCTCGTCGAGTCGTCATAGACGACGATACTACGCTACTTTTCTTTCTTTTTCCATTATTTCTAATAATTCATTAACAGTAATATTACTTACTTTAGCTGTTAAAACATAATTACTTAATAATATAAATTTACTTAAATAAGGGTTTCCTGAATCTATGTATTTTCTACAAGTTTCTGTATGAATTCTTAATACTCTATTTAATTCTATCTGGGAATTAACATGAAAATAAAGAATATTACAAGTTAAATCGTATATGTATACACCTTTACCTTTAGAAGATCCTGTATTTACTACTCTTAGAGTATTTAAATTAAATTCTTTATTTAATAAATGATATTGTTCTAATATTAAAGCATCTTTAATATTAAATTTAGTTTCATCCAATTTAAATATTATTAATTTAAACGCTCCTAATCCTTCTCTTTGTAATAAGGGTAAGAAATTACCTCCTAATTTGAAATTACCATTAAAATAATATTCCATTCTTCTTCTCAATAAGTTTGATGATCCTACATATTTTTGACCTGTAATTTTATGTACAAACATATATACACCTGCATATCCTTTATATTTAGAAGGTCCTGTTAATTGATTTAACAGGCTTTTATCTTCCCCCATAGGTAGATCAATTTCTATCCCTTTAACTTTTAATAAAGTTTCTAATTTTTCACTTGTAATAGATATATTTTGATTTAATAGTATATTATTTAATACTAAATGGGTTACGGGTAAACCACTTTCTATGTGATTTTTAGCTAATAATTCTGATCTATTAATAACTTGTTGATTAGAATAAGTACTATAAGGTCTAATTAAAGATTTCATACCGGCCTTAGCCTTACTAAATCCTAGTCCTGTACTAATTAATTTAGCTCCTATTAGGAGCTACATATTTTTTACATATGTTAAGCTAATAAAATTATATATTAAATATAATAGTTTAACAAACTATTGTAGAAATTTTATCCCTAAATTATAAATTAATTAATTTATATTTATTTATCAGAGAAATAAATTTATTATTCCTCCTGCGCCCTTTGGGGTGGGGTTTGATTATATCTTAAGCATTACTTAGTAACACTAACCAACATTTAGTCGATGAACTATATACCCCTTCATTCGTATAAACACAAATTAATGTTTGTGATTGATATAGGTAATTAGATGCGGATTGGCCATTGAAGAATAAATTTTGATATTACCATACCACGAGTCATTACCTGTGCCATAAATATGTTACCATACTTACTTGGTTAAAATTTCTT
>CAZRSX010000032.1:0-471 GCA_964602865.1 uncultured Candidatus Saccharibacteria bacterium
AGGCATTAAAGTAAAAAAAAATATGTTATTATATAATCATAATATTTTATATTATGATACTAGTGTACTGTATTTGGTAATATTATTAAGTTTAAAACTTAATAAGGGGGGTTCGAATCCCCTTTAGTATAGATATATTAACTATATTAATAAAAATATAGAGTAAAAAACAAATTATAGCAATGTTAAACAAAAAAAATTTTTATACAACAGAAAAATAATATAATTCCGATATTAATATATAATAATGCAGAGATATTTAAAAGTGAGATATTAAAAGAAAATCTCAAAAAGTCAGGGATATATAGATGAAAAAATAATGTAAATAATAAAACATATATAGGTAGTGGAGTTAATTTATCTAAAAGATTAGGAAGTTATTATAGAATTAAAGAATTAGAAAGAAAATCAAGACCTATAGATTTAGCAATAATAAAATATGGTCATTCAAATTTTACATTAGAAATATTA
>CAZRSX010000032.1:481-2282 GCA_964602865.1 uncultured Candidatus Saccharibacteria bacterium
AGAATATTGTATTAAAGAAAATTTAATTGATAGAGAACAATATTATTTAGATTTATTTAATCCAGAATATAATATATTAAAAATTGCAGGGTCATTATTAGGATATAAGCATAGTGAAGAAACATTAGAAAAATTAAAAAATAGAGTAATATCAGTCCCCCCGCAAGCTACATAACAAAATTTTATCTTTAATACATAAAGATAAAGTTGTAAGCCAAGAAACTAGAGATAAATTATCAGAAGCAACTATAAATTATAAAAAAAATAATCCATTATCCTTAGATATTTTAGAAAAAATAAAAGTTAAAACAATAGAAAGAGAAGGAGTAAAAGTAACAGTTCTAAATACTCAAACTAATGAAGAAATACAGTTTACAAATCAAACAGAAGCAGGAATATATATGGGAGTTACAAGACAAGCGGTTTACAATGCAATAAAAATAAATACTTTAATAAAAGATATATACAAAGTTCTAAAATAAGGGCTAGTTTATAAGTTATTAGGCTAATGTGTTTTTTAAGTCTCCTCCCTCGTTTATTATAAACGAGAGGAGGGAGGAGGAGATTAATATTTTTTTACTTTAATTAATTAAATAAGATAATTACTTTAATTATACAGATTAAATCTGTAGTCGTAAATGGATAATATAAAAATATTATTTAGGGAGAAGTACCCAACTCAGTTTATTGTAGTTAAATAGGCAAAGGGTAGATCTGAATATGTCAAAAGGGAAACAGCCCATAACAAGAATTTAAGGTTCCAAAATTATTATTGAGTGAAAATAAAGAAGTTTTTGTTGAATATTCTCAGTAAATAGGCTTAGAAGCAGCCATTTTTTAAAGACCTGCGAGGTGGTTTGGGAAACTACTGCCGTGGGGTTTATTACCAAATTCCGGGGAATACCTAAAGCTTATGATACCAAGCTATATTTGAAAAAATATATGTGGATGAATTAATTACTCATGTACGGTAATAAGTCATAAGATGATCGAAAGAGAAATGGACAACCGCGGATCTAAATTAGTTAATAAAACTGAAAAAGAGCAACGAGTAGATGGTAATTGATACAAAATATATTATTTTGTATTTAAGGTATACTCTAATGGATTTCGAAAGAAATTATCTAGTCAGAATCCCATAATCTTAGCAAATAATAAAAATATGGTTACAATTAGGTTAAGTACACCTTTAATATCTAATTTAGTTAATAATAATTTCTTTATAAATAAAAAAATTTTTTATACAACTACATCAAAAATGAGTACAATATCTGGGGATTGAATAGCAGGGTTTGTAGATGCTGAAGGATGTTTCAGAATATCTATATTAAAAAATAAAAATTATAAAGGTAACCCCTGATTACCTTCTTTATATGATATAACAAAAGAGACAAAAAATATTAAAACTATTCCTTTATCAGTAAGACTTTATTTTCAAATAGGTTTACATTTAAAAGATAAAGAAATATTAAATTTAATTCAAAAAAAATTAGGTGTAGGAAAAATTTATAGTTCTAGAGTAGATTCAGCAGAATTACAGGTATCATCCTTTAAAGATATGTTATCAGTTATAGAATTCTTTGATAAATATCCGTTAATAACTCAAAAATGAGCAGATTATATGTTTTTTAAAAAAGCTTATAATTTAATAAATAATAAAGAACATTTAACTTTAGAAGGATTAATAAAACTAGTAGAAATTAAATCATTAATTAATAAAGGGTTATCAAATGAATTAAAAGAAACATTTCCAAATTTAGATTGTAATAAAAGTCAAAGACAAGAGATTAATAAAGATATA
>CAZRSX010000033.1:0-2244 GCA_964602865.1 uncultured Candidatus Saccharibacteria bacterium
GTAGTGTTATAAAAAATTCCTCTTATAAATTAGGTTGATAAATCCAACTACGTTTTCAAATTAAACTTCATGTTAGAGATTACCCTATTTTATTAATAATTCAAGAGAGTTTAGGAGGAATAGGTAATGTAAGTAGTAATCAATCTACTTGTGCCTTTAGAGTTAGAAAATTAAATGAGTTAATAGAAATAATAAAATTTTTTTATAAATATCCTTTAATTTCTAGAAATGAGGGGATTATTTCTTATTTAAATAAATTGTATCTATTATGCAATTGAAAGAACATTTAACTTTACAAGGTATACAAAAAATTATAAACATAAGAGCAACCTTAAAATTTTTTTTAAAGAATTACAATTAATGTTCCCCGAAACTATTCCAGTTCCCAGACCTTTAAGAGAAATCTGCGTAATCCAACATCCTTAATGGATAGCCGGATTTATGGATAATTTCAGGGGAAAAGGTCGTAGTAAGTTACGGAACCCCCTATTTGGCATACTTAGTCACGCAATTAATCCGCAAACAAAAAACATTAAACACTTTAGCTCAAAAAGTATCAATAATCATCTAAATTTAGCGGGTAATGAAGAAATAAAACAGGATACTTCGTTGGTAGTTTGAGGTACTAATCTAACATTTACAGTAGGTACAGGTAAATTTACAAAGCAAATACGAGATATGATTCAATTACCAGTCTTTCAAAAAAGCGTTATTGTAGGATTAATTCTATATGATGGTTGACTAATATTTCCGTCTAAAATAAGTAAGAATGCTCTTATAGGATTTAAACAGTCATTAGCCCATTTTAACTATGTTTTTTTTGTATTTTCTTTTTTATCTCATTATTATAATAATATACCTCAATTAAAGAAAGGTATAAGAGCAGGAAAATAGTTTTATGGTTTAGAATTTGTAACTCGTTCATTGCCTTGTTTTACTGAGTTATATAATACTTTTTTATGTAAATGGAGTTAAAGTAATTCCGAAGAATATATATGAATTGTTAACACTTGTAGCTTTATCCCACCTTATTTTAGGAGACGGTGGGTTTAAAAGTAAGGGAATTTATTTTTGTACCGATTCATATACTATTCAGGATGTAGTACGTTTAATGAATATGTTAATAATACGTTATGAATTAAAATGTACTCTTTATAAAGCAAGTAATGGAAAATGTTATATAATCTATATTTCTAGAAGCTCAGTTATTAAAGTAGTAGATATAGTTTTACCTAATATTATACCTAGTATGTATTACAAGGTAGTAATAGTTGACAAGACGTAATATCAAAAGTTAAAGTCTTAAAAGGTAATTTATCAATTTTATTAGACAATGGTATATTTAAATCTCTATTATTAAAAATAACTCAGCATGAAAGAGATGATGTATTATTAACTACAATTAGACAATATCTTAATTGTGGGCATAATTATTTAAGAAAAAATGATAATGTAATAGATTTCAAAGTTACAAAATTTTATGAAATTAATGAATTAATTATACCTTTCTTTACTATAAATCCGATATTAGGTGTGAAATCTTTAGATTTTAATGATTGATGTTTAGTTTCGAACATAGTTAAAAAAAAAAGAACATAAGTTCGAATAAAATGTTCTTTTTTTTAGATAATTACAAAAGGGAATGAATAGGGGGAGAAGTAAGTAAATTTCTAGTATTAATTTATATCCAAATTTTTATAGTATGGTCCAGGATTATCAGTAGTAGATTTAAATTTAGGAATATTTTATATATTAGCAGTATCATCATTATCAACATATGGAATCTTGTTAGCGGGATGATAATTTTACAGTAAATCCTAAGGTTTATCTTATAATAGATTTACTAATTTTATATTTTGTGATTTATCTAATCTAATAAAATACTATATTATTTATATTTTCATAAAATATATGAATCCCTGTAATGCGATGCGTGCTACCATGTAAAACTTCTGAATTTTGGGTTTTAAAATGCAAATTTAATTACAAAATACATTTTCATCAGATTTATTTCATATTTTTGAATGAAAGCACATTCGTTAAATAAAGTAAATTATTTATGTATTTTAATATGAATCTGTAATCTGAATTGTAGCATTTGGAAACATCCTTTCAGCCGAATCTCCAGGAATCTCAATGTCATATAGAAACTCGGCGTAATTCCTCTTCACAACCTTCAAATACTTGAGCCCCCTTTAAACTTGCGGGGGAAAGAGTCAGAGCCAATACAACAGAAAGAGAGGT
>CAZRSX010000034.1:0-369 GCA_964602865.1 uncultured Candidatus Saccharibacteria bacterium
ATGAAGGTCGTTTACGTCTCCATGAGTCAATGTATCGTTACGCCGATGGCGAAGCCGGTGATGACGTGTGGGAGTATATGTATGCTCCCGAGGAGTGTATTTTGACGGCGGAAGATATTGAAGATTGGCATACCGAGGGACTGGAGGATTTGCACGGGAAATATCCAGCAGTCGCCTGGAGACTGCAAAGCTAGCTGCTGGCAACAAGAATATGCGGAAACCTCATGTGATTCGAGCCGTTTTCATTGAGCCGTTTTCATTGATGGCAAAGGTAAAAGAATTGAGAACCGGCAATATTGAAAACCGGTTTTCAGAATCGAAACGTTGAGAAGTCGAGAACAGATCGAGAAGCGTTAGAGAACCGTTATA
>CAZRSX010000034.1:379-2178 GCA_964602865.1 uncultured Candidatus Saccharibacteria bacterium
GCGATCTGGACTTCGCCGCGGCGCAAACGCGCGCGGACGAACTGGCCGGCGCGGCCTGAGCATCGCCGGCCGTCGCCGAGCCGGTGCGAGGGCGGGCCGAGTTTTCACGCTGCGGGCCGGACAGGCGCGCATCTGTGCCGCATGGCGGCACAACGGCGAAAGATCGGCGGGATAGCGGATTCAATCGCCACGGAAGGCCGCTGGGAGTTAGATGTGGCCTGGGCCAGGAGTATAATGTGACGGCGGGCCAGGCCGCACAATGATCTAGATTTTGGACTGGCACTTTGTCCCGATCTTGTTTTAATCGGGACTTGTCCAACTCTCCGGAGGCTTGGCCACTGCCCAAATAATATTTTGTCCTGGTGACACCGCCCGCCGCAAGCTTGATCTTGTTCTGGCGGAAGTACATATCCTGTACCGAATCAACTTCTGGTCAAGGCTTCCTCCAGCGGTAGTCCTTCCTGAGAATGCTTGAACATCGGCGAGCGAAGCGAACCGATGTAAATAGTAGGCTTTAGTTAAAGCTCTAATACCAAGCTCTACTTAATCTCTACTTGTAGGGAATGAACGACACAAAAAATGATAAGTGCGACATACATAAAGAAAAGGACGACAATCAAATGAGAAAAGAACGACAAAATACTGAGGAAAGAACGACAGCGACCTATTCCAAGATTTATGTGCTTAGACCCAGCCGCAGTTGTAACGACATGATCGGTTTTGCCGAGATGATAGCTTATTCAGGACTTGTTTCCAAAATTAATAAGGTCAAAGGAAATCTTGAACGAGCCGGTCAATCCGTGTCCGAACTTGCCAAGGCAACTGGCTTGAGCCGAAATAATACTGTTCCCTGTGTCTTGTCTAAACTTGAATCAATCGAACTCGCATATAAAGACGAGAATCTTTGGTTTGCTTCCCAGGATTTGAAAAACAACTTTTTGAAACGAAAAGATCGATCTAATCTGCCTTGGTACGGTGGGTTTCAGTTTTTCAAAGCCGCTGTGCCGGTAGTTGGTTCACCAGTGACCTGTCGCCAGAGTTACCTGCTTTGGCTCATGCGACACAAACCGGATCAAGCTGATATGTTCTATGCTTATGGATTGCGGATTGATCCTAAAACGATTCGATCCGCTAAGAAAAAACTTGCCCTGCTGGGCGGTAGCGATGAAGCCGAGTCCGAGAAGTGGTACAAACACGCAGGTGAAAAGAAGGTTCGCCGTGTTGACGAATACGCTGGCATTAAACCCAAACCACCACATCCTGATTCTTGGCTAGACAATGATAATTGGAATCAAAGATGCAAGGATGTTGTTGAATTCTGCCGTTCGGTTGGCTGGAGTGATGAATCAATAAGGGATTCATTTGAACACATTTTTACTAACGGCGAAGATGTGGCAGCGATATTCATTCAAGACATCTTGTTGATTCTGGAGTATTGTCAAAAAGTATTCGAGGATGGCCGTCACAAATACACAACGACCACATGCCGTGAATACTACGATTTTTTCGTTGCGAACAAGTGGGCTGCAATTTTCAAAAAATGGAAAGGGCATATTATGCACTTTAGTATTCGAGGCATGGATTTAGGGACCATTTGATGGCTGTAGATAAAGAATGAGTTAGAATATTTCAAAGCACAGGAAAGCCCAGATGTATCGTCGTTAGCTGTGATTTCGGCAGACATTGGCAATCAAGTCTTGTTCCTGCGAGCTAAAACGTCTTCTTTGATGCCACTAAGACGATCAGAAATTTTGAGTTCATGGCCATCGGCAGTTCTTATTGAGATGTAATCGGATTTG
>CAZRSX010000035.1:0-2110 GCA_964602865.1 uncultured Candidatus Saccharibacteria bacterium
CACCCCTGAAACATCCTCACCGGTGGAAGCCACCACGCGATCCGGGAACACGGAACGAACACGAATGTTGTCGTAGCCTTGTGATACGGCCGCGAACTGCTCAGCTTGCTCCTGACGTGTGTACAGGCGGTTGATTTCGATTTTGGTCGGTACAGTAATTGCGGCAGGTGCGCTACCTAAAACCTGCAAGGTAGACTCGGAGATCACTTGGTCAACTTCCAACACAGAGTAAGTCGTATTACCGAACACGTCTTGAATGAAGTTGTACCTCAAGACATCTCCAGGACGTACTCCGAGGGTTGACAATTGTGCGTCCGGAATGGTGACGATGTTGTACACACCAGAAGTTGGTCCTTCTGCAATAGTACCCAGCCAGTCAGTTTGCTGTGGGGTCTTGTCGAGAATAAGTGTTTCTTCTACGACCGCCCGAGACACCCAAGCTACACGCTCATGTGCTTTTTCTGGTGAAGACTGACTGTTGATGTGGGCCACCACCGCGTCTGTAATGGCTTGGTCCTGTGACAACCCCACCACCCCGTAAGGATGAGCGTGTCGCGACGCTTCGATCAGTGCGGAGTTGTATCCTGCCAAATCATCCGAAGGCACACCGATCGCCAGCACGTCACTGGATCCTGCGTTCAACGACGCAGAATAAACACCAAAGGCCAAAGGATTGTCTGGTGTGATCGGTCCAAGTACTGCCTCCACTTGACCGGCCGGGACAGTAATCAAAGAGGTGGTCGACACGGCGGTACGCAAACCTCTCCACTGTACGAACAGATTCCCAGAAGCCAACGGTAGAGGTAGGGGTTCACCGGCTACCGAAATCCCAGCGAGAGTGGCATGCGCAGTACCTTCAACTGTAATGTTGTTGGTGGTGGACGTCCAATTCGTCGAAAAGTCTACCTGGTTAGGTAACTCAAGAGAAGGAATGTTCGCTCTTAGCTCAAACACAGACGGTGTCGAGGCAAACAACCCCACCGGAAAATCCTTATCCAGTACCAAGGTACGGAAAGCTCCAGGAATCGATGCGACGGCGGAGATCGTCCAGGTATCTCCTAATACTGCAAAAGAGTTAGCTGGTGAGTCACTATCTTGTGCCCGCCAGACACCCGACAACGCCAAACCGTAGCCCCCCACAAGCAAGCTGGCAGAATCGTTCAAAAACACAGTCTGTGCAGGTTCTCTCACTGACGTGATTTGAAATCGAGCCGCTACACCGCCGTTGGATCCTGTGTACGGAGGACCGCCACGAATAACCCTGACTACATAGTTGTCACTTGCATCATTTGAGTAAGTTGAGCTCGAAAGCGAGGCAGCTGACGTAGCCGCACGCAAGCTCACAGACCAAGACATACCTACCACAAAAGTACCAGTACTACCCGTAAAGGACACTCCTGACAATCCGACGACGTAATCGGGGTTAGGGTTCACCGACCCCTCAAGCAACACGCAGTCGTCAGACGCGCCCACTGAAGATACTGGGGCGACCTCGTACTGCGTGGGAAAGGCACCCTTCAGTGACGATACTGTGAATCGCAAGTTCGCCAAAACGGTACCACCGGTGGTACAGGTGACCGTCACGGTGTCTTCCACAATACCCAGCCACGGTCTTCCAGAATACACACTGGAACCGGCGGTCACAATGTCGATGTCTGTCAGTACGGGAGGATTGGACGGATCTCCCTTCCAGGAGTAAACAGGACTGCCAATTGAGGTAGTGGTACTGGCTGGACCAGAAGAAATTGTACCTGACCCGACAACGCCAGTAACTTCAGCGCCGTCGCTCAACCCGGCGTAATAAGTAGGATTCCCGTTTGTTTTGCGGTCGGCCTCTACGCGAAGAACGCGACCGGTGTAAGAAATGGTCCCTGTGGAATCCTTAACATGCAGCACGTCGTTGGGCTGGACATCTCGATCAGCCAAAGTTGTCGATCTTGGGTAAGCTTCAGAAGCTCGCAAGTTCGTACCACCGCGCACCCGTACTTTATTGGGGTACGTAGCAGAACCACTAGGCTGATACTTGACCAAGTTCACGTTCGGAGTAGTACTACCCAACGTAGCATTCGGAAAATATGTGAGGTGCGCCCCTTCAACAAACACTCCAGTG
>CAZRSX010000036.1:0-2032 GCA_964602865.1 uncultured Candidatus Saccharibacteria bacterium
CGGCCAGATGATCGGCGAGGACCTCTGCGAGGACCTCGTGCTCGGTGACGAGGAACCCGGGCGGATGCCCGGCGGACGCGTACTGCAAGCACCGCCGCGACGGGTCGTAGTAGCCGACCCACACGGTGGTGCAGAACGCGCCGGGGATGCGGCCGGCGACCTCGTCGAGCACGGCGAGCAGGGCGCCCGGATCCTTCGACTCCGACGCCAGCATCGAGATGGCCACCTTGAGCTGGCTCATCGTCGTGGCGGCCTCGGGGCCGTGGCCGACCACGTCGCCGACCGACACGAACACCCTCCCGTCGGACAGCGCGGTGGCGTCGTACCAGTCGCCGCCGATGCCCATGCCCTCGCTCGCCGGCAGGTAGGCACCGTGGGCGGCGAAGTGGTCGCCCGCCATGCGCTGCTGTGGCAGCAACTGGCGCTGCAGGCGGACGACGAACTCGTGCTCGCCGGCCGCGGCCGTCGCGAGCGCCGCGCGCGACAGCATGATCAGGTCGCGCTCGTGCACCTCCGCGGCGACGACGAGCCCGCCGACCGTGAACACGAGCAGCTTCAGCTTGACGACCAGCAGCCCGGTCGAGTCGGACACCCCGACCATCACGTCGCCCGGGTCGACGGCGAGTGTGATCGCGGCGGTCATCGCGACCGCGAGCGAGGTGATCGACACGCCGCGGACGCCGAACACGGCGCCGGCCACGACGACGCCGGTCAGCACGGTGAACAGCAGCGGGAGGTCCGACGCGCTGAGCACCACGGCCGTGAGCGCAACCGACCCGGCGATCAGCCCGACTCCGGACCACGACAAAAGCGGCCGCCGATCGTCGCTCGACCGCCACGCCAGGATCACCCCGCCGACGAGCAGCGCGCCGAGCGCGTCGCCGAGCCACCACTGGCCGAACGTCGTCCAGAACTCACCGCCACGGCCGGCTGCGGTCGCGGCGCCGATCAGCGCGCCGATGCACGGACCGACGATCACGCCCGCGCCGACGAAGAAGAACACGTCGCGCAGCCGGCACAGATCGATCGGGCGCCGCAGTCCCCGCCGGATGATCGTCGCTGCGACGAGTGGTTCGACGACGTTGGCGACGACGAAGCCGATCGATTCGGCGACCTCGAGGCCCGAGCGCAGGTTCTGGACGAGCTCGGCGGTGGCCGCGGCGACCAGCACGATCCACCACTGGCGCACCGGCAGGAGCACGAGCGCGGCGAGCGTGATCCCCGCGGGGATGAAGAACACCGCCTGGAGGTCGGACAGGTCGGCGATGCGGAAGGCGATCTCCGAGCCGATCGCGTAGCAGAGCGCGACGACGACGAACAGCGGCAGCGGGCGGACGGCGAGCGAGCCTGCCGGGTCAGGAGTGGCGCGTACCAGAGCGCCGATCATCCCACGTCGCCGGCCGAGGCGCGGCACGCGTCACAGGCCGCGCCAGACCGGTGGCCGCTTCTCCGCGAACGCCCGGCGGGCCTCCACGGTGTCACCGGTCGAGCTGCACAGGATCTGGGTGCGGTTCTCGATGTCGAGCGCGGCCCGCAACGACGGTGCATCGATCGTCTGCCACATCGTCTCCTTGGTCATCCACACCGAGAACGGAGCGTTCACGCGGATCAGCCGCGCCGTCTCGAGCGCGCGATCCACCACCTCGCCGTCGTCGACGACGTCGAGCACGAGGGCCATGTCGAGCGCCTCGTCGGCGTCGAAGATCCGAGCGGTGAGCATCAGCTCGGCCGCTCGCGACGCACCGACGAGGCGGGGCAGGAAGTAACTGGTGCCCATGTCGCAGTTGGACACGCCGATCGTTATGAACACCGCGCCGAACCGCGCGCTGCGCGCCGCGACGCGGATGTCGCACGCCAGGCTGAGCGAGAACCCGCCACCGACGGCCGGTCCGTTGACCGCCGCGATCCACGGCTTGCGGGAGCGGTGGATCCGCTCGTGGACCATGGCGAGTTGCTCCTGCCACATGAACCCGGCCGCGGTCGGGCCGACCTCCTCGGCGCCCGGTGCGACCCCAGCGCCTTGCAGGTCGAG
>CAZRSX010000037.1:0-1979 GCA_964602865.1 uncultured Candidatus Saccharibacteria bacterium
CTCTGGCCTCCAGTGGCCCGGCCAGCACCTACCTGGGCATGTATCGCCACAACGTCGCAATCATCTCCCAGGCGTTGGCGAGCAAATGAACGAATTCTTGTTGTTGGAGGAAACTCCTGTAGGCGGGAGTAGGCCATTGGCTGCAGTGCTAGACGCAGTCCCTTGGAACAGCGATGGCCTGATTGCCTCGATTGCCCAACAGCATGACAGTGGCGAAGTACTGATGCTGGCTTGGATGAGCCGGGTGGCGCTTGAGGAGACACTGGCCAGTGGTTGGGTTTGCTATTGGTCGCGCTCGCGGCAGTCTTTGTGGCGAAAAGGGGAAACGTCCGGTCATCGCCAGCGCCTGGTTGAGGCGCGGCTCGATTGTGATGGTGATGCCGTTCTGCTGCTGGTCGATCAAGTGGGGCCGGCCTGTCACACCGGGCGCCCCAATTGCTTCTACAACGCTATTCGTCACGACGTGGTGGAGGTCATCACTGCGCCTCTGGTGCGTTGACCTCCATTAGGCCGCTGCTTTTGTTGAGGGCTTTCCTTTCGGGTGCATGAGGGACAGACGGCGCCGATTTCCATCATGCTGCAGTCCGGCCGGTAGCCCGCTGTGACTAGGGCCTTGTGTAAGGCCTGAGAGGCATCGTTGTCGTGAAACTCCGTCACGCTATGGCAGCGTGGGCAGATGAGGAAGAGGCCAGCCTCGCTAGGCCTGTGTGGGTGGTGATTACAGGCGATGAACAGATTCCTGCAGTTGAGCTTGTGCGCGAGGCCATGAGAAATGAGGAAGCTGAGCGCGCGGTAAACGGTAGGTGGCGCGGCATTGGGTTTGAGCATTCTGATCTCGTCGAGCAGCTCATACGCTTTAACCCCATGCGGATGCCGTTGCAGCAGCATGAACACCAGTCGGCGAATAGGTGTATGCCGGTCAAACATGTGCGACGTTTCGCGTTGTTCGTAGCGGCCTGGCTATGTGGCCTGGTTACGGCCTTCTGCGGACCGGTGGCTTTTCTCGGTCTGGTTGCGGCCCAGGTCGCACGAGGTGTGCTGGGCAGTGCCGATCATCGCTTGCTGTTGCCTGGGGCAGTACTGGTGGGAGCAGCGCTTGGTCTGGCGGCAGACCTGGTTACCCATTTGCCGTGGAGCCGCCACGTACTGCATCTGAACGCAGTCATCGGGCTGGTAGGCGCTCCAGTCGCGCTATTCGTGCTACTGCGTCGGCAGCGCTCCGTCACCTGGTGAACTTCTAGAGAGGGAACGCCTGGGGCGACTTTCAATTCAAAAATGTTATGTTATAACCTTTAAATCAAATGGTGCTGCCCCATGACTGAGCAAGAACTGCTTCAGCAACCCTCCGATGCCTACATGAACGAGCAGCAACAGGCTTTTTTCCGCGAACTGCTGTTGACCCAGCGGCGCGAGTTGCAGGAGAGGATTTCAGGCGAGTTTGACGTGTTGCGTGAGCATGAGCCGAGCAGTGATCCGGTGGACATTGGCAGTGCCGAAGAGCAGCGCCAGTGGCAGCTACGGATGCTCGAGCGAGAGAAGAAGCTGTTGGACAAGATCGACCAGGCGCTCGAACGCCTGGCGCGCGGTGAATACGGCTGGTGTGAGGAAACCGGTGAGCCTATCGGCCTACGCCGCCTGTTGCTGCGACCTACTGCGACCTTGTGCATAGAGGCGAAGGAGCGGCAGGAAAAGAAAGAGAAACATCTACGTGATAGCAGAGGTTCCCAATGACTGATCAACTTCCCGTGACAGTGCTGTCCGGCTTTCTGGGCGCTGGCAAGAGTACGCTGCTCAACCAAGTGTTGAAGAATCGCGAAAACCTCAGGGTGGCGGTGATCGTCAACGACATGAGCGAAATCAACATCGACGGTAGTGAGGTGCAGCGCGATGTCAGCCTCAACCGCGCCGAAGAAAAGCTGGTGGAGATGAGCAACGGCTGCATCTGCTGCACCCTGCGCGAGGACCTGCTGGAAGAGGTC
>CAZRSX010000038.1:0-1969 GCA_964602865.1 uncultured Candidatus Saccharibacteria bacterium
GTGGAAAGATGCTCCCGTGAACATGGTCGGGGTGATCGGCTTGGTCTCCATGCGCTGCCAGTCGATGACTTTTTCCCCGCGCGCGCCATAGAGCGCGTCGAGTGTCGCGTAGGCGCCACGACGTTCATAGGGGGACTCGAGACGGGTGATGCCAGGGTGGATGTTCACGATCTTGCGGTAGAAGCGGCTGTCTGGACGTATCAGTTCGTCAAGGATAACCAGTAGTCCATCCAGCACTACCACGTCGGCCTCTAGCTCCAGCAGTTTGTCCAGCAACCGTCTTTCGAAAGAGCTCTTGCCTTGGATGCGTTCCGTGGAGTCGAGGGGTAAACTCCGGTATGTTGAAGGAATGGCGATAAGGAGGTCGTTCAGCAGCCGTTCTTGCACTTTAAGTGTGGGGGGGTAGAACCACTTCTGGCCGGGCTGGTACGAGAAGCCATAGTTCTCGATCTTCTCCCTATCACGGGACGACTCGCTGTCGTCATCGTAGATCACGCCCTCGAGCGAATAGAGTTCTCCTAATGGGGTTTCGTTAAGCGCCCCCACCAGGTACTCCAGCGGTGACTTCATGTAGCGCCTTTCGCCCTTGTAGTCGACATATTGGCCGGCCTGATCGGCCGCGGCATTCCTCAAGGACCAGATGTAGACAAGTCTGCTCTTTTTCATGAGTCTCCCCGTAAGGCTCTGAATAACTATTGAATATCTCGTGCTACGCGAAAGCCCAGCCAGTCCCCACGAACATCGGGTTCTCTTTCATTCCTGTTACCTGATCGCGAGAAAATAGGCGGCTCGATCCAGTCGTTGCCCCTAATCTGTCTGGATTTGCATTCGCCATCCAGCCATGCGCTGCCGTCGCTGGGGGAGCCTATGTAGCTGTCGTGATAGCAGTCTTCCACCCACTCGTAGACATTGCCGTGTACGTCGTAGACGCCGAAGGCGTTGGGTGGGAAGCTACCAACGGGGGCTGCGTGGCTGAATCCATCCTTGGGGCCATAAGTGTTTGCGTGCTGGGTGATCTGGTATTCGCCATCCTTATCGAAAGGGAATGGGAAAGGGCCCGTGGAGCCAGCGCGAGCAGCGTATTCACGTTCTGCTTCGCTTGGCATCCGGTAGGGCTTGCCAGTTTTTTTTGCCAGCCATTCGATGTAGTTGCGCACGTCTTGGAAGTCGACGCAGACGGCGGGGTGGCGAGGTGTCTGTGCATAGCGTGGAGTGCCAGCCAGGCATTCGCGGCCAGGTCGGGTATCACCGTCCTTGAGTTTTATGCCTGTCGCCTTAATGTAGGTGTTCCATTCTGCGACGGTGACGTGAAAGCGGCTGATGGCGAAGGGGCTGGCGAAAGTCACTTCATGCTGAGGACCCTCGTCTGGCTGCCGCCCCAGCTCTTCCCTAGGGGTTCCCATGGTGAAGCTGCCTGCAGGCAGAACCACCATTTCCGGACAATCGGGACAGTCTCGGAAGATGCTGCCAGGGTCAGTGGGGGTATCTGCTAGAGCGGAGCTGGACAGCAAGCCTAGGATGATGGTTTGGGCAAGAAGGTGGATTGGGCGCATGGCAGCTCCGGTTTGGAATCGGGATCAGGATCAGCTCGTGGAAGAGAATTTGCGGCTCAGAAGCTCAATGACCCGATCGATCTGTGTTTCGTCATTGAGCAGCCCTGGCGCTAGGCGCACGACGGGCCCAACGTCACGATCGACGGCATCGGCGATGACTCTGTTCTCGATCAGGTAGGTGCCAACTTCTTCCTGATCCCGGCCCGCAATGCGGAAGAAGGTGAAGCCGGCGGACAGTTCGGGTCTTAGTGGGGTGACGAGTTCGACGTTGGGCAGTTCCTGCAGACGTTGCTTGCAGTAGCTGTTGAGTGCGTGGATGCGCTGCTGGACGTCAGCCTTGCCCAGTTGCAGGTGTAGCTCGAAAGCCTTCGCCAGGGCCCAGCGATGTTCGAAGGCGTGGTAGCCGCCTGGGCTCA
>CAZRSX010000039.1:0-1927 GCA_964602865.1 uncultured Candidatus Saccharibacteria bacterium
CAAAGATGACAGTGGACACGGTGACGTTTTCTACTGGTGGAGGTGCGACCAACGCGGCGGTTACATTTGCCCGCCAGGGCATGGAGAGTAAGTTTATTGGTAAGCTTGGCAACGATGTAGCCGCGCATGGCGTGTTAACGGAACTCGACAAAGAGAGTGTTGACACGTCTGGCGTGTTGCATCACTCAAGTTCGGGAACGCAGTACTCTACGATTTTACTGGCGGATAACGGCGAGAGAACGATTTTAGTGTACCGGGGCGCGGCGAACTCGCACACGGCAGACGATTATAAGGATTACGATTTTTCAGGCCTTGATTGGATTTATATCTCTTCATTTGGTGGCGCTTTTGAGGCACTTGACGCTGTTATGACTGGTGCCAAGAAAGCTGGCGTAGAAGTAATGGTCAACCCTGGTGACGCCGAACTGAGCGGCGTTGATAAATTAAAGCCGCTGCTTGAAGATGTTGATGTTCTGAGTGTCAATAAAGAGGAGATGAAAAGGATTGTCGAGGGTGAGACCGCTGAAGAGCTGGTCAGGCATGCGATGCATTACTGCCCAGTTGCGATTGTCAGCGACGGGCCAAATGGCGTGACGGCCAGCGACGGTAAATCGATCGTGCGGGCTGGTATGTATGAGGACGTGCCGGTGGTTGACCGGACTGGCGCAGGCGATGCTTTTGGCTCTGGGTTCCTTAGCCAATGGGCGAGCGGCAAGCCGTTAAAAGATGCAATCCTGTTTGCAAGCGCAAACTCTACTTCTGTAGTGACAAAGATTGGCGCTAAAGACGGCATACTTCATGCGGGGGCAAAATTGCACGAGATGCCCCTTTCAGAAAAGGCGTTTTAGGCACTATATGGCGCGAGTTCTCAAGGATTTGCTAGCAAACGACCACCCGCTTTTCTTAATGAATGTGGCCCGGCTTGAGCAAGCAACTGGTAACACAGGCGTTGACATACGTCTTGTCGGCGACATAGCCGCAAAGGCCGGTCAGGTACTGCGTGAACTGCAGCTTGATCCAGCAAATACGACAGCCGAGGAGCTGTATATGGCGCTTAACGCCCTAACGCGCCGCGATGAGCGAAGCGCGCGAAAACTATTTGCCGATACTACCTACATACTGACAAATCTTGGTTCCGGGCCAATCTCCTTTAACATTCTTGACATTATTGAGAATGGTCATCATGATTTGCCCTACGAGAAGCGTAGCGTGGCGCATGCGCAGCGTAAGCTACGAGCTGAAATCGTCCGCAGATATGCCGAGCGTGAACAAACGCAAGTTGGCACGGTGCACGAAGTGGCCCGCGAAATTGGTATGAGCCTAAAAGAAGATGAACACTACCCGGATATAGTAATAGAAAGAACAGAGGAGACAACGATGGATCAGCCGTACATACTGGCAATTGGTGACATTTTTACTGACGCGTTTATTACCCTTGGCGACGAGACTGCCAAGATTATCAAAGAGGGTGACAGCGAATGGCTGGCGGTGCCGTTTGGCCGCAAGCCACCGTACGAGCGTGTTGATATTGTTAAATCGGTCGGCCCTTCTCCGAACGTGGCGGTATCGATTGCACGCCTGGGCTACAAAGCCGGACTGATGGCCTGGATCGGTGGTGATGCGACTGGCGAGGAAGCGGTCGAGTACCTTAAGGGCGAACGTGTCGGTACCGAAACGATGATTGTTGAGGACGATAAAGCCACCAGTTATTGGTACGTGCTTTGCTATAAGGCCGACCGGACGATGCTCGTGAAAAGCGAAAAATACCGCTACGAATGGGTCGACCCGGCAACAAAGCCGGATTGGGTATATCTTGCGTATCTTGGTGAAGATTCTTGGCCGCTCCATGAAGGGCTGCTCGACTACCTAAACCGCAACCCAGACATTAACTTTGTTCTTCAGCCGGGAACCTTCCAGTTCAAGTGGG
>CAZRSX010000040.1:0-1787 GCA_964602865.1 uncultured Candidatus Saccharibacteria bacterium
CCGCCGTCGGCGTCCGCGCCGACGGCGGTATTGAGCACGGTGGGCCACATGGCGCAGATGGCGATGGTGAAAAGGGCCGCGGCATCGGAGGTGCCGAAGGCGACGCGACCGCCGGCATCCATGATCCGCAGGCCGCTGAAGAGGACCATGCCGAGCGGCAGCCAGGCGAGGGGCGAGACGGGCCGCAAAATCTGGATGATGGGGTCGAAGGCTTTGGTGAAGTTCTTTGACAGACCTAACAGGAAGCCGATGGGAGTGCCGACGAGCAGGGCGATGAGGTAGCCTTGGGCGACGAGTTTGAGCGAGAGCCAGGCGAAACGGAGGATGCCCTGGTCGAGTTCGCCGCGCTTGGCGAAGGGCTCGACGATGTAGGGTTTGCTGGCTTCCCAGGTTTCGCCGGGGGAGGGGAGGTTTTTGGAGATGCCGTGGCGCTCGGTTTTGGTGACGGTGTCGCCCCAGTCGTCGACCATGGTGGTGGTGGTCGCTTTGCCGGCGATGATCGCCCAGCCGCCGAGGCAGAGGACGATGCCGATAAAGGGAAGAATCGCTGATTTAAGAGACATGAGAAATTGGATATTAGGAGATTGGGCGATTGAGATATTGAGGGTTAACCTTTGAGGGATTTGACGGCGAAGGAGGCGGCGTAGGCTTCCAGGTCGGCGGCGGGGTCGAAGATGGTGCCGTCGAAAAATTCGTCGGGGGTGTCGTCGAGGCCGGCGTGGGTGTGGCCGGCTTCTTTCATGGCTTCTTCGTAGAGGTCGGCGCGCATCACCTGCCGGGTCACGCCTTCATAGTCCGGCGCGCCTTCGGTGAAGCCCCAGCGGCGGAATTGGGTGAGCCACCATTTGCAGTATTTGGGCTGGGGGTAGTTGCAGTTGCGCCCGCTGAAGATCATGTAATCGGGATCGCGGAAGCGGCGGCCGTCGCCCATGTCGTATTTGCCTTGCAGGCGGCCGAGGATGAGTTCGGGCGGGCAGTTGATGTAGGTGGGAGCGCTGACGATTTTCGCCTGCTCGGGGCGGTTTTCGATGTCATCGAGCCAGACGCTGGCTTCGTGGAGGGCCTTGAGGACGGCTTTGACGGTTTTCGGATTTTTTTCGGCGAATTCTTCGGTGAAGGCGCAGGCTTTTTCAGGATGATCCTTCCAGATGCCCTGGGTGTTGATGGCGGTGAAGCCGATGTCGTCGTTGAGGGCCTTGGCGTTCCAGGGTTCGCCGACGCAGAAGCCGTCCATTTTGCCGACCTGCATGTTGGCGACCATTTGCGGCGGAGGGATGGTGATCAGGGAGATGTCGGCGCCGCCGCCGCTGGCGTCGCCGGGATGGATGCCGCCGGCGGCGAGCCAGTAGCGGATCCACATGGCGTGGGTGCCGGGCGGGAAGGTCATGGCGAAGGTCATGGGATGACCGGCGGCTTTGGCGGCGTCGGCGAGGGGCTTGAGGGGTTTGGGATCGGCGCCGACTTTGCCTTTAAGGGAGTTGGCGAGGGTGATGGACTGGCCGTTGCGGTTGAGGAGCCAGGGGACGACCATGGGTTTTCTCGGCGCGCCGCCGAGGCCCATGGTGGAGGCGATGGGCATGCCGAGAAGCATGTGGGTGGCCTGGATGTCGCCGTTGGCGAGGGAGTCGCGGATGGCGGCCCAGCTGGCGCCTTTGGTGACGGTGCTGCGGATGCCGTATTTTCTGAAGAGGCCCTTTTCGTGGGCGATGACGATGGGGGAGCAGTCGGTGAGGGCGATGATGCCGAAGTTGACGTTGGGGAATTCGGGAGCGTCGGAGGCGGATTGG
>CAZRSX010000041.1:0-966 GCA_964602865.1 uncultured Candidatus Saccharibacteria bacterium
CCGCCCACGAGGGGCATGCCCATCGTCACTTCGCGCTCACCCGGAGCCTCCGCAACGATTGCGATACGCGCACCGATTGTCCCATCGCACCCGCACTGCATCTTCAACTGCATGCTGGTGCACCGCTCGCGGATCGCCGCGAGCATCTGTGCAATAGATGTCGGTGCTTGTACCATCAGTAACGCTTGCCTCCCTGCTCTGCACGCGCAGCCAGCTTGTGATCGGCGCGCATGCGGTTGAAACGGTTCTTCTCGATCAGTGCACCGGCCACGTCGAGGCCGAGTGCTGCGGCGGTGTCGAGGATGCGGATGATGCAGTCCGCGAACTCGACTTCCACACCGTTGCGGTGCGGCAGCTTGTCATCCATCGTCTGCTTGCGGTCGTGCTCAAGCGCCTCCGACAGTTCGGAGTGCATGAGCGCGACAACCTCGCCGAAGTTGCGACGGATCGTGACACCTGTCATGGGATCACGATACCAGCCAGCGTTGTTGGCCGTCTGATGTGCGAGCACCTGCATGGCACGGATGCCGATGAGTGCATCCGCTTCGAGATCGCTCAGGTTCGAGGGATCGTCGTTGTGCATGTCCTTGTCGTCGTCCATGTCAGCCCTCCGCAGCCATCGGACGCAGATCGTCTGCGACTTGGTTCTCTCTGCACTCGCCAGCGATGCCCGCGTACGCGATCATGTCGGCGAACGTGTCCTCGTTGAGCGGGTCGGGCGAGTGCGTCCGTTGCGCCGCGCGTGCGACCTTGAGCAGCACCATGCACATCGCCACGTCCTCCGCGTCGATGTCACGGATGCGGAACTCCGTGTGACCGACGCGGATGGTGAAGTACGCACGCCACAGCTCGGCAATCTCGTCGTGGTTCTGGTTCGGCGCACCGTATGCACGGTTGCGGTCGCCCATCGTCAGTTCGAGTGCGCGCTGTATCAGGTGCGCGCGCTGTGGCGTCTTCACGTTGCCA
>CAZRSX010000041.1:976-1771 GCA_964602865.1 uncultured Candidatus Saccharibacteria bacterium
TTCGACGCGCGACTGATCGCGGTGTAGAAGTTGTGACGCGACTGAATGAACAGCGTGCTCTCGTTCAGCATGTAGATGACGTGCGGCCACTCGCTGCCCTGCGCCTTGTGCGTCGTGATGCAGAAGCCAAGGTCGATGGTGCGGCGAGGGTCGATCCGCACTAACTCACCGCGCTTGTTCTCGACGGTCAGCTTGTGCGGTATGTTGACGAGCCGGTCGCCGAGGTCGATCTGGATGCCGCCTTCTTCGGTGATCGCAGTGACGATGCCGCTCTCGCCGTTCATGATCGTCTTGTCAGGCGGTGTCGGTATCCACGTCGCATGCTCACCGTCGCCCTCGTACCGCTCCCACGGATCACGCAGGTCGTACGCGTTCTCGGTCCAGATGACCTTGTCACCGACACCGACGCTGATCGGCAGCTTCACGTCCCACGTGTGACGCGGCAGCTTGAGCCGTGCATTGGGGCCGAGCGGGTTGAGCAGGTCTTGCAGTGCGACGTTCAGCTTGTACGTGCCGATCCACGACTTCTTCGTCGCGCTGATGATCTGCCCGCTGTTGGTGCCCATGTTGATGCCCGCAGCGAGCATGTCCATGACAACGTCAATCAGACGCGTCACTGGCTGTGCGGTGATCTGCATGATGAAGTCGTCCTTGCGGACGGGCACCTTGCCTGACAGGATGCGCTCGCCATTGAGCGCGATGCCGCTACCGTCGAGCGTACGATGGATCGTCTGCAACACCGTGCCATTGAACCGGCGCAGCGCCGCTTGGAACGGGCTTTCGGCGTGTGCGTTC
>CAZRSX010000042.1:0-1045 GCA_964602865.1 uncultured Candidatus Saccharibacteria bacterium
AAGATAAGATACGTTAGAAAAATATATAAATATAATCATTTAAGGCATTTTTTATTATTTAATTTATTTTACTCACTTTATGAAATTTTTGAAAAAAAATTTTTTTTTATTATTTTAACTTTTTAGATATAAATTTATTAATATACGGCTTTATTATATTTATAAATCTATTTACAGAATTTTGTTTTATAATAATTGTATGATTTTTATTACTTAATTTAAAATAAGTATCTAGATTATATTTTTCTTTTAAAATCTCACATAAGTTAATAATATCTTTATTATTAAATTTAGATATTATAGTTATATGTATTTCTTTTCCTATTATAAATCCACTATCCATAAATCAAACAGCTAAAGCTAAAGGTGTAATAAAACAATTATTTTTAGAAATAAATTTTTCATTATCTTTATAAAAAGCATCATATATTCAATTAAAAGAAGAAAAACTATAACTATTTATTCGATAAGTAAATAAAATTTTATTATGTTTACTTATACATTTATACAATTTAGGTTTATCTGGTTTATATAACCCATACATAACTAATATATTAAAATATCATATTAAATATTCTACATTACTATGTGCTCGAAAAAATCTAATTATAGTTACTAATCCACTTTCTCTTTTTTCTAAATTAGTTTCACCTAATATAGAACCAGCTATTAACGACATTACATATCAAAAGTTACCGTCACATCTATATATAGATAAGTATTTTTTATATGTGTTATTCAAATACTTTATTAAATTTTCTATCTCTTTTTCTAAAGGTAAATAATAAAAACAAGTATTTAATTTACCCTCTCATTTTAAGACAAAACTTTTAATTCTAAAAATTTTCTACCAGTATTCATACCAGCTTTTATAGTTTTTAACTGTTCTAATCCTTCACTGGTTAAATGTCCTTTATTTTTTATAATATCTGCTGCTTTATAAAAATCAGAATAATTTTGTGCTTTATCTCCTACAATAGGGTATTTATTAAAAAAAGGTAAAAGTATATCATTAATTTGATAAATACTACTGATAATAAAATCA
>CAZRSX010000042.1:1055-1742 GCA_964602865.1 uncultured Candidatus Saccharibacteria bacterium
TATTAGATCTAATATTTACATTACCGCAATTAAAATAATTTTTAATTTTTATTAAAAGATCTAAATCTTTTACATGCTGAGTAATTTGAAAAATTAATTGTGAGGTTAACCCTGATTTATTCGTTTTAGACTTCACTATTTTTATAATAAAACAACTTTCAGCTTCTATAAACCCTACTAATCAATTAGGATCTATTATAACTAGTCTTGCATTATTTGTATCTAAAAAATATGGTTCTATATTAGGAAAAGCAGTTTGTAAAGTTTTAGGTAACCCTCTATTTATACTAGATTTTAGAGCAATTATTTGATTTAACCCTTCTTTTGTTAAATGTTCTTTATTATAAATTTTTTTTGCTGCAATAGATCATAAATTAAAATCTAATTGTTTTTTAGTTAATAAAGGATATTTATTAAAATGATTTATAATTATCATTATTTCATCTATAGAATTAACATGAAAGTAAACAGCATTATATTTTTCTTGTTTACTTATTTTACCTACACTAAAAAAGTTTTGTATCTTTTTTAATAAATTTAAATCTTTTTCATGTAAAAAAATAATAAAATTTAATGAAACCGAGTATCCGTTTTTATATTTTTGATTTCGTTGTATTAAAATTTGAAAACTAGATTCCCCCTCACAAAACCCTGTAATATATTTAGGGTCCAATTTTTCATTACTTG
>CAZRSX010000043.1:0-783 GCA_964602865.1 uncultured Candidatus Saccharibacteria bacterium
GTTGAAAAAAGCGGTTTTCGCCTCCGGATTGGTCAGTCCTGCATATTCATACGCGCTGAGCGCAAGCGACTGCCGATGGGTGAGCTCATAGAAGCGGCCCAGGTGAAACCAGTTGAGCCAGGCGTACGGGTCATTATCTATCTTCGCTTTAAAATATTCCACTGCTTCGTTGAAGCGGGAGGCGGAAATAAAATTCAGGGACAGCTGGTTGTACAGCTGTTCATCGGCCGGGAACCTGGCAAGCGCTTTTTCGATCAGTCTGTTGGCCCTGATCAGCTTGTTGTCCTGGTTCAGAAGCTGCGCATAACAAATGTAGACATCCACTACAAATTCCTGGTCTTCAAACTGGGAATATTCCAGCGCGAGCCTGAAGCTCTCTTCCGCTTCATCATTTCTGTCGAGATCTGTCAGGATCTCACCTTCCATTTTATGGACCACACAGTTGTATGGCTCCAGTGACTTGGCCAGCTGTATGATTTCAAGCGCAGGCGCGTACTGATTGTCCAGGGAAAAAATAGAGGCTTTCTCTACCAGGAAATCCACCTTGTTGGGGAACAGGTACAGGCCGTGATCAATAATGGCAAGCTGTTCCTTAGGCTGATTGGAAAGGAAAAAATGATATGAAAGGGCTTCTATTTCATCTTCGGAAAAAAAAATGGACTGATCGTTCGGTAACTGGTTAAACTTGGTCAGTGATTCCTCAATATCAACCCTGCTGTACTCATCCATCGGAAATTCATTGTCATCAAAGTTTTCAAACATATCAGCGCAATTTAACAAACA
>CAZRSX010000043.1:793-1741 GCA_964602865.1 uncultured Candidatus Saccharibacteria bacterium
TGCCATCTCGGATTTATTCACCACAAATATAAACCAAAGAAAACTTAATTTTGCCCGCATGAGGTTTTTTTTTATCTTTTTATTCTGCCTTTTTATCCAGGCTTCGGCACTGGCTGGCAACAGGCTGAGACAGGCTGCCTGGCAACAGAAGGTGGATTACGACATCAATGTAAAACTTCATCCCGATACAAAAATGCTCGATGCGTTTATCTCCATCAGGTACTATAACCATTCGCCTGATACGCTCCGCTGGATTTATTTTCACATATGGCCGAATGCCTATAAGGACAACAGCACTGCATTTGCCCGGCAGCTGCTGGAAAAAGGGAATACAAAATTTTATACAAGCAGGGGAAAGGAAAAAGGCTACATCGACGGACTTGAATTCAGAGTTGACGGCGAACAGAGCCACTGGCAGACTGACAGCAATCATATTGACATTGTCAGGCTTGTGCTTCCGAAGCCCTTATTGCCGGGGAGCAATATCCGCATTACAACTCCCTTTCATGTCAGGCTCCCGCGCATTTTTTCGCGCGGAGGTTACGAGGATAGCTTTTTCTCTGTTACGCAATGGTACCCAAAACCTGCCGTGTATGATGTCAACGGGTGGAATCCCATGCCTTATCTGGACCAGGGCGAGTTTTACAGCGAGTTCGGGAACTTCAGAGTCAATATCACTGTACCGGCGCCTTACACGGTGGCATCTGCAGGCCGTCTGTTAAGCCTGCAAGACTCAGCATTATTCCGCCAGTACACGTTTTCCGAACAGCATATCCATGATTTTGCATGGTTTGCAAGCCCTGGCTTCAAACGCTTCACAAAAGACATCGCACTGGAAGGCGGCGACAGTGTGCAGCTCGACGTATTTGCAGTTCCGGGCTTTAAGGATGCGCAACTCGCGCTGAATTACCTCGACACGGGCGTAAGGGCATACAGCAGGCTCATTGG
>CAZRSX010000044.1:0-1738 GCA_964602865.1 uncultured Candidatus Saccharibacteria bacterium
CTTTTAATGTCTTTTATATTGAAAAAAAAAAATTTTTTTCTTTGAACTATTTTTCCACATTGATCTAACACATTGTATAAATTGTCTAATAAATTTTTATCTTTAGAATTTATTGTAAAACTTAAAGCAACTCCTTCACCTAGTTTATGCTTATTACTTTTAAATACTAAAATATTAAAAATACTTTCATTTATTAAATCTATTAAAGCATTATCGGCTTTATCTATTGATAGGTCCTTAGTTCCAGTTGAATAATTTCTTAATCCTATATTTATCCAAGTACTTATACTAGATTTATAAATTTCCTGGCCTCCGCTCCCGAGTCTGGCGTAATAGCAAGGCCGGCTAGGGAGATTGTATAAATTAGTAATTTTTTCATTTTTATTAAAATTACTATAAAAAATAAAAATTAAATTATCTATATTGTTTTTGGTCATATATCTCTTACTAAAGGAGAAAGACAACCATGAGAATATTTTAATACCTGTTGGTACAGCTATAATTAACGTAGCCGCTGTAAAATATGCTCTTGTATCTACATCTAAACCTACAGTGTACATGTGATGCATAATTTGTTAACAGAATATTATTCATATTCTATCCACTCATATGAGTGCTTCTTTTTATTAGAAGAATCGGACTATATCTTCATCTTTTATTTATTAAGGATGCGCTGAACCTGTTTTATTTGTTAAACTATTATTAATATTTATTTTTTTTTGTATTTTTCTTACTTGAGATAATCCTTCTTCAGTTAAATGATTTTTATTAATTATAATATTATACACTCATAATAAATTATTATAAGAAATAGCTTTTTTAGTTAATAATTGGTATTTATTAAAATATGATATTATATCTTTCATATTTTTAAATCCTGTAACAGTATATCTATAAACATCTTTAGTTTGAGATCTTAAAGTTACTTTGCCAAATCCAAATAAGTCTTTTATAATATTAAGAATTACTTCATCTTTTTGATCTAGTATAAATCTCATTTTTATAACATGACCTAACGAATATCTTGTATTTGATGTAATTGAAATATTAAAACAACCTTCTGCATCTGTAAATCCAGATAATCAAGCATCTTGTAATGTTATAGAAACAGCTTTTTCAATAAATATTAGAATATTTTCTCCAAATTTTTTATTTAAAACATTAATTCAGAATGATAATTGTTGAATTCTATGCGTTAAAGCTAAATTTCCATTAAATAAAAAAGCTAATAAAAGTATGTGAAATGGATTATCAACAATCAATCTATAAAAATCATTTTTATTTCCACTTTTTCCTTGTGGAAAATGTCTAACATTACCTATACCTAATGTTTTATTAATATGGTATAAAATATTGCTTTCTTTTTGAGTTAAAACAAATCTAACTCTAGTATTATTTGCAAAAGTTTGAATTGCCCCATCTCCTTCTACAAAACCTATAAACCAAGTTAATCAATTATCAGATATATGTTGCGCATCCTTTCCAAATAAATTTTTATAATATTTATGGAATAATGAAAAATTAAAAGATGTTACGCTTGTAGTCTCTGAAGCGCTCTGTATTTTACTATTAATATGGCATAGGGACAGATTGCTTGCTGATTTGGTATAGCTATATGAAGTTTTACTATTCAAAGTCCCATATAACACTAAACCATTCCAGCATATAGCATAATTTGCTAAATAAACCCATATATCACTATATGGTGAAGCCATCAATAGACTTCATACTACGAATC
>CAZRSX010000045.1:0-893 GCA_964602865.1 uncultured Candidatus Saccharibacteria bacterium
TGCCTCGCCTTCCTAACGGAAATCGAAAGCCGACTTTGCGTTTATATTGCACGCGCTCAGCTATCTGTCCAGCAAAGGCCGGGCAGCGATTGTCTGCTTCCCGGGAATTTTCTACCGCGGCGGTGCCGAGCAGAAAATTCGCAAGTATCTGGTGGATAATAACTATGTCGAGACGGTGATTTCACTGGCCCCGAATCTGTTTTATGGCACCACCATTGCCGTCAACATTCTAGTGCTGTCCAAGCACAAGACCGACACAAACACGCAGTTCATTGACGCCAGCGGTCTGTTCGAGAAGGAGACCAATAACAACGTGCTGACGGACGAGCACACAGAAGCCATCATGCAGACGTTCGACAGCAAGGCGAACATCGCCCACTTCGCTCAAACCGTCGCGTTTGAGAAGATCGCTGGCAATGATTACAACCTGTCGGTCAGCAGTTATGTGGAGGCCAAGGACACGCGCGATCGTGTGGACGACATTGGTAAATTCAACGCCAAGCTGAAAACGACGGTGGCCAGAATCGACCAGCTACGGGCGGAGATCGATGCGATCGTGGCGGAGATTGAAGGAAAGGAGGTCGAGGCGTGAGCAACTTGAGTTTTTTGGACAAGCTGCTTGATGGTGCTGAGGTGTCTTGGACCACATTGGGAAATGAACTCTTTGTTGAAGTGGCTAACAGCGGACGACAGCCTGTAAAGGCATCATTGCGGGTGCCGGGGAAAACCCCGTACTACGGTGCAAACAATATACAGGATTATGTTGAAGGCCATACGCACGAGGGCGAGTTCGTACTCGTCGCAGAAGACGGATCAGCAAGTCTAGAAAACTACTCGATTCAATACGCGACAGGGAAATTTTGGGCGAACAATCATGTCCACGTTGTGCGCGG
>CAZRSX010000045.1:903-1701 GCA_964602865.1 uncultured Candidatus Saccharibacteria bacterium
AGGGAATGGGTATTGGGATTTCAATCAGCTTCCCCTTCGTTAACTTTGTGCATCGCCAACTTCATTCCTTACTTGTCAGGCGGCGATCGCGCAAAGTTAACGAAGGGGAAGCTGATTGAAATCCCAATACCCATTCCCTGCCCATCGAACCCGAAGAAATCGCTGGAGATTCAGGGCGAAATTGTCCGGATTTTGGACACATTCACCGAGCTTACCACCGAGCTTACCACCGAGCTTACCACCGAGCTTACCACAAGAAAAAAACAATACAACCACTACCGCGATCAGTTATTGAGTTTTGAAGATGGCGAAGTCGAGTGGAAAACACTGGGGGAAGTGGTTGAAATCAACACCGGACAAAAGCCTCCCGCAATCCTGGAAATAGCGACTGATTATGACTACATAAATGCCGGAACATCGAGATCAGGATATAGTGCCGGCAGTAATTGCAAAGGAGACACGGTTACAACGCCTTCGCGGGGCCAAGGTGGCATTGGTTATGTGGGCTATCAGAAGAATCCATTTTGGTTAGGGCCATTGTGCTACAAGATGAAGTCATTTGATAACGGCCTTTTAGTCAATAAGTATCTTTTTTATTTCCTTCGGTCAAATAGCGACTTGTTGCTGGGATTAAAGAAGGAAGGAGGCGTGCCAGCGGTCAACAAGTCTGATTTGGCAAAATTGCAAATCCCGGTTCCGTCATTAGATAAACAAGCCCGCATCGTCGCCATCCTCGACAAATTCGATGCCCTCGCCAGCTCGCTCAGCGAAGGCTTGCCGCGCGAAATTCAATTGCGG
>CAZRSX010000046.1:0-1629 GCA_964602865.1 uncultured Candidatus Saccharibacteria bacterium
AAGGAAGAAGGATTTTGATGCGTGAGCCCTGCGCCTTTCCTCCTGAAATCTTGTTAATCCTGTAAATCCTGTCAAAAAATCCCCTCTGGCACAGATGCTGCTTCTCAACAACCCAATGCATGGGACCGCGTTTGCGATTTCACCTTGGTTCTCCCTTGGGGGCCGGCCCGACATCGGCATCCCCAAGATGACTCAAAAGGTCGTCATTTTTCCATTGACCCCGAGATCGATATTTGCAACTTTCCTCGCATTCCTGTTCCAAACCGCATCCGGTTGCCTGAGGCAAGTGAGTTTGGAGCAAGCCCGAAGAAAGAATCCGTAAGTTCCTTAACCTGAAAGACAAAATATGAAAAAACTCATCCTGACGATGGCAGCGGGTCTGTCCATGACGCTGTCGCTGAATGCGGATATCATCTGGACCAATCCGATCCTTGGAACGAATCCTGGCGGTAGTAATCCCTATACCACGGGACAATCGAGCGATTCCAACATCACCGTCAGCGGCATTGGCCATGGGTCGGGCGTTGATTCGACCCTTGCTGTCACTCCCTTGGTGGATAATCTGTACGCTGCGACAGGGTGGGCAAACAACGGGACCCAGGCAAACGCCTTGGCCACCGCCGAGTATTTTACCTTCACCCTCACGCCCGACGCCGGGTACGAAATCAATTTTGAGAACCTGGAGTTTCAGGTCCAAGGTGACAGATATAACGCTTTAATCTTGCCAAACGCGGTTGCTCCTCCGCGGAGTTTCGCTGTGTATTCCAGTGTGGGCGGGTTTACTCTGGGAAACGAAATCTATACCTTTACCCAGCCGGGAACCGGGGCTTACGGACCTGTGTTCCATGATGTGCCCCTTACTGACCCTGCCTTCCAGAATGTGACCGGTCCGATTGAGTTTCGGGTTTATGGATGGGGTGCGGGCACGAGCAACGCTTTTAATTACCAACTCTTTTCCATCAACAACTTTTCCTTCAACGGCGAGGTGGTTGCGGTTCCCGAGCCCACCTCAGCCACGCTGCTCTTGGGCGGCACGGGCCTGATGCTCTGGATGGCCCGCCGCCGGCGCGCCAGGCTCAGCTAAGCGGCCAGCGAATCCTCGATGAAAAGGGCGGAGGCGACTCCGCCCTTTTTCGTTTCCGGACGGCGGGAGTGGACAGGATTGACAAGATTTGCAGGATTGGAGGCAACGGAAGGGTGTGTGAATTCTGTCTCCTCCTCCTGCAAATCCTGTTTTCCCCACCGTCTCTTACGGCGTCTGGCCGAGGGATTTTCGGAAGGCGTAGAGGAGGGGCAGATCGCGTTGGTCCCGGGCGCGGTTGGCCGCTTCCTTGCTGCGAATGATGTCGTCGAGCGAGGCGACCCGGCAGTTTTCGATGGCGACGGAGCGTTCCATGGCCTCGGCGAAGGAGGAAATGCCATCGGCCTCGGTGAGGAGATCAACGTCGAACGGGCCGTCGGTGATTTGCAGGACCTTGAATTCGTTGAGCGGGCGCAATTCGGAAAAGGCGTGGAGGGAAAACCCGAGAGCGGACAGTGCGCGGAGCGCGGCGAGGATATTGGCCTCGTCCGGGGCGAGGAGGACATCGCCATCCTGCATGGCTGTCCCGGCACCACGCAGGACGTCGA
>CAZRSX010000047.1:0-1609 GCA_964602865.1 uncultured Candidatus Saccharibacteria bacterium
ACGGAATTTCTTTAGACTGAGCTGAAAAAGTAGTCCAGGCAATGAGAGATAGAACTTTCAACTTTAAACCTTCAGAAAGAGTATTTATCCCTAAGAAAATGAGACCCCTCGGAATACCTACTCCTAGAGATAAAATAATACAGGAAGCACTTAGAAATATGCTGAGTTCTGTATTCGAACCTACATTCTTAGACTATTCTCATGGATTTAGACCGAAAAGATCAATGCTAACTGCGGTGTTTGAAGTAAGAAAATGAAATGGAATAACTTGAGTAATAGAGGGGGGCATCAAAGGATACTTTGACAATATTGACCACCACTTATTAGCTAAACTTCTAGAAAGAAAAATTAAAGATAGAAATATCATTGATCTCTACTGGAAATTAGTTAATGCGGGATACGTTAATAATGGAAAGTTCACTAGATCTCATCTAGGGGTACCACAAGGGGGAGTTTTATCCCCACTACTATCTAATATCTACTTACACGAATTTGATGTCTTCATGCAAGAGATCATTAAACAATATACCACTCTTGCTAGAGCCTCGAAACCTAATCCTGAGTATGTGAAAATCATATCGCAACTTAAGAAGCTTAACAAAATTGAAAATCTAGATAGTGAAGAACTTATAAATTCTTTAAAGGATAAATTGATACTTACCCCAGCAGTTATAAGAACTAAAGACACTGGTATCAGAATCTACTACAATAGATATGTTGATGAGTGAGTCATAGGAGTAACTGGAGATTTAGAATTAGCGAAAGAGATAAGAGATAAAGTTAACAACTTCCTAAGAGACGAGCTGAATCTCGAACTAAGTTTGGACAAAACCAAGATAACCCAAGTTACACAAGACAAGGTCAATTATTTAGGATTCGAAATCTACAGGAAAAGTAGAAAGTATACTGAATCATTTGTATCTACTATTGCGAGTACAGGGGTTAAGAGAAGACCAAATCATACGTCTATTATCATCAGTGCACCTATTAAAAAACTCATGAACAAACTAGTCGAACTAGGATTTGTCTGAGAAGAAGACTTTCAACCAAAAGCCATTACTAAGTGGGTCTTCCTTAATCCAGAAGATATCATAAGAAGATATAACTGAGTAATAAGAGGAATTCTAGGATATTACAAACCTGTTGATAATATAAACCAGCTAGGGCAAATAACTTGATCTTTAAGATTTTCTGCTGCCTGTACCCTAGCTAGAAAACTCAACATCTCACCAAGACAGGTATGGAAAAAATATGGAAATCCTATTACTATTCATTATAAAGTAGATAATAAAGATAAAAAAATTGCACTATACACACCAGAAACTCTGAAGAAAGACAAGACATTCAGACTTCAAGATTATTTCAACTATGATCCGTTTAACGTGATAAACTTTACCGAAAGATCTAATCATATATGAGACGCACCATGTCTGATATGTGACTCTGACACTAACGTTGAGATGCATCAAGTTAAACATATCAAAAAGGGAGAAATCAAGGGTTTCACCAAAATAATGCAAAAACTTAACAGAAAGCAAATTCCTGTTTGTAGAGATTGTCATATGAAAATTCACAAAGGAGTATACGATGGAATATCCTTGTCAAATTT
>CAZRSX010000048.1:0-1570 GCA_964602865.1 uncultured Candidatus Saccharibacteria bacterium
TGGTTGCTAAAAAATGCTGCATCCTTATGCATGAGCGAATTTGCAGCATTTTTTAGCAACCAGAAAATTGGGGCACTAACTGGTAAGTATATAGAGTTTATTAACAGCTACATTAAGATTCAGGACGTTATAATTCTTAAAACATTTTCGTTCGCAATTGCAACTGTAGCTGGTGTAGTACTTATTGCTCGGTCTTCTGTACTACTTGCCCTTATAATGCTTTTCTTTACCGTATTTATTCTTGTAGAGATACGAATCAGCATGAAGATCCGTATGCCGTTTCGCAAAAAACGGCGAGAAACCCGTGCCGAAATAATGGGCGAAGTTGCAGATGCACTTACCAATAGTATGGTCGTGAAAACTTTTGCAAAAGAATCGCGAGAACTAACACACATTAAGAAGCGCTCATTGGTACACCAGGAACTGTATAGAAAAGATATGGGCATTCTCACTACAGAGGGCTCGCTCCGAAACCTTACTACGATTGCTTTCCAGGTGCTGACAATTGGTCTTGCGGTTACCCTTCTGAGGAATGGTCACATTGAGCTTGGCGCAGTTATTTTTGCACTCACCTACCTGCAGCGTGTAGCGGCACAGATATTTACGCTTGGTGATATTGTAAACGGCTATGACAACGCGTTTTCTGAAGCAGCCCCAATTACAAAAATGCTCATAACCAATAACAGCATCATCGACGCCCCGAAGGCTACCCAGCTTATAACTAACAAGGGAGAAATACACTTTTCGAACGTAAGTTATTCGTACGAAGATGGTAACCAGGCTATATCTAAGTTGAATCTTGCTATTAAATCCGGCGAAAAAATTGGGCTCGTTGGACACTCTGGCGCAGGAAAGACAACCGTCACTAAGTTGCTTCTGCGTTTTGATGATCTTTCTTCTGGAACGATTCATGTTGACGGACAAGACATAAGCACCGTTACTCAAAAATCTCTTCGTGAAGCAATCGCATATGTGCCGCAAGAACCAATGTTATTCCACCGAAGCCTGCGCGAGAATATAGGCTACGCCAAGAATGATGTAACACAAGAGATGGTAAAATCTGCCGCCAAAAAGGCATGCGCCCACGACTTTATTGCCGAGCTACCAAATGGCTACGAAACAATTGTGGGCGAACGCGGTGTTAAGCTCAGTGGCGGACAAAGACAGCGCATTGCTATTGCAAGGGCGATCTTAAAGGACGCCCCTATACTGCTGCTAGACGAAGCAACAAGCGCGCTCGATTCTGAAAGTGAAGTGCTCATACAAAAAGCACTCTGGAAGCTGATGGAAAACCGTACCGCAATTGTTATTGCTCACCGACTTTCTACTATTCAAAAAATGGATAGAATTTTAGTACTCGATAAAGGTAAGATTGTAGAAGAAGGATCACACAAAGAGCTTCTTCAGAAGAATGGTACCTACGCCAAACTCTGGGCTCACCAGAGTGGTGGCTTTATAGAAGAGTAATAATACCTATGAAAACTAAAGTACAGAATATTACATACTCAGAGCTAGCTCGGATATACTTAAAAATGGGTGCCAATGCATATGGAGGCTGGTCAACCACGTA
>CAZRSX010000049.1:0-1547 GCA_964602865.1 uncultured Candidatus Saccharibacteria bacterium
GGAATACTCCGGCTAACTGGTCTACGAATACTGTTCCTCCTTCCGGCAGCACAGTAATTATTGACGCCACAGTGCCAAACCAGCCCAGACTGAACGCAAATGTCACTGTTAAAGAGTTGAGGATATCTGCAGGAACTCTGAACCTGAACGGATATACGTTAACGATTTCGGGTAAGGCAGAGTTTACAGGCGGTACGGTTCAAAACGGAGCCGTTGTAATCGGGAATGACATAAAGAAAATGGAAAATACCACCTTCACCGGTCCATTAACTATCACCCAGTCAGGCAGTTCGGCAAACAACAAAGTAAATGGCAACAATACTTTCAACGGAGCAGTAACTATCATTAATAATACGGTCAGGGATTTCCAGATGGCCGATGTGAATGCCGATACTTACAACGGCGATATGACATTTGTGCAGCAGAACGCTTCGGGCAATCTGTATCCGGCCTCTTCAGGCACTAACAATTTTAAAGGCAATATTTCTACCAGCGGAAGCAATAAGGCAGTTGTATTCGGTCAGAACGGCGGTATTGTGAATATTAACGGCAACAAGACACAAAACGTAACGGGCGCCGCCGCCAGACAGCCGGTCTTTAACCGTCTTGCAATGAATACCACCGGCAGTCTGATGCTGCAGGTTCCGGTTACAGTCGGAACATCGCTGGCGCTGACAAACGGAGTGGTCTTCTCTTCACCTGTCAATATGCTGACTATTAATGCAGGAGCTGCGGTTACTGGTGGCAGTAACAACAGCTATGTATACGGCCCTGTCAGAAAAACAGGCAATGAAGCTTTCACTTTCCCTACAGGCAAAGCAGGTTATTATGCGCCGATCAGCATTTCTGCCCCTTTGCTTGCGACAGATCAGTTCACAGCAGAATATTTTAATACGCCCACGCCACATTCCCTGACCCTTCTGGATCTTGGCATGCACCATATTGCGAAAGAAGAATACTGGTCGTTAAACCGTAATTCAGGCCTGTCGGCCGTAGTAGTGACTTTAAGCTATAATGCGGCTGAAAGAAGCGGTGGCGTGTCCAATCCTGGAGCGCTGAGAATCTCAAGGTGGAACAGCCTCCTGAACCTGAGCTCTGATCTGGGCAACGGCGGAACAACCGGCAATCTGGCCGCAGGAACAGTAAAAGCAGCTCTGGCAACAGGCTCCTTCGGTGACTTTGCCCTGGCTTCGGCTACTTCAGCCAATCCGATGATGATGACGATGGCTCCCAAGCCACTGGTTTTTGTCAACGGTGTCACCAGCGACAATATCACATGGACTTTTCCTAATGTTACAGCCGGCATTGACGCTGTGATCAGTATCATTGGTTCCAGGAACGCCACTGTTTCTGAAATGGATAATGGCAATACATACAAAAACTCATGGCAGCCATTTATCAGGTATACCAGCACCACTACCAGAACAACAGATACAAGCTATGTCGAATTCCGGGTCAGCTTTGTGAGGAACGGTATTCCGGAAGTCCAGAAGGCTGTTGCCATGACCGTAGTGGACCAGGATGGAGAGGGCAAGGCCAACGGTTTC
>CAZRSX010000050.1:0-1535 GCA_964602865.1 uncultured Candidatus Saccharibacteria bacterium
TCTCCAAATATTCAATTGTTGAGCATATAGTTGTGGATGATGGGACGGTGCGTTACATAGACAGCGCAACGTTCAGCTTGGCGAAAGGCTCTGGGGAAACGTTGCTGGGAATAAGAGCGGAAGAGGCAGAGCATGCATTACAAAACTATGGAGATTTTAAAGCGAAAGTAATTGATAATAAAACAAATACATTCAAAAGTCAAGGCTACAATTTAAAGTCAGGTAGAGTTCCATACAAAGACAGAAAACATGAAAAAGATGCAAAGAATGTTATGAAAAATATTTTACTCCAATATTTAAGCGCAAATCCAAATATCAAATTAGAACAAGACGCTATAAACCTTTTATTGGATGAAAATGAATAAATTGTCTAAAGATGAATAAAAGTATTATCACCTTATTTATAACGCAACTTGTTTTAATTGCTCAAAAGGAGGCTTTCTGTCAAAGTGAATCCTTTAGTTGCCCTGTTTTGCATGTTCAGAAATTAGACAGCTGTGTTTATAATAAAGGACCGATGCCTGGCTTGACGGTTGAATCTGATAGCAATATTGTTTTAGCGCCATTTAACGGAAAGGTTAGTAAAATACAGAAAAAAAACAATTCATTTAATATTACACTAACTGATGATAAGGTTTTTATAGCATATAATAATCTTCATAATTGCAAAGTTGGAGAAAATGAAATTGTATACATGGGACAAACAATCGGAGAACTAGATAGGTATGCAAACAAATACTTATTATGGCTTATTATTCTGGGACCAAGAAAGGAATTGATATCAAAAAAGAAGCAACTAACGATTCTACGTTCTTATTGCCAAGGTTATGACCAAACAAGAACGCAGTAGCCCAGAGCTAACAGCTATCTGTCGTCTCTAATTCACCCCCAAGCTATCGGTAGGTGTGCCACGCATTAAGCAACATTGAATAGTTGTTTAGGTGCTGTAAATAAGATGATGGTAGGTCCATCCTACAAGCCTTTAAGGGGGATTGTACAGACCACCTTATGCTGCTGTAGTCAAAAGCTATGGTAGTGAGCGATAAGGAAAAGGCTCTCATCCTAGCGCAGGTCTGTAGCACATAGCAAGCTGGCGCTGGTTTGGTAGCAGAGCAAATGTGTGTAGCCAGACCAGTGCTAAGCGATTACTTGTTTTAAAGTTTAAAATACAAAACCCGGGTTTTTGTATTTAATATTCCCCGCCGAGTCTGTGCTATGAATCGAAGATAAGATCCTTGAGTCCTATATATAAGATGATGGTAGGTCCATCACTAAGGCTGATACAGCAGTGTTGGTAAATGTGTACAAAGGTGCTTTAGTCAAAAGCTAAGGTGCTGTTTGTACAGCATGGGTATAACTGAGTTGAACTCAAGTGAACCATTGATGACGTGTCGAAAGCGGTAAATGATATCAAAATTGCTGGTGACTGGAAAGAACAAGGTGTAGAATACTATCTGTTTATTGGCTGCACGGTATCCCCCAAGCTATCCGTAGTGTTCTATAAAAATATTAAGCTGCTGTCCTGAGTTTGCAAC
>CAZRSX010000051.1:0-526 GCA_964602865.1 uncultured Candidatus Saccharibacteria bacterium
AGTGCCGCACATGATGCAGAACGGATAGGGCTCCCTAATTGGCACTTCACCTACGTGCTCGCAAAGGCTGCACAAGTAGGTGACCTTCTCCTCTTCCTCGACTTCGTATTCCGGCTTTGACGGATACATACCTTATGTTGTAACAACTAACTAAATTAATTAACCAAAAAATAAAAATTAAAAAAATATCTGGAATTTTCCAGATTGGAAAAGTCGAATCAAAAAAGCTGCCATTTACTTCACAAAAAAAAATTACTTCTTCACAAAAAAAATAAAAAATAAAATCTAAAAAAAAAATAATTTCGCAACAACAGAGAGTAAGTATGGACGGATCATTTCTAGGGTGATGTCCTCCCCAGAACACTTAGTGCACCTTGGCTAATATCTTACTTAGTTATGCCTAAGAGACAACTTAAGGGGCAAGGAGAATATGTCTCTATACCCGGAGTGGGACTACCCGCTCAGATGCGCTTGTCTGTCACGCGGCGCATGCAATTTCGCCACTCAACGCCCAATGGACGCACTA
>CAZRSX010000051.1:536-1521 GCA_964602865.1 uncultured Candidatus Saccharibacteria bacterium
GCACTACCATTGTGCAATCTTTGGCTAGTCCTCTTAGTGCCCCGACTGTCAATGGAACATCATTTACGTCGCCACCTGTGCCTGCGGACTTCAGTCTTTTCTGTAACATGTTCTCTTATAGGCGCTTTGCCGTCTATGCAGTGGACATGCTGGAGGACATTCGCGCTGTGGACTGGAGTGGCTGGACTATTACTAATGCCACGCAACCAACGAGCAACACCGCCATACCAAACCCGTATGAGCTTACTATTGGTGCTACGTCTGTGCCATCTGGCACTGGAGCTGCTGTGCCCACCAACTTCGACTCGTTGCAGAATGATGCGTTTGACAATTACATGACCATGAACCCACGTTCGCGGACATGGAAGTTGTCTGCTGCGAACGGCACGTACTCGCGCCAGGTGATTCGCTCGAGCTTTCAGAACTCTGAGATTCTTGGTATTACTAAGGATCAGATTTATGAGCCTCACTTTGCAGGCATTTGCTCTGCCACCTCGACGTACTTGCAGCCTGCGAACCAGTCTTCGGGCTCGAACCAGTATCGCACGTATCGTGTGACTGGCATTTACCCTTCTCAGTTTCACGGTTCTACTAGCGCGCTGAACACCCCCGGCCAGCTTGCCGACATCTCGGGCAACTATGAGGTGATGTACGACGCGCAGGTGACGTACCACATGCTGCTGTTCAACGACGTTGCCAACGATGCACAGATTGGCACGCCCGCGCTCGACGAGGAGGGCAACCACGAGATGGACGACGGCGAGTGGACTGATGACGACCAGAAGCAGTACCAGCACTACACTGCGAAGCTAAGCAACTCGCTGAAGAAGATTAAGATGAGTGGAACTCAATAAAATGCCATTGGCCATGCCTCCATTTATGGGTTAGGTCTTAAATATAGGTTAGTTAATTATTTTAAGGTTAAGGTTAAGGTTAGGGTTAGGGTTAGGGTTAGGGTTAGGGTTAGGGTTAGGGTTAGGGTTAG